>NZ_JBIUBL010000032.1:0-111121 GCF_044548015.1 Streptomyces sp. NPDC052236 | reverse complement strand
TCTGCCAGTGCTGGGCACCCCACTTGCTGGTGTAGGCGGGGTCGACCGCGACGATGGCGATGTCCTGTTCGGCGGCCATCGACACCAGCCGGGCCTTGAGCTTGGCGGTGGGGAAGCGGGAGAGCAGGCGACGGAAGCGTTTTCTGCGGCCATGCTTCTCCCGGCCCTTCTCCGCCGCGAAGTCGAGGTCCTCGATGGCGATCGCAGCGGCCCCGCTACGGCGGGTGTAGTGCAGCAGCCGGCTCAGCGCGTGCCGCAGCTGCGCGTCCCGGTGGACCGTGCTGCCGGTCAGGTCGTAGAAGAAGCGCTGCGGCTCGCCGACCGGGTTGCCGTGCACGTCCAGGCGCCAGGCGGCAAGGTGGTCGTCGTTCATGTCCACCCCCACCACCCCCCGGGCCAGCGCCGCGTGCAACGGCAGGACGGGGGCGGCGGCACGCTGCCAGGACGCGGTCACATACCAGCGGCCGCGTGCTGTGTCGTGGTGGATGCGGTAGGCCACCGCCCGGTTCGCGGTGATCCGGTCGGCCCACTCCTGCCCACGGTGCTGGAACGCCACGGTCGCGTCCAGCACATACCGGCCATGCGGCGCGTTGGCCAAGTGGCTCAGCGTGGCCGGGAGCTTGACCGAAACCTGTCCGGTGTCGGTGATGCGGATGGTCTCGTTGCCGAAGCGCTTGCCTGACTCCCCGTCGGCGGCCAGGAACATCCGCTCCGCCTGCCACCGCTCCCGCCACGCCCGCTCGCTCAGCACGGCCGCCGCCAGGTGGTGGCGGGTGTTCGCGAGCCGTTTGCCGCCGCGCACCACGCATACCCGGCCCGACTTCCAGTCCGCCTCCAGCACCGCCAACCGGTCCTTCATGGTGTGCAGGCGGCGGGACTTGGCATGCCACTCGGCGCGCGAGGCATAGCCGCGCACCAGCCCCTCCCGCTTGTCCGCCCCAGCACCCAGCGGCCGGGCCAGCCGCGCCTCGATCTGCGTGATCTGCCCCCGCAGCCAGCCCAGATGTGCGCTCTGCCCGCGTCGCGCCAGCGCCCACTGGTCATGCGTGGCCTTGGTAATGCTGCCCGCCCAGCGCGCAGAGGACCGTCCGGTCAGCTCCCGCTTGCGCACCGCCCACCCGGCCGCATCGTGCCCCAGGCCCTGCCGGGGCCGCTCCGCGAGATCCCCCGCGGCCAGCGAACCCAAGAAGACACCGACCTCGGCCAGCACCGCCGCATCCGCCTCCGACACCCGCAGCCGGTCCCGGACCGCCACCCCAGCAGGACCGGGCACCACGAAAGATGCCGCCAATTCCCGCAGCCCGCCCACCGTTCACCCCACCCGGCCGAAGACCCCGTCACAGCAGTCAACGAGCACCATCCGCAAAGGTCACCTCTTCGACACAAGAACTCACGTTCCCCACCCGGAGAGAGGAGGGCCCAGAACGCACCCCATAACGGGAGACCCTCCCGGCGCACAGCGCACAACGGCATCCAGCCCCGGCACTCACTCACGCTCACCAAAAGTCACCGCCGCTCAGTACACCCGCAGCAGTTTCCAACCCTTCAGGCGCATGGGCTTTGAGCTGCTGACGGAGCGATCTGAGGGGGCGCGAGGAGCCAGCCACGGGCCACGGTGACACGACGATCTTCCCTCTGATGAGCTCGGCCTTGTAGCCGTCAGGTGTGTCCAGTTCCTCCACGATCCGGAGCAGACTCTCGAACTCTCCAGAAGGCGTCATGGTCGCCACCGCAGTCTCCGTACGTCTTCCGCGTTCTTGATCGCAGGCTGTACCCGTACGGTAGCGGCGCACCGCCCGACGCGACCGCCGCCCTCAGTCCTCGATCAGCCGCCGCGGCCCCGGCCCCCGCGCCGCCAGTTCGTCCCCCGGGTTCGACAGCGCGCACCGGTCCAGCGACAGGCAGCCGCAGCCGATGCAGTCGGTCAGGTTGTCGCGCAGCCGCTGCAGCGTCCGGATGCGTTTGTCGAGGTCCTCGCGCCAGCACTCCGAGATCCGCGCCCAGTCCTCCCGCGTCGGCGTACGGTCCTCCGGCAGCAGCGCCAGGACCTCGCGGATCGTCGCCAGTGGGATGCCCAGCCGCTGTGACGTGCGGATGAAGGCCACCCGGCGCAGCGTGTCCCGGTGGTAGCGGCGCTGGTTGCCCGTCGTGCGGCGGGAGGTGATCAGCCCCTCCCGTTCGTAGAAGCGCAGTGCCGAAGGGGCCACGCCGCTGCGTTCGGCCAGCTCGCCGACCGTGGCTTCCTTGGCGTTCCAGGCGAGATGCGTCATGTCGTCAAGCGTAGCTTGACCTCAACCATGGTTTAGGTACGAGGCTCCTCTCCATGGACATCACAACGCCCCACACGACTACGTCGCCCCTCAAGCTCGCCGTCATCCTCGCCAGCAACCGCGAAGGCCGCTTCGGCCCCGTCGTCGCCGACTGGTTCCTCTCCCGCGCCGCCCAGCGTGAGGACTTCATCCTTGAATCCATCGACCTCGGCGACGTGGAGCTGCCCACCGCCCTGTCCTACAACCCCCGCCCCGCCGTCCTGGCCGAGCTCGCCAAGGTCTCGCCCAGGCTGGCCGACGCCGATGCCTTTGTTGTCCTCACCCCCGAGTACAACCACTCCTTCCCCGCCAGCCTCAAGAGCCTCATCGACTGGCACTTCCACGAATGGCAGGCCAAGCCCATCGGCTTCATCTCCTACGGCGGCATCTCCGGCGGTCTGCGCGCCGTCGAGCAGCTGCGCCAGGTCTTCGCCGAGCTGCACGCCGTCACCGTCCGCGACACCGTTTCCTTCCACAACGCGGGCGGCCTCTTCGACGACAAGGGGCAGCACAAGGACCCCGCCGCCCCCGACGCCGCTGCCAAGGCGATGCTCGACCAGCTCGGCTGGTGGGGGAACGCCCTGCGCGCCGCCAAGTCCCGTACCCCGTACGCCGGCTGAGGGCAGCAGTCGAAACAATGCTGATCACACTTCTGCGCGAGAGGCTGCGGCCCTACGCCCGGACCATCGCGCTGATCGTCCTCCTCCAGCTGATCCAGACCCTGTCCACCCTCTACCTCCCCACCCTCAACGCCGACATCATCAACAACGGCGTACTCACCGGTGACAGCAGCCATGTCCTGTCCACCGGCGGCCTGATGCTCGCCGTCACCCTCCTCCAGATCCTCTGCGCCGCTGTCGCCGTCTACTTCAGCGCCCGCGTCGCGATGGGCGTCGGCCGTGATCTGCGGTCCGCCGTCTTCACCCACGTTCAGGACTTCTCCCTACGCGACATGAGCCGCTTCGGCACCGCCTCGCTGATCACGCGCACCACCAACGACGTACAGCAGGTGCAGGCACTCGCCGTACTCGGCCTGACCATGCTCGTCGCCGCCCCGCTGACCTGCGTCGGCGGCATCGTGATGGCCGTCAACCAGGACGTGCCCCTCTCCCTGCTGCTCCTGATCTTCGTGCCGCTGCTCGGCGGCGCCGTCGGGCTGATCATGGGGCGGATGGCGCCCCTCTTCCGCTCCATGCAGAAGCGCGTCGACAACGTCAACCGGATGATGCGGGAACAGATCACCGGTATCCGCGTCGTACGGGCCTTCGTCCGCGACGAGCACGAGCAGCAGCGCTACGCCGTCGCCAACGAGGACCTGATGCAGGTCTCCGTCCGCGCCGGACGGCTCATGGCGCTGCTGTACCCGGCCATCCTGGTCATCTGGGAGCTCGCCATCGTCACGATCGTCTGGTTCGGCAGCCACCGCATCAACTCCGGCGACCTTCAGGCCGGTTCGCTGATCGCCTTCCTCAGCTACCTGATGCAGATCCTGATGGCCGTCGGCATGACGGCGTTCCTGCTGATGCAGGTCCCGCGCGCCGCGGTCAGCGCCGAGCGCATCCAGGAGGTCCTCGACACCGAACCGTCCGTCGCCCCGCCCGCCTCCGGCGGCGTACGCGAACTGCGCGGCCCCGGCCTGTTGGAGATCCGCGACGCCTACTTCAGCTACCCGGGCGCCGAGGAGCCCGTGCTGCGCGGTGTAGGTCTGACGGCCCGCCCTGGCCGTACGACCGCGATCATCGGCTCCACCGGCAGCGGCAAGACGACCCTGCTCAACCTGGTGCCGCGGCTCTTCGACCCGACCGGCGGCAGCGGTGTGCGCGGCAGCGGCGAGGCGCGGGTGGGCAGTGTGCGGGTGGGCGGCGTGGACGTACGGGACATGGAGCCGGCGCTGCTGGCCCGCACCGTCGGACTCGTACCGCAGAAGCCGTACCTCTTCTCCGGCACCGTCGCCTCCAACCTCCGCTACGGAAATCCCGACGCGAGCGACGAGGAGCTGTGGCGGGCCCTGGAGACCGCACAGGCCGCCGACTTCGTACGGGCGCTGGAACTCGGCCTCGCCGCGCCGGTCGCGCAGGGCGGTTCGAACCTCTCCGGCGGCCAGCGCCAGCGCCTCGCCATCGCCCGGGTGCTGGTCACCCGCCCCGCTGTCTATCTGTTCGACGACTCCTTCTCCGCCCTCGACTACCAGACCGATGCCCGGCTGCGAGCGGCGCTGGAGCGGGAGACGGCGGGCTCGGAGGCGACGGTCGTCATCGTCGCGCAGCGGGTCTCCACCATCCGGGGCGCCGACCGGATCGTCGTCCTGGACGAGGGCCGGGTCGTCGGCACGGGCACCCACGAGGAACTCATGCGGGGCAACCCCACCTACCGGGAGATCGTTCTCTCCCAGCTCACCGAGGAGGAAGCCGCATGACCGCCGTTCCCGAGCGCAGAGGTCCCGAGCGCAGAAGCCCCGAGCGCAGAGGCCCCGCGCCGCAGCGGAGCCCAGGGCCGGGAAGCCCCGCCGCCCCCGCCCTCGAACGTTCCCTGGACTTCCGCGGCTCCAGCCTGCGGCTGCTGCGGATGATGGCCCCCGAGCGGGCCCGGCTGGCCGCCGTGCTGGCGGCCGGCACGGCCGGGGTCTTCCTCACCGTACTCAGCCCGAAGATCCTCGGGCACGCCACCGACCTGGTCGTCTCCGGCGCGAAGAGCTCGGCCGGCGTCGACTTCGGGGAGGTGGGCGTGGTGCTGGGGTTCGTCCTCGGCATGGTCGTCGTGTCCGCCGGGCTCACCTGGGGGCAGCAGCGGCTGGCGATGGTGATGGTGCAGCGCGTCGGCTACCGGCTGCGCGAGCAGTCCGAGACCAAGCTGGCGCGGCTGCCGCTGTCGTACTTCGACAAGCAGCCGCGCGGCGAGATCCTCTCCCGCACCACCAACGACATCGACAACCTCACCCAGACCATGCAGCAGGCCTTCAGCCAGATGGTGCGGGCGCTGCTCACCATCGTCGGCGTGCTGGCGATGATGTTCTGGATCTCACCGCTGCTGGCGCTGGTGGTCGTGGCGACCGTGCCGCTGTCGGTGATACTCGCGGTGAAGATCGGCAAGCGCGCGCAGCCGCAGTTCGTACGGCAGTGGTCGGTCACCGGCAAACTCAACGGCCATGTCGAGGAGATGTACACCGGCCACGCCGAGGTCCTCGTCTTCGGCCGGAAGAAGCAGGCCGTGCGGACCTTCGACGAGCTGGGCGACCGGCTGTACGAGGCGAGCTTCCGGGCGCAGTTCATCTCGGGCGTCATCCAGCCCGCGATGTCGTTCGTCGGCAACCTCAACTATGTGCTGGTCGCGGTGATCGGCGGGTTGCGGGTCGCGTCCGGGGCGCTGACGATCGGCGATGTGCAGGCCTTCATCCAGTACTCGTACGAGTTCAACGGGCCGATCACGCAGGTCGCCGCGATGGCGAATCTCCTCCAGTCGGGGGTGGCATCGGCGGAGCGCGTGTTCGACCTGCTGGACGCGGAGGAGGAGTCCCCGGCGCCCGCCGACGCGCAGCGCCCGGAGCGCGTCACCGGCAGGGTCTCGTTCGAGAAGGTCGCCTTCCGGTACGAGCCGGGTGTGCCGCTGATCGAGGATCTGTCGCTGAGCGTCGAGCCGGGCCAGACGGTCGCGATCGTCGGGCCGACCGGCGCCGGGAAGACGACGCTGGTCAATCTGCTGATGCGGTTCTACGAGATGACAGGCGGCCGGATCAGGGTGGACGGGGTGGACATCGCGAAGATGTCCCGCGGAGAGCTGCGGTCGGGGATCGGGATGGTGCTCCAGGACACCTGGCTGTTCGGCGGGACGATCGCGGACAACATCGCGTACGGGGTGGACGGGGTGGACGGGGTGGACGGTGTGGACGGTGTGACGCGCGAGCGCGTCGTGGAGGCGGCCATGGCCACGCACGCCGACCGGTTCATCCGTACGCTCCCCGACGGCTACGACACCGTCGTGGACGAGGAGGGCGCGGGCCTGAGTGCGGGCGAGAAGCAACTCCTCACCATCGCGCGGGCGTTTCTGACCGAGCCCTCGATCCTGGTACTGGACGAGGCGACAAGCTCGGTGGACACCCGTACCGAGGTGCTCATCCAGCGCGCGATGTCCTCGCTGCGCCAGGGCCGTACCAGCTTCGTCATCGCGCACCGGCTCTCCACGATCCGGGACGCGGACGTGATCCTGGTGATGGAGGCGGGCAGCATCGTGGAGCAGGGCACGCACGACAAACTGCTGGCGGCGGGCGGGGCGTACGCGAGGCTGTACGAGGCGCAGTTCGCGGCGGCGGTGACGCCGTAGACACAGAAGGAGGAGGAGGTTGCCAGTGGCCGTCGTACTGCCGTTCTTCGTCTACGGGACGTTGCGGCCGGGCGAGCGCAACCACGACCTGTTCCTGCACGGCCGCACGGCCACGGAGGAACCCGCACGGCTGGCGGGCGCGGTGCTCTACGAGGGGCCTGGTTATCCGTACGCGGTCGAGGACTCGGGCGGCGACGGCACGGTCGAGGGCGAGGTGGTGACGGCGGCGCCGGGGGAGTACGGGGAGCTGCTCGCCGTACTGGACCACCTGGAGGAGTACGTCGGGCCCGCCCACCCGCGCAACCTGTACGAGCGGGTGGCCCGCGACGTCGTCAAGCCGGACGGCACGGTGGTACGGGCCTGGGTCTACTTCGCCGCGGCGGGGGTGGCGAGGGACCTGCGCGCGTACGGCAGGACGGTCCCGGGTGGCAACTGGCGGCGGGCCCGGCCAGGACCCGGGCCAGGACCAGGACCAGGACCAGGACCAGGACCAGGACCAGGGCTAGGGCTAGGGCCAGGGCCAGGGCCAGGTTCACAGGCCGCGCACAGAAGGAACCAAGGCGGCACAGAGCCGGGCTTCATACCGTCATGACCATGGCGACCATGGCAGGCAATCAGAGCGATACGGACGAGGCGCTGGCGCGGGCGGCCGTGGCGGCGCTGCTCTCCGAGACGGACCTGACCCCCAAACCAGGTCTCGCCGACGCCCGCCAACTGGAGGCCCTGGTCACCGGGCTGGACCTCTCGGTGCTCCGCTGGTCGGCCAAGTCACTGGCGCCGGGCCTCGCGGCCATGGCGTCGGCGGCCCGCCGCAATGGTGAACCGAGTCAGTCTCTCCGTGAGGAGCTGGGCTCGATCGGTCGCTCGACGGAGTGGCCCATGCTCCGGGCGGCCGGTGGCCTCGGTACCCACCACGGCGCGATCTGGGTGCTGGGCCTGCTGGTGGCGGCTGCCGCGCTGGAACCCGCCGCCCGCGGCGAGGAGCTGACGGCGGCGGCCAAGCGCATCGCCGCTTTCCCGGACCGCCGCGCCCCGCGCCGCCCCTCGCCCGGCTCCACGGTCTCGGCGCGCTACGGCGCGGCGGGGGCCCGCGGGGAGGCCCGTGCGGGATTCCCGCATGTACGAAGGGGGCTGAAGGCGTTGCGTACGGCCCGGTCGGCCGGCACCGACGAGGACCGGGCCAGGCTCGACGCCCTGCTCACGGTGATGAGCACCCTCCAGGACACCGCGCTGCTCCACCGGGCGGGTCCCCACGAGCTCCGCCTGACCCAGGCGGGTGCGCGGACAGTCCTCGACGCGGGCGGCACGGCGACGCCCGAAGGCGCCGAGGCGCTTCGGGTGTTCGACGCCGACCTGCGCGCGCGGAAGCTGCGGCCCCGGGGCAGTTCGCGTCTGCTGGCGGGAGCGCTGTTCGTGGACGGACTCCGGTAGAGGTCCGGTTGAGGGAGGTCCGGTTGAGGACACCCTGACTAATCCGCTGTTGGTGGTTGTGGTGCCGGGGCGTGCGGCGCCGACAGGTTCGACAGGTTACGGACCTGCCGGTCGTAGTCATCCAGCAGCCGGCGCAGCTGTTCGAGCGATTCGGCGGGCACCTCCGGGGGCGCGGCCTGCGTGACGTAGCGGGCCGCTGCGACCAGGGCCGCCAGTTCGTACACGTGGAACGTGCCCCGGAGGACCGTCGAGCGCACTCGCTCCAGTTCCATCTCAGGCCTGGGACCGTACGTAGTCGACGACCTGCGCCAGCTCGGCGGCGAACTGGTCGTAGTCCTCCTGCATGCCGTTGATGTACGCGCTCCAGCCCAGGCTGGCCTTGGCGTAGTGGACGGCCTCCTGGATTTCTTCGTCTGTCGCACCGAAGAGCTTGGCGGCCTCGGCGTGGAACAGACTGCAGTAGCGGCACTTCGTCTCGGCGTGCAGGCCGACACCGATGAGTTCCTTGTACTTGTTCGGAATCAGCGTTTCACCGAGTTCGATCCTCTTGAAGATCTCCCACTCGGGTGCGAGCAGCTCGGTCGGGATGGTCTGGAAGAAATGCGGGACGAGGCCCAGAGTCTGCTTGATGTCGGCCTCGACCTCGCCGCGACTCACGGTGGCAGCCATGATCAGCTTCCTCCTCGCAGAGGCACCGCGCGCCCGGCCCGGGCCCGTTCGAGCTGGTCACGAACTGGGAAGGCACCAGGAGTCACGATGGCACTCGCGGGCCTCACCTCAACTCAATCACCGCAAGGCCATGCTGTCACCCGGGGTCGTCCCACCCGCGCGCTCCAGACGTACCGCGCACGCCTTGAACTCGGGCATGCGCGAGGTCGGGTCCAGGGCCGGATTGGTCAGCGAATTGGCGCGGCCCTCGCCCGGCCAGTGGAACGGCATGAAGACCGTGTCGGGCCGGATCGTCACGGTGATCCGCGCGGGCGCGACGGCCCGCCCGCGGCGGGAGACCACCGCGAGCGGCTCCCCCTCCGCCACCCCCAAACGGTTCGCGAGCTGCGGATGAAGCTCCACGAACGGCCCCGGCGCGGCGGCGTTGAGCTCGTCGATCCGCCGGGTCTGCGCGCCGGACTGGTACTGGGAGACCACCCGGCCGGTCGTCAGCAGCACCGGGTACTCGGCGTCGGGTTCCTCGGCGGCCGGGCGGTGGGCGACGGGGATGAAGCGGGCCCGGCCGTCGGCCGTCGCGAACCGGTCGAGGAAGAGGCGCGGGGTGCCGGGATGGACGGTTGCAGGACGCCGTGCCAGGTCGGCGTTGGCGTTGGCGTTGGCGTCGAGGTCGGCGTCGGCGTCGGCGTCGGGGGCGGCGTCGGCGTCGTTCGTCGGGTCGTCCGGGAGTACGTCGAGGGCCTCGTCCTCGCCGCCGGTCGGGACGACTGCCGTGTCCGGGCAGGGCCAGAACACCCCGTCCTCTTCCGCGATCCGCCGGTACGTGATGCCCGAGTAGTCCGCAGGACCCCCCGCCGACGCCCTGCGCAGCTCCTCGAAGACCTCCTCCGGATCCGCCGGGAAGCCCTTCTCGTGGCCCATCAGTTCCGCCAGCCCGCCGAGCACCTCAAGGTCACTCCGTACCTCCGGCGGCGCCTGCACCGCCTTGCGCCGCAGCAGGACCCGGCCCTCCAGGTTCGTCGTCGTGCCCGTTTCCTCGGCCCACTGCGTGACCGGCAGCACCACGTCCGCGAGCGCCGCCGTCTCCGAGAGCACCACGTCCGCCACCGCCAGGAAGTCCAGCGAACGCAGCCGCTTCTCAATGTGCGAGGCGTGCGGCGCGGACACCACCGGGTTCGAGCCCATCAGCAGCAGCGACTTCACGTCCCCGCCGAGCGCGTCCAGCAGCTCGTACGCGCTGCGCCCCGGCCCCGGCAGCGAGTCGGGGTCCACGCCCCACACCCCGGCGACATGAGCCCGCGCAGCCGGGTCGTCCAGCTTGCGGTAACCCGGCAGCTGGTCCGCCTTCTGGCCGTGCTCGCGACCGCCCTGGCCGTTGCCCTGGCCGGTCAGGCAGCCGTAGCCGGACAGCGGGCGGCCCGCCCGGCCCGTCGCCAGGCAGAGGTTGATCCAGGCGCTGACGGTGTCCGTGCCCTTGGCGTGCTGCTCGGGTCCGCGCGCGGTGAGCACCATGCCCGACTCGGCGTCGCAGAACATCCGTACCGCTTCGCGCAGCTCGGGCACGCCGACGCCGGTGATCCGTTCGACCAGCTCGGGCCAGTGCGCCATCGCCGCGGCCCTGGCCTCGCCCCAGCCGTTCGTACGCTCCTGGATGAAGGCCTCGTCCGTACGCCCCTCCGCCACCACCACATGCAGTAGCCCGAGCGCGAGCGCCAGGTCCGTACCCGGCCGGGGGGCCAGATGCAGATCGGCGTGCTCGGCGGTCCGCGTACGGCGCGGATCGATGACGATCAGCTTGCCGCCGTTCTCACGCAGCTCGGTAAGGTAGCGCAGGGCGGGCGGCATCGTCTCGGCGAGGTTCGAGCCGACGAGGATGACGCAGCCGGTGCGCGGAATGTCCTCCAGCGGGAACGGCAGCCCGCGGTCGAGACCGAACGCCTTGTTGTGCGCGGCTGCCGCGGAGGACATGCAGAAGCGTCCGTTGTAGTCGATCTGCGAGGTGCCGAGCACGACCCTGGCGAATTTGCCGAGCGTGTACGCCTTCTCGTTGGTGAGGCCACCGCCGCCGAAGACGCCGACCGCGTCGGGGCCGTACGCCGTCCTCGTGCGCTGCAGTCCCGTGACGATCGTCTGCAGGGCCTCCTCCCAGGTGGCCGGTTCGAGCTGGCCTGTGGCAGGGCGTCGGACCAGGGGCTCGGTCAGGCGCACCCGGGAGGAGAGCAGCGCGGGCGCGGTGCGGCCCTTGCCGCACAGCGCGCCCCGGTTCACGGGAAAGTCCGGCCGCTCCACGACCTCCACGACGGATTCGGTACTGGGGCGCAGGTTCATGCCGCACTGGAGGGCGCAGTACGGACAGTGCGTCGCGGTCGCGGTCGCGGTGGCGGTGGTCGAGGCAGTGGCGTCGGGCATAGCGTCAGCGTGCGTCGCCCGTGTTACGTGGGCGGGCCCGCCGGATTACGGGAGCGGTACCTTGCGCTCCGCCCGCGCCCATCCGGCCGGTGAGGTTCGAGGGTGGCTTCAGGCCCGGCGGCCCAGCAGGGCGAGCAGCCTGGTCTGGTGGCCGTCGCCCGGCGGCGGCTCGATGGGCGGCCCGAACAGACCGGACTTCGACAGCTCAGCGGCGTACGGAGTGACCTCGTCGAGCGCGAAGCTCACCAGCGCGTCCGGCAGCCGCTCCTGCGCGCCGATCGCTCGGGACAAGTCCCAGGCGTGCACAACGGCGTCCGTGATCATCTGTGCGCAGTACGCCACGGCCGGGGTCTCGCCGTAGGACAGTTCCACGGTCTGCTCCAGCGCGCCCGGGGCCGCGAAGGCCTTGCGCGCGGCGCGCGCGGCGGCGTCCCAGGTCGTCTTCGGCCGCTTGCCGAGGACGTCGCCGTCGTAGGCGTCGCCGACGTCATCGATGCTCGCGCCGTCGGTCACCAGGTGGGGTACCCACAGCTGTTCCGTGGTGACGTGGTTGACGAGATCGTGTACGGACCAATCGGTGCAGGGCGTCGGATCGTCCCACTGCCCGGCGCGTACGGCGTGCACGCGATCGGTGAAGAGGGCGAGCGCTTCTGAGTGCCGGGCGAGGAGGGTGGCCACATCGTTTCCCATACGGCCAACTGTTGCGCGGAGCGAGTGCTGACGCGAGTGCTGACGCGAGTGCTGACGCGAGTGCTGGCGTGAGTGCGTGAGTGCTGGCGTGCTGGCGTGCACGAGTGCGCCGGCGCTAGCGGGCGGCTGCTGTTGCGGCGAGTGCCTGCCGTACGC
Source organism: Streptomyces sp. NPDC052236 (assembly GCF_044548015.1). NCBI lineage: Bacteria > Bacillati > Actinomycetota > Actinomycetes > Kitasatosporales > Streptomycetaceae > Streptomyces > Streptomyces sp. NPDC052236. Next base: position 99,143 of record NZ_JBIUBL010000032.1, on the reverse strand, counting down.
CCGGTTCCTCCGCGCCCAGGAACCGCGGGTCCGGCGTGAGCGCGGCGTCCAGCGCGGCCTTCCCGGCGGCGAACAGCTCCCGCGTCCCGCCGTAGTACCAGGTCGCGTCATGGGGTTCGGCGATCCCGACCCCGTACGACTCGACCCCCGCCGCCCGGCAGAGCGCGACGGCCCGCCGGATGTGGAAGCCCTGGGTGACCAGAACGGCCCGGTCCACCCCGAAGATCTTCTTGGCGCGTACGCACGAGTCCCAGGTGTCGAACCCTGCGTAGTCGCTGACAATCCGCGCGTCCGGGACCCCGCGCGCGGTGAGATACGTCCGCATGGCGTCCGGCTCGTCGTACTCCACGCGGCTGTTGTCCCCGGTGACCAGGACGACCTTGACCTTGCCCGTCCGGTACAGCTCGGCGGCGGCGTCCAGCCGGTGCGCGAGGTAGGGCGTGGGTCTGCCCTTCCAGAGCCCGGCGCCGAAGACGACGGCGACCTCGCGTGAGGGCACATCGGCGACGGTGCGGACGCGGCTGTCGGCGACGGCGTACATCCAGGTCGCGGGCGCGAGCGCGAACACGCAGGCGAGCATGACTGCCTGCACGACCCGCCGCTGGGCGCGACGGGTGCGCGGCAGCCTGAGGAGACGGCGCCTCAGCCCGGATGCGCCGGATGCGCCGGATGCGCCGGATGCGGCCGATGTGTCCGATGCGTCCGATGTGCTCGATGGTGCCTTCGATGCCTTCGATGCCTTCACGGCAGGTCAGACGCGGACTGAGCCCGGATGGTTCGTCCCTCCTCCGGGCCGGGCGCCGACCAGGCAGCCAGCAGCAGTGATCTGGCCGCCGCCGAGGAGTAGACCGCGGCTGCCAGCCAGGCCGACGCGAAGGCGTCCGGGTCCGCTGGGAACAGACGGCCGAGGGCGTCGTGGCGGCGGTCCGCGGCTGCCTCGGACAGGGAGCGGGCGCAGTCCGCGCCCGTCGTGAGGCCCACCGAGCGCAGTCGGCGCGGGAGCTCCCCGTCGGCCGCCGCGGCGGTGACGGCGCGGCCACCCGCGACCGTACGGTCCACCGCGCGGCGCAGCAGATCCAGCTCCACGGGGAGGGCGAACCCCGTCATGGGCGGTTCCTGCGCCGCGGAGGCGGTGAGCGCCGGCGTGGGTATGTGGGTGCGGTTCAGCCGCCGCAGACCCAGGTCCGCGCGTACTCTCTCGCCGTCGTGTCCCGCCCAGGCCGCGGCGAGGGCATGGACGCCGCCCGGCCGGTCGGGAACGGCGCGGGCGATCAGCCGCAGTGCGAGTCCGGGGCGCGAGGCGAGCAGGCGCAGATTCTCCGCGTACGGCAGCTCCGGCCGCTCGTCCGGCGCGAGCAGCCGCAGCGCCGGTCCGCCGGTGACCCGGAAGCCGCCGCCGGACATCGTCCCGGTGAGGAAGAGCAGGTCGCCGCCTGCGGGGCGGGCGTCAGCGGGCTGGGCCAGCCAGTCGAGCGCGGCGGCGAGTTGAGTCGCGGGCGGTCGCTGCCAGAGCGCGTCGAGCGGCGGCTCGTGCCACTGGACGCCCGCCGCCCGTACGGAACGCAGCCGGGCGCCGCCGCCGATCCGGCCGTCCGGTGAGACGGTCGGGCTGGTCAGGATCACCCCGCCGCCGTCGCCCCACTCGCGCAGTGCCAGCGCGCAACCGCCCGGCACGGGCGAACCCGCCGCCTGAACCGCCCGCTCCGGGCCGCCCGGGGCCACGTCCGAGACCGTACGGAGGGTGCCGTCGGGCGCGATGGCGTACGTGGTCGCGCCCGCGTAGCCGGAGGCAGTGACGACCGGCTCCGTGAACAGGCCGTACAGCCGCAGGGGTTTGGCCGGTTGATACGCGCGGTGCGCGGGGGTGACCGCGTCCGCCGGTCTCCGTACGAGGTCGAGCAGCTCCGCGAGCTCGGCGGAGAGCTCGGGCAGCCGGAACGCCGGGTCCTCCGAGCGCGCCTCGCCCAGTCGCCGCGCGATCCGCACAGCGGCGGCGGAGGGCAGATGCAGCCCGGCCAGGCGTGCGGAGTGCGCGGCGTGCAGCAGCTCGGCGCGGTGGACGGCGCCGGCGGCGGTGACACCTGCGACCAGGACGGCGGTCGCGGCGGTACGGAGGGTGCGCAGGGCGGTCGCCTGGGTGGCGCTGAGGCCGGTGTGCGGGGGCAGTGATGTGGTGGGCGTGGGTGTGGCGGGTCCGGTTTCTTCGGGCGGGCTGTCCGGCTCCTCTGTTGCGTCCGCCGTGTCCGCGGGGTCTGCCGTGTCCGCGGGTTCCTCAGCGAGTGGCGCGTGCGACAGGACAGCCGCGCGGTGCAGGCAGGCCGGTGCCAGCAGGCAGCCGCACACCGCGTCGTCCGCGTGCGCCACGATTCCGGCGGTGATCTTCAGGGTCACCGACGTGTCCTCGTCCACCCGGACGCGGACCCCGTCAGGTGTGGACTCCACCGGCCAGCCGGGGACCTTCGCGAGCGCGCCGTCCACGCGCTTGCGCAGCCGGGCCGGAAGCAGGTCGAGGGCCCCGGCCGCCACTTCGGCGGTCACCGGAGGCAGTACCGCGACCTGTCCCGGTGCCTGTCCCGGTGCCTGTCCCGGTGCCGGTCCTGGAGCCGTCTCCAGGGAAGATGTGGTCGTCACCTGTGCGTACCTCCTACGCGCTCGCCGACCCAACGGGCCAGCTCCAGAGGGCTGAGTGCCGCGACAGGCATCCCCGCCGCCACCAAACGCCCCGCCACGCCCGCCGAGTAGCGCGGCCTGCCCTCGTCGTCCAGCGAGGCGCAGCCCAGGACATGACAGCCCGCGTCGACCAGTGTCCGTACCTCCGTCAGCAGCGGACCGATCGGGCCGCCCTCCTCGAAGTCGCTGATCAGGACGACCAGGGTCCGGGACGGCACGGTCACAAGCTCGCGGGCGTGGCGCAGCCCCCGCGCGATGCTTGTGCCGCCGCCGACACGGACCTCCAGCAGCAGGCTCAGCGGATCGTCCACATGGTCCGTGAGGTCGAGGACCTCGGTGGAGAAGGCGACGAAGTGCGTGCTGAGGGTGGGGACTCCGGCCAGTACGGACGCGGTGAGCGCGGACCAGATCGTCGAGGCCTCCATCGAACCCGAGACGTCGACAACGAGGATCAGCCGCCAGTCCGCCGAGCGGCGGGCCCGGGTGCGGAAGACCGGCCGCTCCGGGAGGACCGTCACCGTGCCGGTGTCCGGGTCCCGGCGGGCGGTCGCCAGGTTCGCGCGCAGGGTGCGAGCGAGGTCCAGCGGGCCGCCGGGGCGACGGGTGGGGCGCGGGTGGGCGAGGCCGGTGAGCGCGGGGCGCAGCCGGTTGGCGAGGGCGTCGGTCAACTCCCGTACCAGCCGGGCCACCAGGGGTCTCAAGCGGGCGAGCTGCTGTTCGGGCAGGCCGCCCGCGTAGGAGAGGACGGTGCGCAGCAGCTCCACGGAGGGGCGGGCGGAGGCGGGGTCCAGCTCAAGCGCGGCGTCGAGCCGCCCGGCGTCGGCGGCAGCGGCCAGCACCTCTTCGCGCACGCCGGGCCCGAAGAGCGCGGCCAGCTCCTGCGACCAGGCCCGTACATCCGGGTACGAGGCTTCGCTGCCGCCCCCGGCACCGAGGCCATCGCGGTCCTCGCCCCGGGAGCCTTCGCCCCGCCCGTGCCCGTACAACTCGTCCAGCGCGGCGGCGACCCGAGCGGCGCCGCCGGTCAGCTCCCGCCCGCGCCCAAGAAGCAACCGCCACCGCTCCCCACCGGTGAGTACGAGCCCGGGGTCCGGGTTCGCGCCATCCGCGGGGGTCGAGGGGGCCGAGGGGACCCATGGGGCCCATGGGGTCGATCCTCGGCTGCCCTGCGTGGCGGGGCTGCTGCCGCCGAGCGCCGGGACCACGCCCGCGGCGGTCGCGCTGACGAAGCCGCCCGGGTCCGGGCCGGGTGCCTGAGCCGTCGGCGGCCAGTCAGCCGATCCCGGCTTCCCCTGCGTGGCCGGGCCGCTGCCGCCGTCCGTGCGCGCTCGGCCCAGGCCCGCCGATACGTCCGCGGTGCTCACCTCTACGACGCCGCGCCGGTCTGGGTCGGGTGCCGGACATACCGGTCCCGAGGCGCTCGGGCGCTGGTCGGGTGGCGGAGCCACGGGGTCCGAGTTGCTCAGGTCCTGGCTGGGTGCCGGAAGCCCCGGGCCGGAGTCGCCCGGGTCCTCGCCAGGCACCGGAGCCGCTGGATCCGCCGGGCCCGGAGCGCTCACGCCCTTGCCGGATGCCGGCGCCACCAGATCCGAGCCGCCCCCGCCCGAGGGCGACGGGAGCCGGAACGCCCGACCGTTCGGCCCGGCCCGGGACGGGGTGTTCCCGGAGCGCCCTCCATCGGCCTCCGCCCGTACCGCCAGCGCCTCCCTCCCCGCCAGGTCCGCCGAAGCCAGCAGGGCCAGCGTCGCGGGGTCGGTCACCGGCCCCAGCAGCGTGCCCGCCGACGTGCCCGTGCGGTCATCCACCACCGCCAGCAGACGCGAACGCGCCGCGGGCGCGAGAGTGTCGAAGCCCGCCCGCAGCGCGGGCAGCCGGTCCAGGAACGCCCGGTCCGGCAGCGACTCCACCCGCTCCAGCAGCGGGTCCAGCGCCCTGCCCGTCTCCAGCAGCGGACCCGCGGCCACCAGCGCGCCGCGCAGGAACTCCGTCAGGTTCGCCCGCAGTTCCGGCGAGGTCGCGCCGTCCGCGCGGGAGGCCAGGCGCTCTCCGAACTCGCCCGGCTCCCGCTGCCCCAGCAGCACCCGCGCCGCGCCCGCCGCGCCCCGCATCAGCGGTGTCGCCCCCGCGTCCAGCCGGGCCAGGGCGTCGGCGAGGCGCAGGCCCCCGCCCACCTCGGCGGCCCGGCCCGCGAGCGCGACGAGGGCGCGGGCGTCGTCCGGCGCGGTGGAGCCCGCGAGGCCGTCGAGGGCACGCACCCCCGCGGCGGCCAGCTCCTCGTGCGCCGCGCCCACCGCGGCCCGCTCCCACTCCGCGTCGACCCCCGGCACATGACCGGACCTGATCCGGTCCAGCAGGGCCATTCCGGCGAGCAGTTCGGGCAGGGTTCCGGTGGCGGGGAGCAGCTCCGCGGTCTCCGTAAGCCGCTCCTCCGCGAGGCCGGGCAGGCCGCACCGCGTGGCGTCCGCCAGCCCGTCGAGGACCTCGGCGGCGGTCGGGCCGCCCTGCGCCTGCTCGTGGGAGCGCCGCTGCCGCAGCACTCCGGCGGCGGCCTGTTCGAGGGTCACCCCGTGCAGACCCGCCACATCCAGCATCGCCGCCGTCGACGGGGACCAGGCCACGGCCCACCGTGTGGTCAGCGCGGCGGCGTCGCCAACACCCGCGACCGCGGACTCCTCCCCGTACGGAACGCGGCAGACCGCGAGCCGCCGCAGACAGATCTCGCGGCGGCGGTCGAGGTCGGCCCTGAGCGTGTCCAGGCGCAGTTCGCGGCGGTCGGGCGCGTCCGGCACGGGCAGCTTCAACTCGCCCAGCAGCGCCTCGACGGCGGGCCCGAGCCCGGAACGCGGCGTCCCCGGCGCCAGCCGCCCCTGCCGCCGGCCCACCAGTACCCGTTCCATCGCGGCGGCCACGACGCGGCCCCGCCCCAGCAGCCGCCCCTGCGTGAGCACGGTCTGCGCGGCCTCCGCCAGCTCGCCCCGCCCGGCGGCGGGCAGCCCGCGCAGCGTCGCCAAGTCGCGGGCGACCCGGACCACTTCGCGGGCATCGACGGGACCGCTGGGGTGCCCGGCGTCACGTACGGCCGCACAGATCCGTACGGCCGTGGAGATCAGCAGCTCGTCCAGCCGCCCGGGATCGCCCGCCGCGTGGAACACACCCCGCTGCCACTCCGGGTCCCGGATGCCCGCGGGATAGCCGGAACGTTCGTCGAGCAGCGGGTACGAGTACGGCACCAGGGAGGTAATCACCCCGTCCCCCTTCCCGTACATCCGCGGCAGCGGGGTGTCCGTCATGTCCGCGCGATCGGACATCAGCGCGGGCGCGTGGAACGCCCCGACCACCGCCGCCGCGCGTTGCCCCGCGCACTCCGCGAGACGGCGTCGCATATTCGCCTCGCGTCGCAGGTCGTACGGGTCCACCGCGCCGCCCGCGTCCCGCCGCAGCGCCCAGCCGACCAGCAACGCGGCACGGCGCACCGCCTCGGGCCCCGAGCCGGGGGCGGTCGCCTCGACCAGCCGGTCCCACAGGTCGTCGCCGGGACGACCGCCCGCCCTGGCGCGGAGCGCGGCGGCGAGAGAGCCCGGAGTGTCGCCGGGGCCCGCGCCCAGGCGGGGTTCGGGTGCCGGGCCCCGAACGGGGCCCGAGGCCGCGTTCGCACCCGCGTCCGGGGTCGCGCCGCGATCGAGGCCAGGTTCCGTGCCCAGTGCCGCGCCCGAGGCCGGGTCCAGAAGGTCGTCCGAAGCCCGCGCCGCCAGCGGCAGATCGAACGGGACCACCTCCACGCCCGCCTCCCTCGCCCAGCGGATCGCCGCCAGCTCCGGCGAGAACTCCGCGAACGGCAGAAACACCAGCCCGCCGCCCCCGCCCCTGCTGCCCGCCAGCGCGACCGGCGGCACCGTCGCCGGATCCCCCAGGTGGTCCAGCCACGGCGCGAACTCCTCCGGCAGCTCCACGAACAGCACCTCCGGCGCCGCCTCCGCCAGCAGCGCGGGCACTGCCGCGGCGAGCGCGGGGGAGTGGTGCCGCACCCCGATCAGATACGGCTTGCTCCACCCCGCCAGCGAGGCCAGTGCCCTCCCGACGTCCGGCTGGTCAGGCGAGTTCATCGCGCAGCTCCCACAGCGTCCGCCACAGCGGGGCGCCGCCCTCGGCCCGCCGCCGCACCGGCCCGTCCCAGTACCCCAACAGCCGTGCGTGGTCGGCCGGATCGTCCTTGCGTACCGTGCCGAGCAGATGGCCCGGCAGCGTACGTACGACATCCCGGCCACGGCTCAGATACGCCGCGCCCAGCCCCATCGCCGTGGCGACATGGACCGCCTCGGCCGTCGACATGACTGTCGAGGGACGCTCGATCTCCCAGCCCTCGGCGCTGCGGCCGGTCCGCAGATCCCGGAACGCCGTCACCAGCGCCTCCAGTACCGCTTCGTCCACACCGAACGGCGTGCCGGTACGTGCCAGAGCCGCCGTGGCCTGCCCGCGCACCAGCTCCGTCTCGGCGTCGAGGTCGCCGATCGGGCCGACCTCCTCGAAGTTGAAGCGGCGCTTGAGGGCGGCGGACATCTCGGAGACGCCCTTGTCACGGAGATTGGCCGTGGCGATGAGGGTGAAGCCGGGCACGGCGTGCACCGTGCCGTCCGCGCCCTCCGCACCCGCCGCGCCCTCCGCCCCCGCCGTGCCGTCCGCCGCGCCGCCGCCCACGACACCCGCCAGCTCCGGCACGGACATCCGGCGCTCGGAGAGCAGCGAGACCAGAGCGTCCTGCACTTCGGGCAGACAGCGGGTGACCTCCTCGATCCGGGCCACCGCGCCCCGCGTCATCGCCGTCAGCACCGGCGAGGGCACCAGGGCCGCCCGGCTCGGGCCCTTGGCGAGGAGCATCGCGTAGTTCCAGCCGTACCGCAGCTGGTCCTCGGTCGTGCCTGCCGTGCCCTGCACGGTGAGGGTGCTGCTGCCGCACACGGCGGCGGCCAGCAGCTCGGACAGCATCGACTTGGCCGTGCCGGGCTCGCCGACGAGCAGCAGGCCCCGCTCGCCCGCCAGCGTCACCACACACCGCTCGACCAGAGCCCTGTCGCCCACGAACTTCCGGCAGACGACCAACTGCTCCCCGTCCGCCGTACGCAGTGGCTCTCCGTCGGAGCCGCAGACGAACAGCACGGCGGCGCGCGGTGTCATCCGCCATCCCGGGGGCCTCGGCCCGCCGTCGTACGCGGCGAGGAACGCCAGCTCCTCGCGGTACCGGTCCTCCGGCAGCTCCACCTGCCGCGCCCCGCTCCCGGGAACCGCGTGCCCCGCGGCCCTCCCCCCGGCAACCCCGTTCATTCCGGCCCCGTTCTTTCCGGCCCCGCTCATCGCGAGCCTCCCCTGCCACTACGGCCCTTGAACTCCTCGAACCCCGGCGCGTCGCCCTCCACGACCCGCCGCCACGCCGCCGCGTACAGCACCGCCACCGGACTGTCCGGCACCACGAAGCCGGACAGCCCCCACGGCACCATCGACGCCTTCCAGCTCTCCGCGGGCAGCCGCGGCGACTTCTGCTCCAGCCAGCCGCCGGGCAGGAAGAGCGAACGCCCCGCACGCGCCCGCTTGGCCTCCACCACCAGTTCGGTCGCGGCCAGTTCAGCTCGCGCCTTCTTCAGCCGGGCGGGCTTCCAGCCGGTCCACTCCGCCTGGTTGCGGTCGGTCGGATCGGGCAGGGCCAGCAGCATCAGATAGAGCGCCGCCGCGTCCTCGGACAGCCCGAACCGCTCCGCCGCCTCCGTCACCAGCTCCGGCACGCTGTGCGGCGGATACTGTGCCGCCCCCGCCGGTCCGTCGGCCTCTATCAGCGCCGTGAACTCCTCGCTCACCACCGTACGCAGCGCCTCCAGCGCCGGAGCCTCGCGCGCGATCCCCGCCAGCAGCTTCAGCGCCGGGTGATCGGGACCACCACCTTCCGCACCGCTGCTGTCGGCCCCCGGCAGCACCGCACCCGGCAGCACCGCCGCGGGCCGCACCCACACCGAGTCCGACTCCCTTCCGTACGGCATCGGCGTGAGCACCAACGCGTCCGTCAGCTCGACCAGGCCGCTCTTCTGGCCGCCCCTCCCGCCGTCGCGCTTCAGCGGCAGTCCGTACGCCTCGCGCAGCCGCACCGCCGTCGCGGCGCCCTCGGTGTCCCAGTCCACGCCGAGATCGAGCAGCAGCCCGGGGTCGGCCAGCCGCTCCCGCACCATCCGCAGCGTGACGGGCAGGACCTCGCGCAGCGGATCGCCGTACGGCAGCCGGTACGCGAGCCAGCGCAGCACCGTGACATACGCGGTCAGCGTGGACGCCACGAGCAGCTGCTCCGGCTGCTCCGGACGCAACACGCCGTTGCTGCCGTGGCCGCCGTTGTGGCCCCCGGCACCCCCGGCCCCCTCGTCGCCGTATCGCTGTTCGGTACGGCCGGTGAGGTGGCTCTGCGCCTCGGGATTGAGCGCCCAGTCGAGGATCGGACCGGGCCCGAACTCGGCCACCGCGCGGGTGACCAGCCACGCGGGCGCGACGCGCCGCTTGCCGCGCGCCGCCAGCCAGGAGTGGGTCAGCGGCTCCAGATCGAAGCCCTTCGTCCACAGCTCCGCCACCCGCTCCGGCTCGGTCGGCACCAGCAGCGCGGCGTACTTCTGCCGCTGCGCCGCCGAGAGCGCGCCCAGCATGCTGCGTCCGGCCTGCGCCTCGGCGCTCTTGGCCCCGAGGGGCGCGAGATACTCCGCGGTCAGCAGCTCGTCCCTGCCGTACCCGGTGACGCCCGGCAGCCCGAGCTGCAACAGCGCGCCCGCCACCGCGCCGACCCCGACCTGTTCCGCGAAGTCCTGTGCCTGCTCCGGCCGGTACGGCAGCGGCCCGCGCTCCCGCGTCAGCTCCACCATCCGCCGCACCGCGGCCGCCCGCGGCGGATCGTCCGCCGCGCCGGCGACCTGGGAGTCGGTGAGCGTGAACCCGTCCCAGGCGCCGAACGCCCCGGCGGGGTCGTACTCGATGCCGTCCCAGTACGCGTGGTCGCCGTAGTAGCGCCCACAGGCGACGATCAGCAGTCGGCGCGCACCCGAGTGGTGAACCTCGCCGAGCCGTTGCCGAGCCTGCGGGACCTGCTCCGCGCGCAGCTGCACGGTCCGCAGCCGTCCGCGCGGATCGACCAGCACCGCATCGCCGTCCGCCGCCCGCACAGCCAGCATCGCGTCGAGGAACTCCAGCAGCGCCGCGCGGTGTGTTTCGTCGGTGACCGGAGACGCGGCCCGCAGCGCGAGCGCCGCCGCACCGGGCCCGGTGAGCGTCTGCCAGGCCACGCCCGTACCGGCCGACTCCTCCTCCCCCTTCTCGGTGTTCGCCTCCGAGGCCGGCACGTCTTCTGCCAGCCCCCCTTGCAGCAGGCGGAGTTGGGTGAGCGCAGCGGTGGTGTCCGAACCGGAGCGGAAATAGCCGTACGAACCTCCGCCGGCCAGTCCCTTCACGGCCTCGATCACCACCCCGTCGTAGGCGTGCCGCACCACCGGCTCGGCCCGCTCGCCGGTAGTCTCCCGCTGCCTCTTCGCCGCATGCTTGGCCAGCACGCCGATGCGCTTGCCGTGCCGCGCGGCCTCCTCGACCAGTCCGGCCACGCCCGCCACCAGCCCGGGGTGAGTGACCTCGGGCAGCAACTGCCGTACGGCCGCGTCCGGCTCGGCTCCTTCCGCCACGGCCGCCAGCAGCGCCACGGCGTCCGCGTCCGTCACCGCCCGCAGCGCCGTCGAACCGCGCTCGTCGCGTGGCCGCAGCGCATGCCAGTAGCCGAGGGGCGGGACCAAGGGGGTGCCCGCGGCGTGCGCCCCGCCCCGGTCGCCCTCCTGGAACCTGGCCAGGCAGATGCCTTCGGTGTCGTACAGCGCGAGCTCTCCAGCGAAGCCGCGGGACTCGCGCGGATGGAGCACTGCCCCGCCCGGCAGCCGCAGCGGCGGCAGCGGAATGCCCTGCCTCAGGTGCTCGATCCGGCTGCCGCGCGGCAACTCCACCGCGGGGCTGCGGCTGCCGTCCACCGAGCAGGCGGTGAGCGTCCGTGCCTGCGCGTCGTACCGCACCCACCAGCCAAGCAGCCCGTCCTTGCTGCCGAACGGAGAGGACTCCAGACCCGGTTGTACGGGCAGCAGGCGGCAGGACCGCTCCATCAGTCTGCCCACGCCCACGCCCACGCCCACGCCTGCGCCCGCAGACCTGCCCACGCCCGCGCCCGCAGACCCGCCCGCGTCCTCTGCCAGTGCCGAGTCGAAGAAGGCGGGCGGCGAGGCCCGTCCCCTGCGGGCCGACTCCGGGTCGTACTCCCACCAGTGGCCCTCGTGCAGCACCCACACCGAGATGCCGTCCGACGCGACCGGCCGCTGCTCCGCCGCGAACGAGGTGTCACCCGCGTGGACCGGCCGTCCGCCGAAGGTGCGGCTGCCGTCCGGCAGCGCCAGCGTCGGCGTCTGGAACGAGGACCAGTTGTCGTCGATGTCGTCGCCGTCCGGCTTGAACACCTCCGCGGGCCGCCCCGACCAGCGCGCCCGCCGGTCCGCGCCATGGCCATGGGCGATCAGCCACTGGCCGCCCACATAACGGACCGTCGGCACCGCCCAGGAGGACGACGACCGCACCGGCAGCGTCAGCGTCTGCCGGTCCAGCACGCCGTCCGGGCCCACCGCCACGACCCGCATGCCGACTCGCACCACCAGCGCGGGCCAGGCGTCCGCCAGGCGGTACCACTCGTCGGCCAGATAGCCGTGCCGTTGCCCGGCGGCCTTGGCATTGACCTTGCCCAGCTCCGGCAGGGCCTCCTCCAGCGCGGGCCAGCCCAGCTCGTCCAGGATGCCCGCGCGCAGCGTGCGCGCCAGCGCCCCGGCCGGGGAGACGGCGGTGATACGGGCCACGGCCTCGGGCGCCGCCGCCAGCACGGACGGCACGGCGAACTTCGCCAGCCGCCCGAGCAGTTCGTCCAGCCTCGGCAGCCCGAGGGGTCGCGACAGGTCATCGGCCCGGTCGGCCAGCCACCCGGCGAGCACCGTGCGCAGCGCCGGATGGTCAGCGATCCGGCGCAGCTGGGCCGACGCCTCATGGGTGCCCGCCGCCCGCTCGACGCCGCCGCGCAGCAGCCGCGCGAACCGGGGATCGGCGGCCACGGCCGCCAGATCCCTGCGCCCCTCCCGGCCGTCCCCCAGCCACGGCTCAAGCTCCAGGGTCTCCATCTCGTCCGAGGGGGACACGACCGGCACCCCCAGTGCCAGGCAGGCGTCGAGGAGATCCAGGTCCACGGTGGTGCGCCAGCCGCTGCCGCGCAGCAGCCGCACCGGCGCACCGTCCGCGATCAGCCGGTCCGCGAGCCGCTCCACCAGGGACAGTTCGGCCGCGAGCCGCTTCATGCCCCGCCAGCCGCGCTGCCGGTGTTTACTCCAGGACGACAGCCACTCCGCCGCCGAGACCGCCCCCTCAGCCTCGCTGGTCCTGTCCGCCGCATCCGTCAGCAGCGCGAGCGCGCCGCACTTGTCCAGCAGCGCCAGCCAGGCCTCGTCGAACTCCTCCGGGCTGTCGCCGCCCGTCACCGGCAGCAGCGCGAGCAGCCGCTGCCGTACGGCCATGTCCTGGGCGGCCAGGTGCGCCAGCGCGGGCAGGGCCGACTTCCAGAAGCCGCCCGCCGCACGGTTCATCGCTCCCGTATGGATGATCTCGGCGATCAGCGAGCGCTCCTCGGCGGCGGCGTCCAGACCCGCGCCCTTCGCGAGCCGCCGCAGATCCTCCAGCATGCCCGCGTACGGGGTGAGCCCGGCCGCGCACCGCTCCAGGGAAACCGCCCTGAACTGCGCGTACGCCGTGGGCGGCGACAGCCTGGCCGCCAACCCCTTCGCGTACTCCCGCAGTGCCTTGCCGCTCAGCGCGCCCGCCCCCGCGAACTCAAGGAAGATCTCCCGCAGCCGCTCCTCGTCCACCTCCAGCGCATGCCGCTGTTCCGCCGCCCGCGCCTTGCCGAAGAACACCGAGGCGTGCTGCTGCGACTCGGCGGCCAGGAACAGCCGCGCCGCCTGCTCGTAGAAGGTCGGCAGGAAATGCGGTACGGAACGGTCCAGCCGTTCACCGATCTCGTCGAAGCCTTCCTTGGCGAGCCCCGGCTTGGTCGCGACGAGCCGCGTGAGCCGCTCCATCTCCTTGACGACGGCCAGCGCGTGATGACCGTTCGCCGGGTCGTGGACCAGCGCCCAGGCGGGGAAGCCGAGCGACTGCCGCCGCACGCGGCCCACCGGCGCCGAGCCGGAACCGGTGAAGCCCAGATACTCCAGGGCCAGATCCTCGGCGGGGGCGATCGCCTCCGGCACCAGCCGCACCACCGTGCGGCCGTCCAGCACCGGATGCTCGTACGCCCGCGCCGACAGTTGGTCGCCCTGCCCCCGCGCCGTACTCCGCTTCCTGCTCCGCCCCTTATGGCTCCCGAGCGGCAGCACCGCCCCGGCCTCCAGCAACCCGTCCACCGTTCCCCCTGTCGTACCTCGTACCGCCGCGCCGTCCCCTGCCGCTACCGCCGTGCTCACAGCAGCCCCTCCTGGTCGTCCGCGACCACCCGGCCCGCGTACACCAGCGCGGCCATCCGCTCGCCCTCGGACCAGGCGACCGGCCCCACCTCGGCGAGCGGCAGCCGCCGCCCCGCTTTGTCCCGCCACTCCAGCGACCCGGTCACGGACTCCGCATCCGGGTAGTCGTCCCCCAGCCAGTACGCCGCCTCCAGCGCCCGGCCGTCCTCCACCAGCGGGCACACGGCCTGGCCGCCGCGCACCCGGTAGCCGAGCGAGACAGCCCGCGCGGTCGCATGGCGCAGCTGCTCGAACTTTCCGTTGGCGTACGCCTGCCAGTCCTGGCCGGGCGCGTCCCCGGGCCGCCGCCACACCTCGCGGAACAGCTGCTCGACCCCCTGCGCGACCTCCAGCTCCACCGCGAACTCCCGCAGCTCGTCGAGGTCTTCGAGGAGCACGGGATGCGGGATCAGGACGGTCTCGCACTCCAGGCGCACCGAGTCGCCGTCCAGGTCCACGATCCCCGCGCCCTTGTCCGGATCCGCGTCCCGCAGCAGCCCGGCGCGCTCCATGTCGGCCGTCCCGTCCGCCGCCACCGGGGCCACCACCAGGTCGCGCAGCGCCGCCTGCCAGGCCGAGTCCGGCCACACCCGCCCCAGCAGCGCCACCGGAACCGGCAGCGAGCGCACCAGCCAGGCGTCCACCTGCTCCCGGCACTCCCGCTCATGCCGCTCCAGCCACTGGGCCAGCTGCCTCAGCCGTACGACCTCGGCGTCGTCCCGCAGCTTGCCCGGGACCTGCTTCAGCGCACGCCCCGCCGCATTCCTGCAGAGCACTTTTGTGCCGTCCAGCGTGACGGCGTAGCCGCCGCTTTCCGTCTCGATCCAGCCCATGACAGGACCGCCTCCCCGACGTTCCGGTTCCAATGCCGATGACAGTAGGTGACGGGTCTGACAACGCCGACCGGCGGCCGGTGAGGCTGTGGAAAACACCCGTGACCCTTACGCAACGGCCCGGCAACCTGCGCCCGGCACCATCGGTTCATGACGGAGACGGAGACGGAGACGGAGACGGCACACCTTCGTGAGTCCTTGCCCCTCGACAGCACAGCGCAGCTGCTCTCGCACATCTCCACGCAGCTCGGCACTCAGCTGAGACACGTCACACTGAACGGAACCCGCAGGCGTATGCCCCACACCGACCGGCACATCGAACGGCACACGGACCGGTCCACGGACCGGCCCACCCTCGTCGCCGTCGCCCACGGCAGCCGCGATCCGCGCGCCCTGTCCACCGTCACCGCGCTCCTCGACCGGGTCCGCGAACTGCGCCCCGGTCTCGATGTCCGCCTCGGCCACATCGAACTGAACGCGCCACTCCTGCCCGAAACGCTCGGCGCTCTCGGACACAAGAGCGGGGCCGTTCTCGTACCCCTGATGCTGAGCCGCGGCTACCACGTCAAACAGGACCTGCCGCAGGCCGCCGCCGCCTTCCCCGGCGCGCACATCCGCATCGCCGCCCCGCTCGGCCCGCACCCCCTCCTCGTGGAGGCCCTCCGCTCCCGGCTCGTCGAGGCGGGCTGGCGCCCCGAGGACGGCGCAAGCCGCCGCACCGGCGTCGTCCTGGCCGCCGCCGGCTCGCGCGACCCCGAATCGGCCGCCGACACCCGCCACACCGCCGACCTGCTGAGCGAGCGCCTCGGCGGGGTGCCCGTCGTCCCCGCGTACGCCTCCGCCGCCGCGCCCACCGTCCCCGAGGCCGTCCGCGCCCTCACCGCCCGGGGCCGCGACCGGATCGCCGTCGCCTCCTACTTCGCGTTCCCCGGCCTCTTCGCGACCGGCAGCGCCGACCTCGCGCCCTGGATCGCCGCGGCGCCGATCGGCGCGCATCCGGCGCTGGCGCGACTGCTGCTTCTGCGCTACGACAACGCCGTAACGGCACAGCACGCCCCGACCACTGCCGCTGCCGCTGCCACTGCCACTGAACGGCGGGAACTCGCCGCGGCGTAGGAGGCCGACCTCCCGGCTGTCACTGTCGCCGGTTACCTTCTGTACATGGAAGGCACCACCGGCACACCCGAACACGTCTCTGACACCGTCTCTGGCACAGTCCCTGACACCTACGACGAGGCGGCCACCGCGCGCTGGGCGGCCGAGCCCGACAAACGTCCAGGCCGTACCGCCTTCCAGCGCGACCGCGCGCGCGTGCTGCACTCCTCCGCGCTGCGCCGCCTCGCGGGCAAGACCCAAGTGGTCACCCCCGGGACCCGTAACGAAGCCTGGGACGCCAGCCCGCGCACCCGCCTCACCCACTCCCTGGAATGCGCCCAGGTCGGCCGGGAGCTGGGCGCGGCCCTCGGCTGCGACCCCGATCTGGTCGAGACCGCGTGCCTCGCCCATGACCTGGGCCACCCGCCCTTCGGGCACAACGGCGAGCAGGCGCTCAACGACTTCGCCAAGGACTGCGGCGGCTTCGAGGGCAACGCCCAGTCGCTGAGGCTACTGACCCGTATCGAGCCCAAGCGGTTCGTCCACGACGACACGCGAAGCGCCCCGGGTGAGCAGAACGGCGAGCTGGTCAGCGTCGGCCTCAACCTCACCCGCGCGGCCCTGGACGCCGCCACCAAGTACCCCTGGCCGCGCGGCGCGCACCCCACCGACCCCGACTCGGTGAAATTCGGCGTGTACGAGGACGACCTGCCCGTCTTCGAATGGGCCCGCCAGGGCGCACCGCCGTACCGCACCTGCTTCGAGGCCCAGGTCATGGACTGGTCCGACGACGTGGCGTACTCCGTGCACGACTTCGAGGACAGCCTGCACGCCGGTCACCTCGACCCCGCCCTTCTCCTCTCCGAGCCCGAGCGGAACGACATCTGGGCGGTCGCCATCGGCCGGTACGTACCGAAGGACACCGATCCGCAGGAGCTGGCCGACGCCCTCGACCGCCTCCTCGGCCAGGAGTGGTGGCCGCACCACTACGACGGCTCGGCCGTCGCCCAGGGCAGGCTGAAGGACGCGACGAGCCAGCTCATCGGCCGGTTCTGCCTCGCCGCCGAGGGAGCGACGCGCCAGGCGTACGGCTCCGGGCGGCTCAGCAGGTACGGCGCCGAGCTCGTCGTCCCGCGCGCCGCCCGCAACGAATGCGCAGTCCTCAAGGCCGTCGCCGACCGTTACGTCATGCAGCGCGCCGAGCAGGAGGCCCTCCGCGCCGACCAGCGCATCGTCCTGACCGAACTGGCCGAGGCGCTCACGGCCCGCGCCCCTGAAGGCCTCGATCCACAGTTCCGCGCCCTGTTCGACACCGCGCCGGACGACCGGGCGCGCAAGCGGGTGATCGTGGACCATCTGGCCTCCCTCACGGACGCCTCCGCGCGCACCCTGCACACCCACCTCACCGCCCCGCGATGACACACCTGCGCTCACTCCCTCTTCCGCCACCACGCTCCTTGCGGGACGCTCGCTGCAGACCGGCGGGCAGCGTAGAAGCGATGAGCAGCGCAGCGGCAGCGTAGAAGCAGCGCAGAAGCAAAGAGGAGGCATCAAGTGGTCGACGCACATCGGACATTCGTCATCGTCGGCGGTGGACTGGCCGGAGCCAAAGCGGCGGAGACCCTCCGCGCCGAGGGATTCACCGGGCGAGTGATCCTCATCGGTGACGAACGCGACCACCCTTATGAACGCCCGCCGCTGTCCAAGGGCTACCTGTCGGGCAAGGAGGAGCGCGACAGCGTCTTCGTCCACGAACCGGCCTGGTACGCCAGGGCCGACGTCGAACTGCACCTCGGCCAGACCGTCGTCGCCATCGACCGCGAGGCCAGGACCGTACGGCTCGGCGAGGGCGGCACCGTACTGCACTACGACAAGCTGCTCCTGGCCACCGGCGCCGAACCGCGCCGCCTCGATATCCCCGGCACCAGCCTCGCCGGCGTCCACCACCTGCGCCGCCTCGCCCACGCCGACCGGCTGCGCCGCGTACTCACCACCCTCGGCCGCGACAACGGCCACCTGGTCATCGCGGGCGCGGGCTGGATCGGCCTGGAGGTCGCGGCTGCGGCCCGCGGCTACGGCGCCGAGGTCACCGTCGTCGAACCGGAGTCCACCCCCCTCTACCAGGTCATCGGCCCCGAGCTGGGCCAGGTTTTCACCGAACTGCACCGCGCGCACGGCGTCCGGTTCCACTTCGGCGCCCGCCTCACCGAGATCACCGGCCAGGACGGCGTGGTGCTCGCGGCCCGTACGGACGACGGCGAGGAGCACCCGGCGCACGACGTGCTCGCCGCGATCGGCGCGGCCCCGCGCACCGCGCTGGCCGAGGCCGCCGGGCTCGACCTCGCCGACCGGGCGCACGGCGGCGGCATCGCCGTCGACGCGGGCCTGCGCACCTCCGACCCCGACATCTACGCGGCGGGCGACGTCGCCTCCGCCCACCACCCGCTGCTCGGCTCCCGGCTGCGCGTGGAGCACTGGGCGAACGCCCTCAACGGCGGCCCGGCCGCCGCGCGCGCGATGCTCGGCCTGGAGGTCAGCTACGACCGGGTCCCGTACTTCTTCTCCGACCAGTACGACCTGGGCCTGGAGTACTCGGGCTGGGCGCCGCCCGGCTCGTACGACCAGGTTGTGCTGCGCGGCGATGTCGGCAAGCGCGAATTCATCGCCTTCTGGCTGAAGGACGGCAAGGTGCTCGCCGGGATGAATGTGAATGTGTGGGACGTCACGGAGCACATCCAGCAGCTGATCCGCGCCGATTCACCGGTGGACGTCGACGCGCTGGGCGACCCGTCCGTACCGCTTGCCTCGCTCCACGTCACCGGATGAGCAAGAGCGACGGGAGTGTCACCGCGCCACCGTAGACTTCACGCGTGGCAGGCAGGATCAACGACGACGACGTGAAGGCGGTACGGGACGCGGTCCCGATCGACGCCGTTGTTTCGGAGTACCTCCAGCTGCGCAGCGCAGGCGGCGGAAACCTCAAAGGCCTCTGCCCCTTCCACGACGAGAAGTCCCCCTCCTTCCAGGTCAGCCCCAGCAAGGGTCTCTTCCACTGCTTCGGCTGCCAGGAGGGCGGCGACACGATCGCCTTCGTGATGAAGATCGACCACCTCACCTTCTCGGAGACGGTCGAGCGCCTCGCCGCGACGGCGGGCATCACCCTGCGCTACGAGGAGGGCGGGTACAACCCCACCCACCAGCGCGGCGAACGCATCCGCCTGGTCGAGGCGCACAAAATCGCCGCGCAGTTCTACATCGAGCAGCTGGAGACCGGCCCCGAGGCCGAAACCGGCCGCAAATTCCTCGCCGAGCGCGGCTTCGACCACGCCGCCGCCCAGCATTTCAGCGTCGGCTACAGCCCGCAGGGCTGGGACCATCTCACCCGCTATCTGCGCGGCAAGGGCTTCAGCGACAAGGAACTGATCCTCTCCGGCCTCTCCCAGGACGGCCGCCGCGGCCCCATCGACCGCTTCCGCGGGCGCCTGATGTGGCCGATCCGCGACATCTCGGGCGATGTCGTCGGCTTCGGAGCGCGCAAGCTGTACGAGAGCGACAACGGCCCGAAGTACCTCAACACCCCCGAAACCGGCATCTACAAGAAGTCGCAGATGCTGTACGGCATCGATCTCGCCAAGAAGGAGATCGCCAAGACCAGCACGGCCGTGGTGGTCGAGGGCTACACCGACGTGATGGCCTGCCACCTCGCGGGCGTCACCACCGCCATCGCCACCTGCGGCACCTCCTTCGGCGGCGACCACATCAAGATCCTGCGCCGGCTGCTGATGGACAACGCCACCGCCGAGGTGATCTTCACCTTCGACGGTGACGCGGCCGGCCAGAAGGCCGCGCTGCGCGCCTTCGAGGACGACCAGAAGTTCGCCGCCGAAACGTCGATCGCGATCACCCCGGGCGGCATGGACCCGTGTGAGTTGCGCCTCGCGGAGGGCGACAAAGGTGTGCGCAAGCTGGTCGACACGCGTACGCCGCTGTTCGAGTTCGCGATCCGCCATGTGGTGTCCCGGCACAACCTGGAGACCCCCGCGGGGCGGGCCACCGCGCTGGACGAGGCCGCACCGATCGTCGCGGGCATCAAGAACATCGCCATCCAGCACGAATCGGCCGTGCAGCTCGCGGGCATCCTCGGCATCCTCGACACGCAGTTCGTGGTCAAGCGGGTCGCCCAGCTCGCCCGCTGGGCCCGCGACCGCGGCGGACGCGGCCCGGCCACCGCGCCCGGTCGTGGCGCTGCCGCCGCCCCCCAGCAGGCCCCGGCGCAGGCGTACGGGGGACCGTCCGGCCCAGCCCTCAATCTGCGCAGCCCCGCCCACCGCACCGAGCGCGAGCTGCTCAAGCTCGCCCTCCAGTACCCGGGCCTGGTCTCCCCGGCCTTCGACGCGTACGGCGTCGACGAGTTCACCGCCCCGCCGTACGCCGCGGTGCGCCAGACCATCGCGGAGGCGGGCGGCGCCGAACAGGGCATCCAGGACAGCCCCGAATACCTGGCCCAGGTCCGCGACACCGCACCGAACGACACCGTGCGCGCCATGGTGACCGAGCTCGCCGTCGAAGCCATCCTTGCGAGGACGGTCGACGAGTCCTACGCGGCCAACCAACTGGTCCAGGTCCGCCGGCGCGCGGTCGACCGCCGCATCCGCGAACTCCAGGGCACGCACGCCCGCCTCGGCCCGAACGACGATCCGGAGCACATCGCGGCCGTGACGAATGAACTGTGGGTGCTCCAGCAGTACGCCCGGGCCCTGGACAATCAGGGCGCGGACGCCCTCTAACCCGCCCTAGAGGTACCAGATCGCGCTTCGGTAACCGCCCGGTCACGCACGGGACGCAAAAAGTCCCCGCACGCCCCTCGTGGCAGCGATGTGTCGTACCCCACACTGGGGTGCGGTGCCTGAGTCCCCGGAGCGCGGCCGGTCCACCCACAGTGGACCTCTCACCCGCGGATCCGTTCATCGTGTACGGGACGGAAAGCGGCCCGGCCGCCCACGTCCCGCTGCCGCACACCCCGAACCGGCAGCGATCACCTGGAGGTCGCCCCCGTGCAGACCCAGACCCTCACCGAGACCGACGGTGTCGCCGTCGCGACCGTTCCCGCGCAGGTGGTTGTCGAGGATCCAGTAGAAGTGCCAGAGCCTCCCGAACCGCGTACCGGCCGTGTGGACCACGGCGGGCCCTCGTCCGACCTCTTCCGCCAGTATCTGCGGGAGATCGGCAGAATCCCGCTGCTCACGGCCGCCGAGGAGGTGGAGCTGGCGCGCCGCGTCGAAGCAGGCCTGTTCGCCGAGGAGCGGCTCGGCAACACCCCCGACCTCGATGACTCCCGACTCGCCGTCGACCTCGACAAACTGGTCGTCATGGGCCGGATGGCCAAGCGCCGCCTGATCGAGGCCAACCTCCGGCTCGTCGTGTCCGTCGCCAAACGCTACGTCGGCCGCGGACTGACCATGCTCGACCTCGTCCAGGAAGGAAACCTGGGCCTGATCAGGGCAGTCGAGAAATTCGACTACGCCCGCGGCTACAAGTTCTCGACGTACGCGACCTGGTGGATCCGCCAGGCCATGTCCCGGGCGCTGGCGGACCAGGCGCGCACCATACGGGTGCCGGTCCATGTGGTCGAGCTCATCAACCGGGTCGTACGGGTGCAGCGCCGGATGCTCCAGGAGCGCGGCTACGAACCCACTCCCGACGAGGTCGCCGTCCAGCTGGACCTGACCTCCGAGCGGGTCAGCGAGGTGCTCCGCCTCGCCCAGGAACCGGTGTCGCTGCACGCGCCCGTGGGCGAGGAGGACGACGTCGCCCTCGGGGACCTCATCGAGGACGGCGACGCCACCTCGCCCGTCGAGTCCGCGGCCTTCCTCCTGCTGCGCGAGCATCTGGAGGCGGTGCTCTCGACCCTCGGCGAACGCGAACGCAAGGTTGTCCAGTTGCGGTACGGACTGGACGACGGCCGGCCGCGCACGCTCGAAGAGATAGGCCGGATCTTCGGCGTGACGCGCGAACGCATCCGCCAGATCGAATCCAAGACCCTCAACAAGCTGCGCGACCACGCGTTCGCCGACCAGCTCCGCGGCTATCTGGACTAACCGGCTATCTGGACTGACCGACTTACCGACTGTCCGGCTGACCGTCACTCAACTTCCACGGCCGCCTCGGCGAACTGGGCCCGGTACAGCCGGGCGTACGCACCATCCGCCTCCAGCAGGGCTTCGTGCGTGCCCTGTTCGACAATCGACCCGCTCTCCATCACCAGAATCACATCGGCGTCCCGGATCGTGGACAGCCGGTGCGCGATGACGAAGCTCGTACGCCCATGGGCCAGGCGGGCCATCGCCTTCTGGATGAGCACCTCGGTACGGGTGTCCACCGAGCTGGTCGCCTCGTCCAGTACCAGGATCACCGGGTCGGAGAGGAACGCCCGCGCGATGGTGATCAGCTGCTTCTCGCCCGCGCTCACGCCCGAGCCCTCATCGTCGATCACCGTGTCGTAGCCGTCCGGCAGCGTCCGTACGAACCGGTCGGCGTGAGCGGCTCGTGCCGCCTCCTCGATCTCCTCGCGCGTGACCTCGCGTGAGGCGCCGTACGCGATGTTGTCCGCGATCGTGCCGCCGAACAGCCAGGTGTCCTGGAGGACCATCCCTATCCGGGACCGCAGCTCCTCGCGGGAGATCTTCGCGATGTCCACGCCGTCCAGGGTGATTCGGCCGCCCGTCACCTCGTAGAACCGCATCAGCAGATTGACAAGCGTGGTCTTCCCCGCGCCGGTCGGGCCGACGATCGCGACCGTATGACCGGGCTCGACGCTCAGCGAGAGGTTCTCGATGAGCGGCTTCTCCGGGTCGTACCGGAAGGCGACCTTCTCCATCGAGACCTGCCCCAGCGGCCGGCCGTTCTGCTGCCCGGCGGAAAGCCCAACCTGCTCCTGCTCCTGCCCCGGCTCCTGCTCGGCGTCCGGCTCCTGCTCTTCCGCGTCCAGCAGCTCGAAGATCCGCTCCGCCGACGCGACACCCGACTGCACCAGATTCGCCATCGAAGCGACCTGCGTCAGCGGCATGGAGAACTGCCGCGAGTACTGGATGAACGCCTGCACATCACCGATGGACAGCGTCCCGGACGCGACCCGCAGCCCGCCGACGACCGCCACCAGCACATAGTTGAGGTTGGAGACGAAGAACATCAGCGGCTGCATCACCCCGCTGTTGAACTGCGCCCGGAAACCGGCCTCGTACAGCGCCTCGTTCTGCTCGGCGAACGCCTGCGCCGACTCGTCCTGCCGCCCGAAGACCTTCACCAGCGCGTGCCCGGTGTACATCTCCTCGATATGGGCGTTCAGCTTGCCCGTGGACTTCCACTGCTGCACGAACTGCGGCTGCGAACGCTTGCCGACCTTCGTCGCGACGTAGACCGACACCGGCACCGTCACCAGCGCGACCAGCGCCAGCAGCGGCGAGATCCAGAACATCATCGCCAGCACGCCCACGATGGTCAGCAGCGAGTTGATCAGCTGCCCCATGGACTGCTGCATGGTCTGCGAGACGTTGTCGATGTCGTTGGTCGCCCGGCTGAGCACCTCGCCGCGCTTGGACCGGTCGAAGTACGACAGCGGCAGCCGTGACAGCTTCGCCTGGACGTCCTCGCGCATCCGGTACACGGTCCGGTTGATCACCCGGGTCGACAGCCGCGTACCCACCAGCATCAGCAGCCCGGCGGCCAGGTACACCACGAGCGCCACCAGCAGCACATCGCGCACCGCGTCGAAGTCGATGCCCTGGCCGGGGGTGAAGTCCACCCCGGAGAGCATGTCGGCCAGCCCGCCGTCGCCCTTGTCCCGCAGGCTGTCGATGGCCTCGGCCTTGCTGGTCCCGTCCTCCATCCCGCGGCCGACGACGCCCGCGAAGACCACGTCCGTGGCCTGCCCCAGGATCAGCGGCCCGACCACCGAGAACGCCACGCTCAGCACACCCGCGGCGAGCATCAGCCACAGCGTCGCTCGCTCCGGAGCGAGCCGCCGCAGCAGCCGCCTGCCCGAGCCCTTGAAGTCCATGGACCGCTCGACAGGGCCCATCATCATGCGTCCGCCCGGCCCGCTCATGCGGCCTCAGCCTCCGTCAGCTGCGAGAGCACGATCTCGCGGTAGGTCTCATTGCTCTCCATCAGGTCGTGATGGCTTCCCGTCCCCACGACCTGCCCCTCGTCCAGTACCACGATCCGGTCGGCGTCCCGGATGGTGGACACCCGCTGGGCGACGATCACCACCGTCGCCTCCGCGGTCTCGCGCGCCAGCGCCCGGCGCAGCGCCGCGTCCGTGGCGTAGTCCAGCGCCGAGAAGGAGTCGTCGAAGAGATAGATCTCGGGCCGTTGCACCAGCGTCCTGGCGATCGCGAGACGCTGCCGCTGCCCGCCCGAGACATTGGTCCCGCCCTGTGCGACGGGCGCGTCGAGCCCGCCCTCCAGCTCTCGTACGAAGTCGGCCGCCTGCGCCACTTCCAGCGCCTGCCACAGCTCCTCGTCGCTCGCGCCCGGCTTGCCGTACCGCAGATTGGTGGCGACGGTCCCGGAGAAGAGATACGGCTTCTGCGGTACGAGCCCCACCGTTCTGGCCATCAGGGCGGGATCGAGCTCGCGCACATCCACACCGTTGACGAGCACTTCGCCGCCCGTCACATCGAAGAGCCGCGGCACGAGCCCGACCAGCGTCGACTTGCCGCTGCCCGTCGACCCGATGATCGCGGTGGTCTCGCCGGGCCGCGCCACCAGACCGACGCTCCGCAGCACCGGCTCCTCGGCTCCCGGGTAGCGGAACTCCACGTTCCGTACCTCCAGATGGCCGTGGCGGAGCAGCTTGTGTACGGGTTCGGCGGGCGGGACCACGCTCGAGTCCGTACCGAGAACCTCCTCTATCCGCTCCGCGCACACCTCTGCGCGCGGCACCTGCATAAACATGAACGTGGCCATCATCACGGCCATCACGATCTGCATCAGATAGGCGAGGAACGCGGTCAGCGCGCCGATCTGTATGGCCCCGCTGTCGATGCGGTGAGCACCGAACCAGACGACGGCGATGGACGACACGTTCACCACTGTCATCACGGTGGGGAACATCAGCGCCATCAGCCGGCCGGTGGACATCGACACATCCGTGAGCTCGGTGTTGGCCCCACGGAACCGGTCCCTTTCGTACTCGTCCCGTACGAACGCGCGGATGACGCGGTTACCGGTGATCTGCTCGCGCAGCACGCGGTTCACGGTGTCCAGACGCTCCTGCATGGTGCGGAACAGGGGCCGCATCCGCCTGACGATCAGCGATACGGCGATGCCCAGAACGGGCACGACAGCCAGCAGCACCGCCGACAGCGGCACGTCCTGGCCGAGCGCCATGATGATGCCGCCGACGCACATGATCGGCGCGGAGACCATCAGGGTGAAGGCCATCAGGACCAGCATCTGGACCTGCTGGACGTCGTTCGTCGTACGGGTGATCAGCGACGGCGCCCCGAAGTGCCCGACCTCGCGTGCGGAGAAACTCTGGACCCGGTCGAAGACGGCCGCCCGGACGTCCCGCCCGAGCGCCGACGCGGTGCGCGCGCCGTAGAAGATGGCCCAGATGTTGCCGACGACCTGGACGAGGCTGACGGCGATCATGATGCCGCCGAGCTGCAGGATGTAGCCCGAGTCCCCCTTCACGACACCGTTGTCAATGATGTCGGCGTTGAGGGTCGGGAGGTAGAGCGAGGCGCTGGTCTGGAGCAGTTGGAGCGCGACGAGCAGGACGATGGCTTTTTTGTACGGACGGAGATACGTCCGCAGCAGTTGGATCAGCACACGCAGGCTTTCCGGGTCGGCAAGATCGGGGGCCACCCCATCTTCCGACACTCGACCCCGGTACCCCCAAGGGTTTTCCCCAAGGCGGAGTCAAAAAGATGGCAATCGGACAAGGTGGATTTACGGCGGTCTACGGCGGATCTACGACTGGGGGCCGAACGCTCCCGGGTGGATATGGTCCCGCGTCGCGCCGTACTGCTGGCGCACCGCCTGCCCCACCGCCGTGTCCTCGCCGGGCTCGAAGACCTGCGCCGCCGCGCCCTGCCACGCGGGCGGGGCGGCGGGGGAGAGGGTCCCCTGCCTGGCACCCAGCGCCCACGCGGCCTGCCTGGCCGCGCCCAGCGCCGCGTAATCGGCGGGCTCCGGTACGACGACCTGCGCCCCGAAGATCCCTGGCGCCGCTGCCTGCACGGCGGGCAGCTCGGCCGTCGCACCCAGCAGAAAGACCCTGCGTACCTCGACGCCGCGCCCGCGCAGCACGTCCATCGCGTCCGCGAGCGAGCAGAGCATGCCCTCGAAGGCCGCCCGCGCCAGATGCTCGGCCTTCATGGACTCGCGCCGCAGCCCGCTCAGCGTTCCCGCGGTGTGGGGGAGCTGCGGGGTCCGCTCGCCCTCCAGATACGGCAGGAGCACCAGGCCGGAGGCCCCGGGGGTCGACTTCATCGCCAGCGCGGAGAGCGCGCCGAGGTCCTCCAGACCCAGCAGCTCGGCGGTGCCGCGCAGCGCCCGTACGGCGTTGAGGGTGTGCACGACCGGCAGATGCATGCCGGTGGCGTCGGCGAACGACGTAATCATCCCGGTCGGATCGGCCAGCACCTCATGGTGCACGGTCATCACCGAGCCGGAGGCCCCCAGCGACACGACGGCGTCGCCGACGCCGACGCCGAGCCCGAACGCCGCGGCCATGGTCTCGCCGGTCCCGGCGGAGATCAGCAGCCCCTCGGGCGTCGTCCCCGCCGCCTCGGACGGGCCGAGCACCTCGGGCAGCGCGCACTGGTGCCCCAGCGCCAGCTCCACCAGATCGGGCCGGTAAGAGCCGCTGCCCGCCGACCAGTAGCCGGTGCCGGAGGCGCCGCCGCGGTCGGTGGTCCGGCGGGCGGGGCGGCCGAGCAGCTGCCACACCAGCCAGTCGTGCGGCTGCATCAGCAGGGCGACGCGCTGCGCGAGCTCGGGCTCGGCCCGTGCCATCCAGCGGAGCTTCGCCACCGGCTGGGCTGACTGCGGCACCGACCCGACGGCCTCGGCCCAGGCCTGCCGCCCGCCGAGCCCGTCGATCAGATCGGCGGCGGCGGCCTGCGCCCGCTTGTCATTGCCGAGCAGAGCGGGCCGTACGAGATTGCCCTGCCCGTCCATCGCCACGAGCCCGTGCTGCTGCGCGGACACCCCGATGGCCTGTACGCCTTCGAGCAGCCCTCCGGTCGCGGCCTCACCGAGCGAGAGCAGCCAGGCCTGCGGGTCGATCTCGGTGGCTTTCGGGTCGACGGGGTGCGGCGCGTACCCCTGGCGCAGCACAGCGCCCGTATCCGCGTCACAGACCACGATGCGTGTGAACGCGGACGAACTGTCCAAGCCGGCCACTATCCCCATGCCTGTATCCCCATGCCTGAAGATTCTGCCGCACCCGCGGGACCGCTGCGGTCACGTGTTGCTCGTGCCCCAGTCGTCCTCGCCGCCGGAGCTGCGCTCCCGCAGGGACCGCACCCGCTCGGCGACGGAGTCGGGCATCCGGTCCCCGACCTTGTCGCTGACGGCATGGAAGGCCTTGCCCGCGACTTCCCGCCCGCTCTGGGCGGCGGACTCGGCGGCGTTGCGGACGGCGGGATTCTGGGAGATCTGGCGCGCGGACTTCCTGAGCTGTTCGTAGCGCTCACGGCCGGCGCGTGTGCCGATCACGTAGCCGATGGCCAGTCCGACGATGAACGTCAGCTTGTACCGCATGGCTGCCACCCTTCTCCCTTACGTCCCTTACGTCGGTGTTCCTGCGCCGTGCCGCTGCCCGTGTGAGCCGCCTACCCGGAGCGGGCCGAGATCACCCCGGCCATACCGATTGGCCGAGCACCCCCCTGCTTGCGCTAATGTATGTGTCGCAGCGGGCGCACGCCCCCCGGGACGCCCCCGGGTCAGGCAGGTCCGGTGCACACGCAGCAATCCCCTGTAGCTCAATTGGCAGAGCAGCCGGCTGTTAACCGGCAGGTTACTGGTTCGAGTCCAGTCGGGGGAGCGCGGTCCCCTGTAGCTCAATTGGCAGAGCATTCGGCTGTTAACCGGAGGGTTACTGGTTCGAGTCCAGTCGGGGGAGCAGAAGCCGGAGAAGGACCCTTAGGGGTCCTTTTTCGTATGCCCTGGGCGGTGCCCTGGACGGTGTCCTGGGCGAGTTCTGGATCACATCCGGGATCTGGGCAGGGGGCAGTACGGCCTTGAGGCTGTGCCTTGCGGACAGCCGAGGCAGGAGATCGTATGAGCGGCTATGCTGCGGCAGACGGCGCGCACATATGTGCGCGACGCGCCGTTAGGGGCGGTAGCTCAGCCGGTTAGAGCAGCGGACTCATAATCCGTCGGCCGTGGGTTCGAGTCCCACCCGCCCCACCAGAAACATGCCCTGACCTGCGGAAACGTTTCTCTGGAGTTGCTGGAGCCGCAACTTCGGCTCAGCGGAGTGAATCCGCTGCTCGTGGGTTCAGCAGCGTTGCCGTCGGCAACAGTTCGAGCTGGCCTGACCTGCAGAGATGCGTTGGCGTCACGGTCCGGGAAGTCACCGAATATGACCAGTGTGAGGGGCTGGACGTCGAATTCGGGACGCTCGCAGGACGCAGGGAAACGGAAGCAGTTGCTCCGCTGCCATGTCGTCGACGCCGGCCAGGGGCAGGGGGGAATCGGAGCGGTGGGGTGGCAGGAGGCTGGCCCTGGGCTCCCCTGATCACGGAGCCGCTGCTGAGGTAGGTCGGAGCGACGGTTTAACGGCCCGTACTGAAAACGGCCCGGAGGCTTCTCAATGAGTTGCGTCACGGGGCTTCGGACCCGCAGGCCGTCTCCTGGGAGGCCCTGAGCGAGGAGTTCGCCTTCACCGAGAAGGACCGGATCATGCAGGGCGCACAGGTGATGATCACCACCTCTCGGGTGCACCGACTGGCTGAGCCGCGTAAGCGGCAGCACACCACCCAGGTGGTCGCCAAAGCCATGGGGTCGCTCAAGCTCGGGTTTCGCGGATCGAGAGGGGGCGGTTGGAACGCAGCGAGGTCGACACCCTTGGTGCCTACGTGAAGGCCCTCGGTGGCAAATTGAAGATCGTTGCTGCCTTTGGTGATGAGACCTACGTTTGAGTAGCTGGAGCGGCGATTCCCGAGAGCCAGGGCCCTGCCGCTCTGGCGGTGCGCTGTCAAAGTCAGGGATCGGCGCTTTGGTACGTGTCCTGTCCCTTGATCCTCCGGGCCGCGACCTTTTGGTTTCCAGAAGACTCAGCCGAGTGATCGGGAACCCCGCCCGGGTCAAGACGGCAGTTTGAAGCTGAGGGCCTGCAGCCCTCGGTCGAGTCCTACGGCAAGTAGTCCCTCGAACCAGGCCACCGCCAGGGCCACGTGGCGGACGGGGGTCTCCATGATCCGCGTTGCGGTAGCCGGGTCCCACAGGCACACCGTCCTGTCGCTGCTCGCAGTGACCAGGAGCGTACGACCAGCGTGTTCGACGGCACAGAGGGCGTTGATCGCGCTGGTATGGCGCAGGCCGGGCTCCTCAGGGTCGTGGACACACTGCCCAGTGGCGGCATCCCAGAGCCATGTCTCGCCGTCAATTGTCGCGGCGGCGATGACCGATTGCTTGCCGATGCGCAAGGAGCACATGGCGAGAACCGCCGTCGAGGCGCGCCACTGGTGTCCGATGCGTTCGCCAGTTGTGGGATCCCACAGGTAAACCCGGCCGTCCGGCCCACCGCTGGCAGAAGCCAGCAGTTGCACTCCGTCGACATCGACGGCGCACACCGCGTACACGCCGTAGGGATGCCACAGGGTGTGGACGGTCTCTGCCGTTTCGGGATCCCACACGCGCACGGTGCAGTCGGCGCTGGCGCTGGCTAGGAGCGTGCGTCCGTCTACCGTCAGAGAGCAGATGGCGTGAACAGCAGCCGCGTGTCCCCGGTACTCTCCGAACACATCCGCTGATCCCAGGTCCCACAGAACGACGGAGTGGTCATCGTCGGCAGCGGCCACGAGGACGCGGCCGTCGACGACCAGTGGACACAAGGCGCGCACGCAGTCGCTAGGGCCCACCAGAGACCGCTCGGTTTGGCCTGTGGCAATGTCTCGCACTTGCACTCCGTCATCGCCACCAGTCACCAGGACCGTGTGTCCGTCCACGGAGACCGCGCACACCGCGTGAACGGCATGGGCTTCCTTGACCTGCACCCTTGCCGGGTCCCAGAGACGCACGGTGTGGTCGAGGCCACCGCTCGCGAGGAACGTACGTTCGTGAACGGGGAGCGTGCACAGCGCCCCGATATCGTCGCTGTGCCCACGCAGGGTGACGACGGTGTCGTCAGAAGCGGCATCCCACAGCTGTATGGCATCGCCTGTCGTCCATGCGAGCAGTGACTGGCCTTCCACCTCCAGCGGGCACAGCCTGAGCACCGGCTCCGCACGGCGACTGAGGGTCCGCACGGCTTCCCCTGTCACGGGGTCCCATAGCCGTACGGTTGCATCCGAGCCGCCGGTGGCCAGCAGCACGTGACCGCCGACCTCGATCGCGCACATGGCGTTGATCGCGTCTTTGTGCCCGGTCAGCACACGCAGCGGCGTCTCACTCGAGAGCGGATTCCAGAGGTACACGGTTGCGTCGAGGCCTGCCGAGGCGAGTAGGTCACCGTGGGGCGACGGGATGCTGCACACGGCGTTGACCCAGTCGGTGTGTCCCGTGATCACCCGCACGCAATCTCCAGTGGTGGGATCCCAGAGACGTACGGTCTTGTCTGCACTGGCGGTGGCCAGATAATCCCTGCCCCCGGCCTGAAGTTGGCAGAGGTCGTACACAGTGCTGCCATGTCCCTTCAGAGCAAGGAGTTGCCCGGTACTGGTCTCTGTCGCCGGATCCCATAAGCGCACTACGTCTCCGGTGCCGAGGGCCAGGTGCGGGTGATCGTCGATCGTGCAGTTCCACAGCGCCCTGATCCGGCCGAATCGGGGCTGCAGGACTCGTGTCACCCGGGCCAGAAGCGGATCCCACAGACGAAGAGTGCCGTCCTCGGCTGCGCTGGCGAGCACGGAACGTCCCTTGACGACGAGGCCGCACACGGCACGGACCTCTTCCGTGTGCCCCTCGAGGACCGCTTCCTCGGCCTGCCGAGTGACCAGCGCCCACGCGGCCCGGTAGGGGCTGTCGGCCGCGTACTCCCGGTAGGTACGGCCGATCCCTTCCTGGGCTTCGGTGACGCTGAACAGCGCCGCACGCTCCGCAGGCCCCGCGTCGATCGCCAGGGGCGTCTGACGCAGAATCAGCGCATGCTCTCGCGCCTCGGGTGTTCGCGCCGGCCCCACGACGGGGATCAGCCGGCGCAGGTCGGCGTGGAGGGGGTACGTCATGTCGGCGAGCAGGTCGTCCACGGCCCGGCCACCTGGCGCGTGCCGCGGCAGCGAACGCAGGAGGTACGCAGGTGCGTTGTCCCAGCCGCAGGTCTGTCCGTGGGCGATGAAGGCGCGAGTGAGGGCCCGCTCGTCGTCCTCCGTGGCTCCGTCTTCGACGCGGGACTGCTGGAGGGCGTCGTCGAGTGCCTGGTGGAAGAGGCGGAAGACCCCGGCGTTCTGGTCGTTGACACCAGTCTCGATCAGGAAGTTGGCCGCCGCGGAACGCGCGAACGCGCGCAGATGGTTCTCCGTCGGGCAGGTGCCGTGCAGCGCCGTGATGGCAACGCCCCAGAGGGAGAGCGGTAGTCCCGGGGCTTCGGCGTAGGCGAGCGCAGTGAGCACCGTTTCCGCAGCAATGCCGTCGATCGAGGGCAGCCGTGCCAGGTATTCGTGCAGCGCCGCGGCGACCGTGGGGTTGAACGAGATGTCCGCCGGGGCCACCGCGACCGTGTCACGCAATCCGCGGGTACGTGAGGTCAGTCCTGCCACCAGGAAGTTGCCATCGGCCAACCGGGCGATACGGGCGGCGACGGGGCGGGCCACGCGGTCGTCGGTGTAGGGGTTGCCTGTTCTCTCATCGCCAAGCAGTTGCAGTGTTGCCTGCGCGTAGGCCGCGAGATCGGCTTCCTCGAAGTACGCGGGGTTGTCCAGGTCGATCACGCGTGCGGCATCACCGAAGGCGGCGAGCAGGTCTCCTTCATCGTCTCGGCGCCTGCTGCCGACCATGACGCGTACGTGCAGGTCCGCGCATGTTTCGGCGAGGGGAACGGCGATCTGGCGGGCGATAATCCGAGCCTGCTTGGCGCTGGTGGCCTCGTCGAGCGCGTCGATGACGATGGTGAAGGGTGCCCCTGAGGCATCGGTGAGCGCCGCACGCAGGCTGGGAGCGAGATCGCTCACAGCTTGCGGAATCGCCGCAGATGCGGCGCGGGCAATCTCATGGGCGACTTCGAGCGCGATCTTGCCCTTGGCATGGACGGCGCAGGACACCGAGCCGAGAGGGGCGCGTACGGCGTCGTCCGCCTGGGGCAGAGTCGCAGCGATGGCGGTGTCGGCGGACGTCACGACCCGCCCGAGCACGGCCGACTTTCCCACCCCGGGGGATCCTGTGACAACCAGTACATGCCTGGGCGCCTCATCGACGGTGATCCACTCGACGATCTTGGTCAGGGCCGCGGTGCGACCGCGAAACCGGAAACCCCGCTCCGCGTCAGTGCTGACGCCCCGCGCCCGCGGCTTCCAGTGCCGCCCGGCCTCGGGGTCGTCCTTCAGAGTCCAGCCCCAGGCGGCGAGTGCGCTTTCACCTGCGTCTTGAGCCGACCACTCCGCCAGAGTGGACAACTTCTCGTCAGGAAGGCACTTGTCGGCCCGGAACAGCGTCAGCGCAAGGGCGTCGCCGCGGCTGTTCGCCTGGCCCACCATTCCGACCACCGCCTGATAGGTGGGCGACCACAGGGCGGCGCCGCTGTAGCCGGGGCGCACCAAATACCGCGAGGCGGTGTCCAGCCGGATCCAGCCGTGAGCCAGCTTCTCTCCCACCTCCCCGTCGGAGGAACTGCCGAAGACGTCGTCGGGGAAACCGAAGGACCACCAGGGCTCGCCCACGAGGTCTCCAGCGGTGGGACGGCGCAAAGGTGCCGCCGACTCGCCGGGAACGCTGTCTGCGAGCACCAGGATCGCGACGTCCTGTGTGTGCCGCCTGCTTTCCGGGCTCGGGGCGATCACCTCGCTTACCGGCAGCCGCCGGTCCATGAGTTGGTCGGACTTGGGAAAGGCCACCCACAGAGCGGTGCCCTTGTCCCATGAGGGACAGGCGACATGGGCACAGGTCATTACGCGTCGGCTGTCGATGAGGAACCCGGATCCCAAGGGACGGTTGTCATACTCGTCGGCGTGCACCGCCGCGACCCAAGGGTCGTTGCCCGGGCGCGGACCGATGACCAGGGACGCGTTCACGGGCTGCCGGGGGCCGCGTTCGAAGTCTCGCCCGGTCGCCAGACCAGGGTGATCTCGAAGTTAGCCTCGGTGGCGGCTTTGGCCACCAACCACTGCGCTGTTCCGGTCGCCTTCACACCGAACTTGACCTCCACCTCGGCGGGGCGCATCTCCCGCACTTGGTCCAGGACAGCGCGTGCGGCCTCCACTGCAGGCCGCACGGCTTCGCGGACCCTGCCCACCACCTCCTCCGCCCCCACCGGTCGGAAGGTGTCCGTTTCCTCGATCTCGAATCGCACAACGGTCTCATCGTCAAGTGCGTACGAGACCTGCCGCGTTGACATGCTGACTCCCCCTGTTTGCCGCTTGGTTGACTGACATTGTGCCCTTCGGGCTGACGCTGGGCGAATCGTGGGAGGCGGTCAGCCCGCCGTCGAGCTTGGGCTCCTGATCAGGCGCACTTCAACGTTGAGGAGGAAACGGCCCCAACAGAAAACGGCCCTCAGGGGGTATCCCTGTCGTACGCCGCCGTGCTCTGCGACGTCGCCGGCGTATTGGCGGCACTGGCCCGCTGGCCACGAGATCGAGCGCGCCCACGGACTGTCCGCCGGTGCGCTGGCAGCCGCGGCCTTCGCGCTGGCTCGCGTTCACCCCGCCTTCACCGGGGAGATCACCGACGAACAGTGGCGGTCCGCAGTGGCGGCCGACCTCGCCGATGCCTGCGGGTTGGAGCAGCGGGGCCGCGCCGCCATGGCCGCATTCATTCCTGGCCGAACAGCGGACCTGCCCAAAAGCCGCTGCCGGGAGGCTTTGTTAGGTGGATGGTCAGAGCCCTGTCCCGCGGCCCTTCGGGCGACAGCGGCCCCTATGAAGGGCTGCATGGTTGATGCGCGTCGTCTTGGATGGTCGAACCCGTTCAGGCTCGACGTAGTGCGACGACGTTGCCGGGGAGTGATGACGGAGCGGTCCTGGCGTGCTCCTGGACGACCGCTGGGGCTTCCCGCTGGCCGGAGACGATCTATAAGACCGTGCCTGGCCCTTCATCGTCACCCATCCCTGCCCTTCTGCGTCAACTGCCTCCCCGCTGCGGGCCCCTGTCCGAGCGGGAAGCTGGTGAACTGCGCTGTTGCCTGGATCAAGTGTCTGATCCGCGCGGCGTACGAGGACGGCGGTATTCGGCCCTCGCGGGAAGGTGTCTTCGAGAGCTCTGGCGGTGTCAGGCCTTACCGAGCTGGCGATGCCAGGGGACGTCAGGAAACGGCCCGAACCTGAAGACTGCTCCTGCGGGATCTCGACGCCCCGGTCAGCCGACTCCGAGGCGTTCGCGCCAGACAGTGGACAACTGGGGGCGCAGGAACACGACTCCCTGCTGGGTGCCGACCGCGAGGTCGAGGTATGGGCTCTCGGGAAGGGCGGTGATTGAGGTGACAAGGGCGGGTAACGGAGTGGACCATACCTTCTCGCAGCTGGGCAGATGACACAAGGCCACGCCGTGCTCGTCGCTCACCGCCACTAGCGCCTCACCGCTGGGCGCAGATCCCGTCCACAGGATGTGGGAGGCCAGCAAGGGCAGACGGCGTGGGCTGTCCGGGGCCGTGGCGTCCCAGACGGCAACGGGAGCGAGATGTGAAGCGTCGTACGTGTCGGGGGCGAGGCAGAGCAGGACGGGCGTACCGTCCCGCAGCTTGGCCCACCGGGGGACATAGGCACGCCCTGCGACGAGGGAGTCGTAGGTCCCACCGCGTCGGTTCATGGAACGACACGCGGGGCTGACCGCGTACTGGCGGTATGTCAAGAGGTCGATCGCTGAGGTCGCGCCGTCGCGTCCTCGCTGCGCCACCCAATGGGTTCCGGTGTCGCCGTGGTGGGGGACCAGAAGCCAGAGGTCGTGGGCGAGCTCTAATCCGTCGCTCGGATGTGGGGCTCCCGTGGAGACGTCCCACACTCGGCCGATCGTTGCGGCTTCGTCGCGGGGTGTCGGCATGTCCCATGAGGGAGAAGTGCGCCCGCCGACGCTGCTTTCCCATCCTCGGATCGGTCTGGCACCCGTCATCAGCACCGTGTCTCCGGAGAGAGTGGTGAAAGCCGTTGCGCAGACGAAGTCATCGCTGGGGTCAACGGTCCAGGGAAGGTCCACCCAGTCGCCGGTGTCCTCGGGAGAGTTCAGCAGCCTGACGCGGCCGCACACCGCATCGAATCCGGCGAAACGGGTCCAGGGGTGCGAGCGGGTCGGTGGCAGGAGCTGCCCGCGCATCCGGTCGCTGTCACCGTGGAGCCAGGTGAGGGAGGAGTTCTCGTGGCTGACGTCCGGTCGCAGGCGGTGCCAGATGCAGAAGGACACCGGTACGGAAGACGGCCATCTCGCGCGGTCCGAGAGGACTTTGGGTTCAACATGTCCCGTGTACTCCCAGGAAAGCACGTTGAGCGTACCGTCGAGATCCTCGACCAAGTGCTCTTCTTCGTCTTCCATGGGGGAGCCCCCGAGGAGCACCCCGTGGACGAGGCAGTTGCCCATGCCGTTCGCCGCGGTGTCGGAGAGATCCGGTTCCACACGTCGGATGAGGCCACCGGACACGGCCATGACCGCAGCCGGATCCCGGGACCACGGGATCAACAGCTCGATTTCCGGTGCGGAAAACTCAAGGTCGCTGCCGGAGTGCCGAATGCCTGCCAGTTGCTCTTCGTGGACGCCCCACGGCCAGAGTCTGGCGGTTCCGTCGTTGCCGATGGCCATGATGTCTGGACCGTCGGCTCCCGCCGCGGAGAGCGCATGCACGGCGCATACGGCGCCTTCATGCCCGAGGAGCGGTGAGCCGACAGCGTCCCCGGTGGTGCAGTCCACTACCGCCAGATCCATACCGAAGCCGACAGCAACCGCGTAGAGCTGCTCACCGTGCAGTAACGGCACCATCAGGTCGGCATATCCGATCTTCTTGCCATTGGCGGTGATACGCCGTGGCGGGGCGTCGAAGCGTACGACGAGCAGGTCGTCCTTGTCCTGAGCCACGAGCACGGGATCTGCGGCGCTGCCGTGCGCGAAGCCCCTTCTCTGCCAGGAAAATCCGTTGAACG
The DNA here is from genome assembly GCF_044548015.1 of Streptomyces sp. NPDC052236. Taxonomy (NCBI): domain Bacteria; kingdom Bacillati; phylum Actinomycetota; class Actinomycetes; order Kitasatosporales; family Streptomycetaceae; genus Streptomyces; species Streptomyces sp. NPDC052236. Next base: position 63,509 of record NZ_JBIUBL010000032.1, on the reverse strand, counting down.
GCACGGCCACGGTCTTCATCGAACCCGTATCGAGCAGGGTCATCCTGGTGCGCGGCTCGCAGATCGCGGCGAGGGTTCCGCGCGCTCCACGGATGTGGTCCGCCAGTGCGGGTTTGGTCAGGCCGTCCAGCACAACGACCACACCGTCCTGCCCTTCGAGGGGGTGCAGCGTGACTCGCCCCCGCACGCCGTCACAGACGAGCAGGTGGACGTGTCCGGCCTCGTCATGGCTAAGACAGGAGGAGGCTCCTGCGTCGTCGCTCCAGCGGTGCTCCCGGAGCGTAGGGCAGTCCACCTCGACCAGTGGCTCCAGAGTGAGTAGCGACAAGGCAGCCACGCGCTCTGAGTTGCCGCACACGAGCACGGGAGTTCCGTCGGAGAGGAGACCGGCGCCGAAGAGAAAAGTGTAACCGGTGCCGGGGACGGTCCGGGAGAGTGTCTGGTCCGCCACGTCCCACATCCGCAGCGTACCCTCGGCGTCGAGGGTGATGGCCTCCGTGCGGCCCGTCCGGTCGGCCATCAGTGCGAGTCCCACGACGTCTGCCGGGTGCGGCAGGAGGGTGGACTGGGACGGGTTGTCGAGCAGCCAGACATGCACATGGGATGTCCAGGGTGGGGCCGCCAGCACGGCTCGGCTGCCGTCAGGGAGGCGTACGTCTTCGATCAGCCAGTTCGGATTCCTCGATCTGACCGCGTACGCGTCGCCGTCGTGCCGTCCGACCACCCGGTGCGGGGTGATCCCACGCGTCTCCACGCATATCCGCTCCAGGGAACTCGACATCCGCTCGGCTCGGCGGGCGAATCCGTGCTCCCCGTACGTCTCCGCCACGAAGGCCAACAGGGCGGCCCGGTCGACAGCAGCGGGATCCAGGTCCAGGAGGAGGTAGGTGTAGCGTTCGACGGCCATGGACAGCGGGGGGTGGCGCAGTGCATGCCGCACCGCCGGGAGCAGCGTCGAAGGCTCGGCGCTGATGATGAACGAAGCATCCTCGATGAGATCGTCCAGGGCGCCTGATCCAGCTGCGTGGGTCGCCAGGTGGATTCGTACGTAGGGATGGGCACGAGACCAATCTTGATCCGGGACAAGGCCCAGCAACGTGTCGACGAAACACTCCTGGACGTCTGAGAGATCCCGGTATTTGAGCACCCGGTTCTTGATGTGGTCCGTCAGTTCCTGGTGGTAAAGACGGAAGTACTTCGTCCCGTCCACCGAGGCTTGGGACAGGTAGGAACCATCCTCCTTCAGCAGCACATCGATGTGCGCTTCCGTAAGGGCGATACCGGACAGGCGGGTGGCAGCCTGGATCCAGATCTTGCGCGGGAGACCGTTGCCTTCTCCAAAGGCGAGGGCAGTGAGCAGGGCCGTCGTCGAGGCGTACCGCTCAGGCGACAGTCGCTGGAGATACGCCTCAAAGGCTCCGCCGACGTCGGAGGGAAGCTGCTCCGTCCAGCCCGGCACGCTCGTGTCGATGGCTGGGCCGCGCAGCAGTGCGCTCGCGGTCATCCGGGCGACCAGGAAGCAACGTCTAGCCCGGCGGGCGACCTCAGCCGCGACCCGATGGGCGATGTCGGAGCTGTGCTCGTACGGAGCACCCGTATCGGAGATGATCTTCACGACGTACTCGGCCGTGTCCGTGTCGTCGGCGTACGCGCTGTCGTCGAGGTCGATGACCGGAACACGGTCTCCGGTATGGGGCAGCAGCTCCCGACGTGAACCGACCACGAGCCGAACACACATCACCCCGGCGAGTGGCCTCAGCAGTTCCCAGGCGATGCGCCGGGCCTCCGCCTTGTCACCGCCCGCGCCCGCCTCGTCGAGCGAGTCAACGACGACACGGAACGGCCGCTGACGGTCGGCCAGCGCCGAGAAGAGTGCCCCCGGAGCGGCAGCCCGCACGTCCGCCGCAGCCGCGAGCCGCCCGACCAGCGCCTCCAGTGTCTGATGGCGTGCGTTGACGGAGGCGTCGGCGCAACCCTCCAGGACCAGCCGCCCCAACACGGCGGACTTCCCCGAGCCCGGGTCGGCGGTCACGACAAGGATGCCCCCGTTGCCTTCCTTGGCGAGATGGGCGCGAGCCTCAAGAAGGGCGCGCTCCCGGCCGGTGAAGTACGAACCGGGGTCATGCACGTGTTCGACGCCGCGCCCTCGTGGTTCGAAGTGCGAGGACAGGTCCGAGGCGTCGGCACAGATGCGTCCGTCCACCGCGATCTCGGCGTGCGGATCGAACGAGGGGTTCATGAAGAAGGGCGGAGGTTCGGACTGGTCGATGAAGGAACAGGCCGCCCGCTGTCTGAGCCCAGACGCTACGAAGGACCGGTTGACGCGGTCGGCAACCGTGCTGGGTGCAAGGTATCGCTGTGACGGACCGTCACCTTTCTGGCACGCCCTCGCCAATTCGGTGACAAAGGCCCCGTCGACCGCCGTGTCGCGATGGCGGGCGGAGGCCAGCAACCCGGTACCGGCACCGAACGCGTCGCTGCGTCCCCGGCTCGCCACGATGGTGTCGGTCACCGTGCTGATCTCGGTGCCGGCGGCAGCCGCATGGCAGGAATCGACTATGAAAAGCACATTGCGCACGGAGGAAGTGGCGAGGACCTCGGCGAGGTTGGGCAGGGACAGCCACGAGCGGGGCCGAGAGGACCTGGTGTCCGCGCAGGCGAGCCGGTACTGACTTGACGGCGACCGACTCCCGTGACCGGCGTAGTACACGACGACCACATCGTCGGCGGCGAGCTCGGGAGACCGGCACCAGTCGGACAGGGCATTCTCAAAGTCGGCGCATTCGGGGTCGTGGGAAACAGAGGCTAGGACCCTCTCATAGCCCATGGACTCGAACAGTGCCACCACCCCCTTGACGTCGTCGTGCACCCGGGGAAGTTCCGGATCCTCAAGGTAATAGCGTGTGCCCGCCGCGATGAGATAGCGCATCACCGGGCCTCGGTTTCGCGTGCCAGCCCCGCCGCGATGGCTCGGCCCGTCTCTACGGCCGTCAGATAGCGTGTGGCGTCGTGCATGTGGCTACCGTTGTGCACGGCTATGTCCGTCACTCCTTCTCCGTAGAAGGGGCGCAGTTCGCGGGCGACGGAGACGATGTCGGTGTCATCGGCGATGTTGGTCCAGGCCCGCAGGCGTTTCGGCCACACCGCCCGCCGCCCCTCGGGCTTGGGATCGAGGCGGTCTAGAACGAGTGCGCGCATGCCCAGGGGAGAGCCGAGGGTAACCAGCATACGGATGTCCCAACTGCCGTGATGCATATCGTCGCAGAGCGTTTCGTAAGCGACCACCGAACCGAGCGAGTGCGCCACGACGACCCTCGTTTGAGGAGTGATGCGTGCAGCGAGCCTGGCCCGCGCTTCGCGCCGGACGCCGTCGTCCGAGAAGTAGCCGGTCATCTGCTTAAGGTTTCCGATCAGCGCGCGGTCGAGAACTCCCCGCAGGAACGCTGCGCCGGTGAGGGCGTCGAGAGCCGCCCGCACTGCGTTCAACCGCAGGGCCTGCGAGGCCATCCAGCCTCCCGCCCCACGGGTGCCGGTCTCCGCCGGGTCCGGGACGGCCGAATCCGTCCGGGCCGCTTCGGCCCACCAGGCCATGAGGAGCCGGAACTCGTCCTCGGTCTCGACATCGCTCGCGTCGTACGGCGGCTCATGGCCGTGGCGCGTGCCGCGAGGACGGAAGAGGTCGCCGTAGAAGGCAACGCCGACGTCGTCGAGAGCTGGGACCAGGCCGCCGGCCAGGCGCACGCCGCCCAGCAGTTCCGGCACGACGTCCCGGGCCAGTGAGTCCTCGCTCAGATACTGCTTGCCCACTCCATGCACGAAGACGACCTCGCTCAAATCCCCTCCCAAGTGTGGAGGACAAGCCTACGTGCGTGTCTTCTCCAGGGTGCTGTGAACGTTCTCCTGGAGTCTTGCCGCAGACAGACCACTTCGTATCACTGGAGGCCGCAACGCCACGGAGACCGTGACTGTTAGCGCACGACTGACAGCTAGGGCTGTTCGCGAGTGCCGCTTGCGCCTTGGACCTCACCGTCCTCTGCGGTGACGACCAGGCCGAAGAGGAGAGCGGCCAGCCGGCCAGAACGTCCGTGAACTCGTCCGCGTCGCGATCCGATCCCGGTCGGTAGGTGCCGAAGCCGAGTTCGGCGTGGACGCGCAGTCCACTGGTTGGTGGTCGCGGCGATGGTCTGCACGATGACCTTGCGGCTGGTCAGCGGCGCTCGCGTCGTTCGGGCAAGCTGTTCTGGCAATTTCCCCCCGATCGTGGTCTGCAAACGATGATTGTCAGTGGTGCGGCGTACCGTGGCATCGACCTGCGGCCGTGAGGGGCGTGGTGAGTCCACAGGGACCTGCACATACGGCTATGGCCGACAGATTTCCGGGGTGGGGTAGACGCGATGATCCTCCCGCACGGCCGTCGACGCCTGACAGCGGAAAAGCGTCGAGCCTGCAACTGCTCCCTGCACCCGTGGGGATGGTCCTTGCATCGAGCAAGGCCACGCACCTCGTCCTGGTGTAGTAGGTCACCGTTCCGGAGCCTTTTCGCAAGCGTCCGACCTGCGACAACGGCCGCAGAGGCTCCGCCCCGAGTACCGGGGTCGGAGCCTCTGCGGGTTGGAAGGGGAATCCGCTGCGGGTGGGTTCGAGACCCTTTCCTGAGCTGGCGCGATCGGCCCAGCGCCCCCTGGGGCCGTCCATTCTGGGCGCGTTCGGGACGCAGTCGGGACACAAGGATAGGAACAGACTGACAAGGGCCGAGAAGCACCGACACGGCTTACCCCATCTGACCTGCTAAAACGTCATGGATGGGCATTGATCGGCAAGGGCAGCCAAGATCCTCAAAGGACTCATAATCCGTCGGCCGTGGGTTCGAGTCCCACCCGCCCCACCACGGCAGGTCAGGAGAAACGTTCTGACCTGCGGAAATGTTCCTCGTGAGGTGCTGGAGCGTCAGCTTTCGCTCAACGGACTGAATCCGCTGCTCGCAAGTCCGTGGTCGGGGCTGCACGCATGTGTTGATGAGCGTCTGACCTGCGATGATGCGTCGGGGGCATACGTGGTGCAAGCCGTGGCAGGTCGATACTGCCCTGGTGTGGGGACAACGTGAGGACATTGGTATTCGGAAGGCGTGGGTGAGGGACTGCGTGCCGGTCTTTTGTCTGCCTGCCGATTGAGGAATCCGATGCGACGGGCATCCAGGGTCGTGCCCGCAGGCCGCGGGATAAGACGCGAGCGGATGACTTCCCGCGGTGCCAAGAAGAATGGCCCCAAGAGAAAACGGCCCAGCCGATGTGCTCGTCCCTGGTGCAGGGAACCGGGCGGTGAGGTCAGCACCGCATCGGCCGATTCTCCGCGCGAGTGGAGGTGAACCGAAGACCCGGCGCCGACGGTGGCGGAGCAGGTGCGGGGAGAGGCCGGTGGCGTGCCGTGGGCCCGTCCGGCCCTGCGGTCCGAGCGGTCGACCTCCACGACCGTGATCCCGCTGGCGGTCAGGAACCGGGCGAGTTCGGTGCCATAGGCCCCAGTCCCCTCTATCCCGACCGCGATGACGTCCCCCTTGGGCGCGCAGCCCGGCCAGCAGCTGCTCGTAGCCGGCCGGCGTCGTCTCGAACGACTGCGTGTCCAGGTGGCGGCCCACCGAATCGATCACTGCGGCTTTCGGATGGATGTGCTGCGTGGGACAATGAGGCAGTGTTCCCGGCCAGTAAGTGGCGGGAGGAGCGGACATGGAGATAAAGCCGCAGGCAGCCGTCATCCCCAAGGACACCGACCATTTCGAGCAGGGGAAGTACGGCCCCGTTTTTCCAAAGACACCAGCGTGTTATGGGTTCACCATCGTCGCGAAGGTCAAGCCTGGCCGCGCCGACGCGATGCGCGAGTACGGCTACACGCTGGCCAAGGCATTGGAGGAAGACCCCCATGTTCTCGCGCCACTGAAGTTGCACTACCTGCGCTGGGTGCTCTTCGACGATGACACGCGCTTCATGTATCAGGGGATCTTCGACACCGATTTCGACAAGTACACCGAGGACGCCATCGCGCTTTTCGGCAAGGCGGGTGTCAACACGGCCTTCGAGAACCTCGAAGGGTTCCCCGAGGACTGGCGGACCAACCCCGAGGCGTTCGTCAGGTTCGTGCGCGAACACCACTGCCCGAGCTTCATCGAGTACGGGGAGTACCCGTACGTCTCCGCCGATGAGATCAAGAAGGCTCTGCGGATCAAGGGTGCCCTGTCGGAGATGCTCGACCAGCTGCAGTGAGAGCGGGCTGTGGCGCGCTTGTCCCACTGCGGATCGGAGACGAGATGAGATGAGCGAGGTCAGGACCGCGCGCACCTACAACCAGAACCACATCCCGCGCCAGTACACCCCCGGTCGGCGCCGGGTGAGCATCTACGTTTCGTGGAGCTATCCGGCCGAGGCGGGCAGGAATCCGGCTGAGCTGGACAACCGGTTCTCCACGATGACGGAGGTCAGGCGGGTGGCCTGGCCCGCCTACGAGGACCCGAAGTGGTCCGACCCGTTGCGGTTCCAGCAGGGCATCGCCGGATCGCTGGAATTGTTCTTCTGGGCCTGGGTGCCGTTCCAGCAGTTCGTCGAGGAGGTCACCGGGCACCCCGTCCCGGTGTATCAGCGCATCGACCAGGCCGGTTTCCCAACCCCGCTCGACGAACGCGTACTGGCCGACACCGACACCCTCTTCGTGTTCGGCCTCGACCACATGGTCACCGGGCAGGAGGCCCGGCCCGAGGAGGTCGAGGCACTGCGGGCCTTTCTCGGCCGGGAGGACGCCTGTGCGGTCCTGGGGCCTCACCATGACGTCGGGGCATCGGACGATCTGGCCGTGCGGGACGTGGAGTACCGCCATCACGGCGATCCCCTGGTCCCCCGCCGGCAGCGGTTCGCCACGCACGTCCGGGGCCTTATGCACGGCCTCGGGGTGCCGGTCGAGAACCGCTACGGACTGCGGCCCGCAACGCGGGAGAAGAACCAGATCGCCCCGTTGTCCATGGTCAGGGACCTGGACGCGAAAGGGTGGCTGGAAGGGGTGACGAACTTCAACTTCCACCAGCATCTTCCGCACTACGCCGTGACCACCGACGAGCCGGATGTCATCCATGTGCTGGCCAGGCAGCCGATCGACACCTCCAGGCCGCATCCGTTCACCGAGGCCGGCAACACCGAGTTCAACATGTTCCTGTGGATGCCGCCGAGCGGTGAGCGGGCCGGCGATGTGCTGCTGGCGGACTCCACGATCTTCAGTTCGCTGTTCGGCGGCGACGAGAGCCTCAGGACCTTCTGGCGGAACCTCGTCTCGAAGTAGCACCCCAGGGAGGAGAGCCGTGGGCAGCCCTACACACGTGGCGTTGGAACTCCACGACATTCAACGCGGGGTTCTCAGTCCACGGCCGACTCCCTACGCGGCGACGTACGTGGTGTTCCGCATCGATGACCGGACAGACGGGCGGGAACTGATGCGACGCGCGAGCGCCGCGGTGACCTCGGCCGCCGACTCGGTCAGCCCCCTGGGGGACACCTGGGTCAGTGTCGCGCTCACCTGTCACGGTCTAAAGGCGCTGGGCGTGCCGCGCGTCTCGCTGGAGTCGTTCGCCTGGGAGTTCCGCCAGGGGATGGCTGCCCGGGCCACAGCGCTGAGCGATGTCGGCGAGAGCAGCCCGGAGAACTGGGAAGCGCCGCTGGGCACGTCGGACGTCCATGTGGTGATCACGGCGGTCGCGCCTGACACCGCGCGGTTGGAGGCGGCCCTCGATCGGGCCCGCCCCGCGTACGACCGCCTCTCCGGTGTGACCGCGATCTGGCGGCAGGACTGTCACGCGCTGCCCACCGAGACCGAGCATTTCGGCTACCGCGACGGTGTCAGCCATCCGGCCGTCGAAGGGAGCGGCATCGCCGGGTCGAACCAACTGGAGGTGCCATTGAAGGCCGGGGAGTTCGTGCTCGGCTATCGGGACGAGATCGGCGGCATCCAGACCCCGCAGCCGGAGGTCCTGGGACGCAATGGCAGCTACGCGGTCTTCCGTAAACTCCACCAGCACGTCGCCGCGTTCCGACGCTATCTGCGGGACAACGCCACCGGCCCCGAAGACGAGGAATTGCTCGCGGCCAAGATCATGGGACGCTGGCGCAGCGGAGCTCCCCTGGCGCTCTGCCCGCAACACGACGATCCCGCTCTCGGCGCGGACCCGCACCGCCGCAACACCTTCCTGTACGAGCGGGACGATCCAGCGGGATTCATCACGCCCGGCGGCTGCCACATCCGCCGGGCCAACCCCCGCGACGCCTCAGTGGCGGGAGCGGTGCGACTGCACCGCATGATCAGACGCGGCGCCGTCTACGGTCCCCCGCTGCCCGAGGGACTTTTGGAGGACGACGGGGCCGGCCGCGGCCTGATGTTCGCGTTCATCGGAGCCCACCTCGGGCGGCAGTTCGAGTTCGTCCAGTCGCAATGGATGAACGACGGCGTCTTCTTCGGCGCGGGCAACACCAAAGACCCCGTCACCGGCTCCCACGACGGCGTCACCGGCTTCACCATTCCCCGGCGGCCACTGCGACGGCGCCTTGCCCCCCTGCCGCGCTTCGTCGCCACCCGCGGCGGCGAGTACTGCTTCCTGCCGGGCCTGAGCGCCCTGCGCTGGCTCGGCGACCTCCAGGACTGACAGGGCGGCGACGCGCCTGGCACCGCAGATGCTCCGCCGCCTGAGGGGAATGCCTCATGGACACCCTGCACATGCTGTTCAACGCCGTCACCGTGATCTTCATCGCAGCCACCATGTTCGCCGCCGGCCTCGGGGCCACCATCGCGGCGCTGCGCTCCATCTTCACCAACGTCCCGCTGCTGTTGCTGGCGCTGCTCACCAACATGGTGCTCATCCCCCTGCTGGGCTGGGGCATGGGTGCGCTGTTCAGCCTCCCCTCGGCAGCGTTCATCGCGCTCGTCCTGGTCGCCTCGTCCCCGGGCGGCCCCTTCGGGGCGAAGCTGGCGATGGTGCAAAACGGCGACGTCGTCGCGGGCGCGGCCATGCAGGTGCTGCTCGCCACCGTCGGCAGCCTCACCTTCGCCCCGACCGTCAACGCCATCCTCAGCGCCGCCGACCTCGGCAAGGGAATCTCCCTCGATGTCGCGACGCTGGTGGGGACTGTGGCCCTCCTGCAGCTCGTACCGTTCGCCATGGGCCTGCTGCTGCGCCGCTACTCCGAGCCCACCGCCCGGTCGTGGCACCCCACGGCGGCCGCGGTGTCGAACGTGACCTTCTTGATCGTGCTGGCGGGCATGCTGGTCGGCAACTGGCGTGACGTCGTCGCACTCCTCGGCTCACTTGCCCTCCTCGCGGGCTTCGTGCTCGCAGCCGCGGCCTTTGCCGTCGGGACACTGCTGGCGACAGGTCCGCCGGTGCGCCGCACCACCATGGGCGGCGTCGCCGCGGTACGCAACGCGGGGCCCGCCCTGGCCGCAATCGGCATCGCCTTCGGCAACCAGCCCGCCGTCCTGGGCGCGCTCGCCGCAGTCCTGCTCAGCGGCCTGGCAGCGGCCCTCCCGATCGCCACGATGCTCAGCGGTCGGCGAAGCGGCCCCGCAGCACCTGATAACACGCGCTGACTAGGGGCGTTAGCTGTTCAGATCTCGAAGGCGTTCAGGGCGGCCTCCCATCGCTGTGACCAGCGTTTGCGGCCCTGCCTGGTGGGGTCGAAGCTCGTGTGGCCATGTAGACACACTTCAGAGCCGCCTGCTCGTTCGGGAAATGTCCGCGGGACCGGACGAGTCACCTCCAGTGCCGCCCGACGGCAGAACCCGACCACGAGCCGCTCATGCATTCCTCCCTTCCGATTTACTCGCGACACCGCGAACACGGCGATCTCAGATGCCACCACTGTCTGCGTGCGAGTGTCGGCAAACGACCGCCTGCCGACACTCGCCCCGTGATCACGAACCCGCAGGTGGGCGCTGTCACGTTGGCTGATGGCGTGGGATGATCTTCTGGTTGATCATGCCGGAGGGGCCATCCGTGGAGAGCAATTCGCCGTCGTACAGGGGGCACCGGTACCCGGTCGAGGTCATCTCCCACTGCGTGTGGCTGTACCACCGCTTCCCGCTGTCGTTCCGCGAGGTGGAGGAGCTGATGCTGGAGCGCGGTGTGACCGTCTCGTACGAGACGGACCGGCACCGTCGGCCTGCCCACCACAACCTGAGCACAGCCGCAACCCGGCCACACCACGCCCTGACACTGCTTCACCCGACGATTTATCTCGATAAGTTGACAGCGCAGGTCGGCCGTTTTGTCTGCACCGTGCAGCTGCTGCGCTACCTCACGGATGCGCCGCTGCGGCGGCGGGTGACCGAGGCGCCAAACAAGGTTGAGTCGTTCAACCGGTTCAGTGGATCAACTTCGGCAACCAGGGCGTCGTCGCCGAGAACAACCCCGTTGAGCAGGAGAAGGCGATGAAGTGCAACGCCCTTCTCACCAGCGCGGTGATCTTCCACATCGACCTGGATATCGCGGAGGTCGTCCGTCAACTGCTGAAGGACGGTCAAAGGCGCCGGTGGCGGCGCCAGTACCAGAGCGCGCCGACCGCGGCGGACGCCGTGGCCAAGGTGATGCCGAGGACCGGCCAGCGGCTGTCGGCCATACGCAGGCCGGTCAGGAAGGTCACGGCGGTCAGGACGAGCGGCACGAGGAGCGAGAGGAGCGCGCGGAGTGCGGCCGCCACTACTTCTGGTTCGGGGCGGGAGATCCGGTGGCGCGGGGCGGGTGCGGTGTCGGCGAAGTAGTAGGCGAGGACACGGTCCGCCAGGCGGGCGTCGGCGCGCTGGTAGGTCACCGCCATGTACGGGAGCCAGACGAGGGGGGCGACCAGTCCGACCAGGAAGACCACGCCGAGGAGCAGCCACCGCCAGGCCTGGGCGGCGACCTGGCGTACGCGTCGGCCCGCGGCCTGACTCTCATCGGGTGGCGTGAGCACGCCGAGGAGGTGGGCCATGCGCAGGGTGACGTCCCACAGGGCCACCCATCGCTTCCAGCGGGCGGGGGCGCCGCCGGCACGACCGGTGCGGGCGAGCGCATGCTGCGCCTGCCAGGTGTCCTTGTACACGCCTTGGAGGACGAGGAGTTCGCCGGCGCGGGCGCTCGCCGTGGGGTCGCGGCCGTCGAGGGCGGCCAGCTCCAGGACCGTACGTGCCTGGTGGAGCAGCGCCGCGCAGAACGCCACGGGAATGAGGACGAGGAACGGGCCGCCCACGAGGGAACCTTCCGATACAACGGTCCGTCGGCCGCGAGCGACCACCTGGGCCCGGAGCTCCGCCTCGGTGGCGTTGGGGTGGTTCCGCCGAAGTGAGGCGATTGCTTCGGGCACGGCCGGACCGATGCGGCGGACGGCGAAGTCGGCGAGGAGTTCGGGGAGGTGCCCGGGATCGGTGACGATCGACGCCAGCAGCGAACGTTCAGGGGAGGGCTCCTTGCGGGAACCCGCAGTTTTCAGATTCTCCCGGTGCGACACAGATCCCATCTATCACGAATCGCCCTAATCGGGAAGGATGGTCAGTTCTCTCCTCTTTCGTCCCGCCCTCTCAAGCTCTCGGCTCCGATCGAGTGGGGGACCTCCAGCGCCCTGGGACTCCCCCAATCCCCGTGTCGCGCTTCGTACCCGTCTTCATGTGACCGACGAGTCGAGAGCGTCGACCAGGTGCACCACCTCGCTCACGGTCGTCATCTGCGCGTCCCGGGACGGCGAATTTGAGCGACGAACCGCAGGTGGAACGACTCCTTGGTGGCGGCCCTGATCCGTTCCGGGGAGTGCCGCGCCGCCCGCGGCTTCTCCGGCACACCCGCGGCCCAGTGGGCGGCGTTGCCGAACGCGGGTGCCACGTGCACAGGGGGACGTGAAGCGTGAGCAGCGGCCCCTCGGGGGTGCCGACCTCCGCCACGGTCAGCAGGGCGCGGGCGTGGGCGTAGAGCCAGCCGGGCAAGGGCAGGCGATGCCCTGGTGAACGGGGCATTGGCCCCTGTGCGCCGTGCGCAGGGGCAGGAGGACTGGGATGCTGGGTGAAGAGGCGCAGCCCATGACCTGACCTGGACGGACAGTGGTGGTGAGCCCTGTGGCAGAGACCGGCGAGAACGCTCCAGGGCCGACCGGTCCCACCGTTCCGTCCACCGATCCCCTGGGGGACCCGTTTCTGCGCACCCGGATCGCGCTGCCGACGAGACCCGCCACGTACCTGCGGCGGCAGCGACTCGTCGACCACCTCGACCAGGCTCTCCGGACACCGATGACCCTGCTCAACGGTGCCGCTGGCGCGGGCAAGACCCTGCTGGCCGCCGACTGGGCCGCCGGCCTGCGGCAGCCCGTAGCCTGGCTCACCGTTGAAGTGGGGGACCGGCGTCCCGGGGTGTTCTGGGCGTACGTCATTCAGGCCCTGCGCGCCTGCGGTGCGCCCGCATCCGACGCGGTCGCGGCCCCCGCGGATGCGACCGGGGTGGACCAAAGGCTGCTGGCAGCGCTCGCCGCCGAGCTGAATGATCGCGACCGGACCGTGGTCCTCGTGCTCGACGAGTACGACCGCGTGACCGCTCCGGAGGTCGCGGAGCAACTGGAATTCGTCCTGCACCACGCCGGGCGGGGCCTGCACCTCGTCCTCGTCACCCGCACTGAACCGCTCCTTCCGCTGCACCGCTATCGGGCGGCCGGCGAGCTGACGGAGATCCGCGCCGCCGAGCTGGCCTTCACCCCCGAGGAGGCCGTCGCACTCCTTGAGCTGCACGGTCTGAGCCTTCCGGTCCACGCCGCGCGCGCCCTGGTGGACCGCACCCGGGGCTGGGCCGCCGGCTTGCGCCTGTCTGCCCTGGCCGCTCGGGAGAGCGACCACCCGGAGCTCTACCTGAAGGAGTTCGAGGCGGACCGCAGTACGATCGCGGACTTTTTGCTGGCCGAGGTTCTCAAGGGTCAGCCGGAGGAGACACAGGACCTCCTGCTGCGCGTCAGCGTCCTGGAGCGTTTCTGTCCCGATCTGGCCAACACGCTGACCCTCCGGACCGATGCCGAGCCCATTCTCGCCGGGCTGCACCGCAAGAACGCATTCGTCGAGCACCTCGGGCGCTCGTGGTACCGGCTCCACCCGCTGTTCGGGGAGATACTCCGGGCCCATCTGCGCGTGCGCCTGCCCGGCCTGGAGCCGGAACTCCACCGGCGGGCCGCGCGGTGGCTGCGTCGTTCCGGATTCCTGCGGGAGACACTCGCCCACGGTGCCGCCGCGGGCGACTGGGATTTCGCCGCCGGTGCCCTCGTCGACGATCTGGCGATCGGCCAGGTTTTCACCGGCCTGCGCTCAGGCGACCTGGCCCGGTTGTTCTCCCGCATGAGGCCCGGGGCGAGGAGCCCCGCGACGGACCTCGTGCGTGCGGCCCGCGACCTTGCCCAGTGCGACGTCGACCGTGGTCTGGCTCGCCTGCGCCACGCCGAGGAACGTCTGGCCGCCGGCGCGTCCGAACCGGTGCCTGACGTGGTGCCCGACCGGGCAGCCGCCCAGCTGAGCTGTGCGCTGCTCGAGGCACTGGCCGCCCGGCTGACCGGATGTCCCCCACAGGCCGAAAAGGCCGCCGAAGCGGCCGATGAACTGCGGCAGCAAGTCCCGGCACACCTCCTGGACAAGCATCCCGAACTCACCGCCCTCCTGCTGACCCATCTGGGATCGGCCCGCCTGTGGGCCGGGCGCTTCGAGGACGCGCGCGCCGCCCTAACCACGGCGGCCGGCGCTCCCGGCGGAGCCTCCACCGTGCTGCCCCGGGAGGACTCGATGGAACACCTGGCCCTGCTCGACTATCTGAGCGGCTGGCCCGGCCGGGCGGAGCGCAAGGCCTTGGTGGCGGTGTCCGAGGCGGAACGGGGCGGCCTTCCCCAGCCGTCCGGCTCCGGCATCGGGCAGCTGGTCCTGGCCGCCGTGGCCGTCGACCGCCATGAGCTGGGCCGTGCCCAAGCCCTCCTCGACGAGACGGCCCGGTTCCCATCGGGACAGCGTGATCCGGTGATGGCGGCTGGACGAGCCCTCGCTACAGCTCGCCTCCTGCTGGTCAGGGGCAAGGCGCGAGCCGCCGTCGAGGCGGCGGCCCCGGCCGTCGCCGCCGCCGTGGCCTCACCCTGGGCGACAGGCCATGAAGCGCTCGTCGCCTCCGCCGCCCACCTGGCCGAAGGACGGCCGGACCAAGCCGCCGAAGTGCTCCAGGGCGTGTCCGGCGACCAGCCGACGTGTGCCGTGGAGGCCGCGGCGATCCAGGTCGCCGCAGGCCGTACCAGGGCGGCCATCGACCTGCTCGACAGCATCCGCACCGCGGGCCGGGCCGGGCCGGCGGTGACCGTGAGGGCAGCGCTGGTGAGGGCTCAGGCCGCGGAGAGGGCGGGAGACACCGCCACCGCCCGCAGGCTTGTGGCACAGGCGCTCCTCGACGCCCGGCGGGAGCGGCTGCGGCGCCCGTTCCTCGATGCCGGAGCGTGGATCCGGCCTCTCCTGGCCACGGCTCCGCTGCACGAGCTGGCAGCGGGCTGGCTCACGCCCGGCCCGCCGCGACGCGGTGAGCAACCCCGGCCGAAGGCGCTGCCCCCGCCGCTCGTCGCGGTGGAACTGAGCGGACGCGAGCGCGACGTCCTGGAGCGGCTGGCCCGGATGATGTCGACGGAGGAGATCGCCGCCGACCTGTACGTGTCGGTGAACACGGTGAAAACCCACCTCAAGAGCGTCTACCGGAAGCTGGCGGTGAACCGGCGAGGCGACGCGGTGCGCCGCGCGCACGACCTGAGACTGCTGTGAACGCGCGTCGGTGAGAGCGTCCGGCGCCCGCCTTCCCCACCGGCAGGACATCACAGGGGTGATGCCCTTCCCCCGTGGCGGGTGAGGCAAGAGACGCGTACTTCGGTTGCGATGGGCAGGAGCGGCGGGGCGTGTGCCGGCCACTGCCCGGCCGACTCCGCCGGCGTACCGGCCGACTTGGCGAGGTGGACAGCGTGAAGCATTGGCGGGCTCTGATCGTCCTCGGTACGGCCCAGTTCCTCATGGTTCTGGACACCTCCGTCATGAACGTGTCCATCAGTCAGCTGGTCGAGGACTTCGACACGGAGGTCACCGCCATCCAGGCCGTCATCACTCTGTACGCGCTGGTCATGGCGGCGTTCATGATCATCGGCGGCAGGTTCGGGGACATCCTGGGGCGTCGCCGCATGTTCCTTCTGGGGCTGGTCGTCTACGGCGTGGGGTCGGCCCTGACCGCCGTGGCACCCAGTCTGTGGGTCCTCACGCTGGGCTGGTCCGTCATCGAGGGACTCGGAGCCGCCATGGTGCTGCCGGCCATGGCCGCCCTCGTCGCGGAGTCGTACCGCGGGCGGGACCGGGCCATCGCCTACGCGATCATCGGCGGGCTCGCCGGCGCCGGGATCGCGGTCGGCCCGCTGCTGGGCGGCTGGGTGACGACGTACCTCACCTGGCGGCTGGTCTTCGCCGGCGAGGTCGTGGTCGTCCTGGCCGTCCTGCTGTGCCGCCGGGTGATCGCGGAGCCCGCCCCGACCGGCCCGCGCCCCCGGCTGGACGGTGTCGGTGCGGTGCTCTCCGCGGCCGGACTGGGGCTGGGCGTGCTCGGGGTGCTGCAGAGCAGCACCTGGGGATGGGTGCAGCCCCGCAACCCTCCCTTCACCGTCCTCGGCTTCGCCCCGACGCTCTTCGTCATCGGCGCCGGAGCAGCCGTACTGGCCGTCTTCCGGCACTGGGAGCGGCGGCGCGACGACCAGGGCGCCGACCCCCTCGTGCACCTGTCCCTGCTGGGCAGGCCCGTCCTGCGGTCCGGCCTGATGACGCTGCTGAGCCAGAACCTCATCCTGCTGGGGCTGTTCTTCACCATCCCGCTGTACTTGCAGGTGGTTCAGGGATTCGACGCCTTCGAGACGGGGCTGCGCCTGCTCCCGGTGTCCGTCACCATGCTCGTGACCTCCCTGTGCGGGTCCTCGCTGGGGCGGGTGATGGGGCCGCGCCGGGTGGTCCGGCTGGCCCTGGTGACCCTGGCGGCGGCCATCGTGTGGCTGCTGGCCACCATCGACCCGGTCATCGACGACGCGCAGTTCGCCGGAGCCATGGCCCTGCTGGGCGTGGGCGTCGGCCTGCTCGCCTCGCAGCTGGGCAACGTCGTCCAGTCCAGCGTCGGCGAGGAGGAACGCAGTGAGGCCGGAGGGCTCCAGTTCACGGCGCAGAATCTGGGCTCCGCGCTGGGCACCGCGCTCATCGGGTCGATTCTCATCGGTGCACTGGCCCACGCCTTCACTACGCAGGTGGCGGACAACCCGCGGCTGTCCGAAGAGACCCGTGAGCAGGTCGGCGTCGCTCTCCAGGCCGGGATCACCTTCGTCTCCACCGATCAGGTGCGCTCGGCGGCCGAGCGTGCCGGGTTGCCACCGTCCGAGGTCGACACCGTCGCGGACTCCTACGCCTCCGCCCAGCTCGACGGTCTGAAGGCGGCGATCCTGGCCACCGGCGGCATCGCTCTCGCCAGTTTCCTGGTCACACCGCACCTGCCGACCGCCCGGGAAAGCCGTCCGCGGCAGCCGGACGCCGGTGCTCCGGCCGGAGCGACCGGAGCGACGCACTGAGTCCGAAGGGAGTCACCGGTGTCCAGGGCGAGGACCAGGACCGGCCCGACCACGGCCCGCAGAGCGCGCCGTGCCGAGCGCCGGGCCCACGCGAACTACACGGGCGGCGTCTACGGATCCATGCTCGCGGCCTCCGTGGTGATCGGCGCCGGCTCCCTGGGCTCGTTCCCCCGCACCGAGCTGGTGCTGCTGCTGTTGCTCACCGGCGTGGTGTTCTGGATCGCGCACGTGCATGCCCAGCTGTTCGGGGCGCGCCTGGCGCAACAGGCCCTGGATCGCCAGGTCGTACTGCACGTGTGCCGTGACGAGTGGCCGATCGTCAAGGCCGCCGTCCCGCCGGCCGCCGTGGTGGCCGTCAGCCCGCTCCTGGGCCTGGACGTGCGAGGCGCCCTCTGGCTGGCTCTCTCCGTCGCCGTGGCAGGCCAGGTGGGCTGGTCCGTGGCCGCGGCACGCCGCGCCGGTGCTTCGCCGCGGCTCATGGCCGCCACCGCATCGGTCAACCTGCTGATCGGCCTGCTGATCATCTCCTTCAAGATCGTTCTTACCCACTGAGAAAGCGTCGATCCGTGGCGTCCGTCACCGGGCCACGGGTCACCTGTACCGGGTGAGGTCCGAAGGAGCACGGAGGCGGACGATCGCAGGGAAGGGCGCCGTCCGCCTGTCCAAGGCAGTCCATGGGAGGACAGCTCGTGCGCTACGAGATCCGAGTCGAGGGACACCTGTCGGAAACGCTGGCCGAAGCCTTCCCGGAGTTGGGCCACGTGGTGATGTCCGGCCAGACCGTCCTGTTCGGACCTGTTGTGGACGAAGCGCACTTGTACGGGCTGCTGGCACGCTGTCAGTCACTGGGACTGCGTGTCGTGGAGATGCGGCAGTTGCCGGATTGATGGGACCGGGCGGTGTGCGACACCGGAGCACTCGAAGGGCCATGAGCGACGACCGGCCGGCCCGCTCGGCTATGTTCACGACTTTCCTCATGGACGAAGCCACCCGCTGGACGGCAAACCGTGCACATGTCCCGATGACAGTGTCCGTACCCGGAATACCCCTGGAACCGCGGTGCTGCTGCCCAGCCGCCGTGGGGCACACGCTTCCCCTGGCCTGGGCGAACTCGGTGAGCGCGCGGTCGAAGCGGTCGCTGCCGCCCAGGTGGGCGGAGAGGAATCGCCCGAGCGGGCGTGGGCCCGTGCCAGGGACGCCCCGCGCAGTCGGCCGAAGAGGGAGAGCAGGCCCGGCCCCATGGTCTCCGGCCGTGCGATGCCCTTCCAGTCCCACAGCTGGCGCACGTAGAAATCCCGGCCCTGCCCGTCGACGCCCACGACGTGCGTCCAGCCCGGGAAGATGTCGCCGGCCGTCTGCATCAGGCGCTGTCCGGCCACCACCCGGCGGCCCTGGTGTCGTAGCGTTCGCCGCCCGTGCGGGCGGCCAGCACCGACTCCTGGCCCTCCTTGGCCTGCAGCAGCGGGTCGTCGTCGTCCCTGCCGAGCAGGAGCAGCACCCAGCAGC
Organism: Streptomyces sp. NPDC052236; assembly: GCF_044548015.1. Lineage (NCBI taxonomy): Bacteria > Bacillati > Actinomycetota > Actinomycetes > Kitasatosporales > Streptomycetaceae > Streptomyces > Streptomyces sp. NPDC052236. The sequence goes on along the minus strand of NZ_JBIUBL010000032.1, from coordinate 45,369 downwards.
GCGTACCGACACTGCGCAGGCACCTGTTGCGCCATTACCGCCTGGTGGTGTGGACATGGCCCGAAAGGTGGTGGGCGTCGGCCGGTGCGATGCGCCGGCCCCCGGCCGTGACGCGGGTGAGCTTCGCGAAGGCCCGGAGATGACGCGTGCGGGCCCGGGCCGTGGCTCTGGCGGTACGGCGCTCGGCCTCCCTGTCCATCGACGAGGCCGGCAGTTCCCGCATCCGGTCGGCGTCGTTCCTGGGCGTAGAAAATGTCCAGGGTGCGCACGCCGGCGAACTCGCGCATCCGCTCCCGGTACGCCCTCACGCAGGCCTGCACGGTGCTGTTCTGCCCTTCGAGCGAGAAGCCGTTCGCCCGGCCCGCCGTCACGAAACCGGCTGCCAGCCGCTTGACGTCCTATTCGAACGGCCGGGCAAGGTCTCGTCGAAGTCGTTGATGTCGAAGACCAGACGGCGCTCCGGCGAGGCGAGCAGCCGGAAGTTCAGCGGATGGGCGTCCCCGCAGAGCTGCACCTGCAGACCGGTGTTGGAGAGGGGCCACAGGTCGCTGTCGTGATCACGGCCGCGCTGCGGTAGGAGCGGAACCGCGACTCCAACATGCGGCCGTAGCGGATCGGGTACATATTCGGCCGACTGACGCTCTATCACCTCAATCGGGTCGCCGCCGCGCCGTCTCGTACCAGCCGTGGCACGAACGCGACGCCCGCCTGCGCGCGTTCCTGCCGTACGCCGCTCGCTCGGCCGGTGACAGTGAGGCGGTGAAAGCACTGGGTACGGTCATGACCCGGCCTCCCGGTCCGGCGTCCCGGCGTCGGTGCCGGAACGCTGCTGAGCCGACGGCCCGCGGCGCTGCTGGCGCAGCCCCGTCCGGACCGCGCTCGCCAGCACCCGTGCGGCGATGCCCACGAACAGCAGCCCGCCCGCCATCTGCAGCATCGTCAGAACGCGCCCGGTCTGGGAACGCGCCGTGATGTCCCCATAGCCGACGGTGCTGAATGTGGTCAAAGTGAAGTACAAGGCGTCCGTCCTCGTCAGCGGCTCGCTGAAGGAGTCCGGGGCGGAGCGGTCCAGCAGGTAGTAGGCGCCGGCGAAGAGAACCAGGTACAGCACCAGCGTGGCGGCCAAGGCCTCGACGGCCTTCAGGCGCGGGTGGGGTGAGCGCACGATGACCCGCACCTCCCAGCAGAACACCAGCAGGACCGCCACCAGGCCGCACACGAGCAGCGCCGACGCACCAGCGGTGCCGCGCTCCTCCAGAGGCAGCAGGTAGTAGGCAGTGACGAGTCCGACGGCGATGAGTACGGCGCGGGCGACGGCGACGACCGCCGCCCACCGGCCGGGGCGAAGCCGCCGGCGCCACCGGCGCGCGTCCGGCCCGGACCTGGCGCGGTCCGTCCGGGCAGTGCTCGGATCGCTCATCTCGTGTCTCTTCGTTCCGTCCGGCCGGAAGGCCGATGGGCCGGGCACCGGGAGATTCCCACCTCACCGCCACGGCGGCGTCGCCGGATCACCCGTGGTGGGTGACCCCGGCACCCGGCGACAGGCGTGACCCTGGAGCGGTCAGGCTCGCACACCGCCCATCGCACACCGCTCTGTCGGCGGTCCGGAGGCGACCACTCGATCACGCCAGGAGGAGTCATGACCATGCCGCACGGTCCGGCGTCGCGTACCGAACAGGAACACGAGCCCGACGGGGCGGCCCCCGGTCCGATGGGCGACTCCGCATACGTACTCGCGCGGCTCGGCCGTTCATGGACCTGGCTCCTGGGCTCGGCCGTCGCGACGCTGGTGCCGGGCGTCCTGGTACTGGTCTGGCCGGAGGCGACCCTGCACGTCCTGGCAGTCCTCATCGGCCTGTACCTGCTGGCGACCGGAGCGTTCCGGTTCGTGGACGTCTTCGCGAGGGAGGGGCCCGAACGGCTCCCGGGGCTGCTCCTGGCCGTGCTGTACGTCCTGGCCGGGGTGCTGTGCCTGCGGAACCCGCTGCAGACGATCACCGCGCTCTCGCTGATCGTCGGGGTCGTCTGGCTGGGGTCCGGCATCCTCACCCTCTACACGGCCATCGCCGCCGAGAACCTGCCGCACCGTGGCGTCGTCCTGGGCGCCGCGGTGCTCGGCATCGTCGCGGGGATCGTGGTCCTCGCCCTGCCGGCCGAGTCGGCCCGCGCCCTGACCCGGCTGCTCGGCCTGTGGCTCGTCCTGCTCGGCCTGGCCGAGACGGTGGTCGCCCTCGCGTGGCGGGCCGCGCTCCGAAAGAAGCACACCACGGGACCGCACGCCCCCGCCGCGACGGCCTGACACCGCACCCGCCGCTCCGGCAGGCGGAGCGGACACACCGGACCCGCGACGGTCGCCTCCGCCTCCGTCGCCCCGAACGGCGACCGTCGCGGCCGGGGCGGCACACACACACCGAATGGAGCACCCATGAACCCGGCCGCGACCCCGGATTCGCCGGACTCCGGCGGAGCTGCGAACACGACACACGTCATGACCGCCGAGGAACGAACGGAATACGAGCGACTGCGCCGTCACGCGGCGGTGCGCCACCGGCGGGTACGCCAGGCCGGCGCCTCAGTCCTCCTCCTGCTGGCGTTGCTGCTCGCGCCCCTGGCCGTCGTCGCGGCCTGGGTCCAGGACACGGTCTCCGACACCGACAGGTACGTGGAGACCGTGGCGCCGCTGGCGTCCGAGCCGCCGGTGCAGGACGTCGTGATCAACCGGCTCACGGACCGCGTGGTGGACAACGTGGACGTCAAGGCGGTGACGGACTCGCTCACCAAGGCCCTCCAGGACGCCGGGGCACCACCCCGCGTCGTGGAGGGGGCGAACTCCCTCACGGCTCCGCTGCACAACGCGGTCAGGACCGTCGTGGACCGCACCGTCAGCCGCGTGATCACCAGCGACGCCTTCCAGCAGGCGTGGGAAGGCGCCAACCGGCGGGCGCACGCCGCGGTGGTGAGCATGCTCACCCGTGACAGCGACGGTGTCGTGCGCGCCGAGGGCGACACCGTCCAACTGGACGTGGGAGAGGTCGTCGACCGAGTACGCGAGCGTCTCGTCGACGCGGGCTTCGACAAGGCCGCCGCCATCCCGGACACCGACCGGACGATCACGCTGTTCCAGACGGAGGAACTGGGCAAGGCCAAGGACACGATGCGGGTGTTGGACATCGTCGGCGTCTGGCTGCCCGTCGTGACCGTCGTGCTCGCCGCGCTCGCCGTGTGGACCGCTCCGGCACACCGGGTGATGCTGATGATCACCGCGACGGGTGTCGGCGTGATGATGGTGGTACTGCTCGTCGCGCTGGCCGTCGCCAGACGGGTCTACCTGGACTCGGTGCCGCCCGCGACGCTGCCGCCCGACGCGGCCGCGGCCATCTACGACACGTTCGTCCGGTTCCTGCGCGCCAGCACGCGCACCCTGTTGGTCGTCTCGGTGATCACGGCGCTGGCCGCGTACCTGTACGGTCCCGGACCTCCCGCCCGCGCCGTCCGCACGACGGCGGAACGGGGCACGGCGGCCGCCGGCCGGGGGCTGCGCCGCGCCGGAGTGCGCACCGGGTCCACAGGACGCTGGCTGACGGACCACCGGGCATGGACCACTGGTGGCGTCATCACGGCCGGAGCCCTGGTGCTGGTGCTCTGGAACCACCCCACGGCCGGAGCGGTGGCGCTCGTCCTCGGCGTCGCCCTGGCCGTCCTGATCGTCCTGGCGATCCTCGCGGCCGCCGCCGGACCGGCGGACCGCGCGGCAGACCGGGCGGCCCCGTGAGTCATGGTCGAAAGTCCGGCTCCGGGCGCGCGTCCCGCAGACACACGGCAGGGCGGGTCGCGGCGGGCCTGCGGTCGGGGGCGACGGCCCGGCTGCTGTCCCGTCTGTCGGCGCTCAACGTCGTTGAGGGCTCCGTACAGCTCGCCGCGCAGGCGTTCCTCACCGCGCTCCCGCTGCTGATGACCATCGCGGCGTTCCCCCCGTCTGGATGCAGGACCTGCTGGCCGACTCCCTCCATGCGGTTCTGGGCGTGCGCGGCGACACCCTCGATGAGATGCGCCAGGTCTTCTCCGCGACCGGCACGCCCCGGGACGCCGCCGGAGCCGTGGGCGTGGTGGTGATGATCGTGTCGGCCACGGCGTTCAGCCGGGCGCTTCAGGCGGTCTGCGAGCGGTGTCGGCACCTGCCGCGCGCACCGGTGCGTGTCCGCGGTCTGGCGCCGGCTGCTCTGACTGGGGTCGTCCGGATGGCCTTCCTCCTGCTCCAGGCACCGCTGCGCAGCGGGTTCGGCGGGGGGCGCGGTGACCGGGCTGGCGCTGTCCTTGCTCTCGGCGACGCTGCTGTGGTGGTGGTCCCAGCATCTGCGCCGGGGCGGGCGGATCGGCTGGCGGAGTCTGCTTCCGGGAGCGCTGCCGGCAGGCACGGGCACGGTCCTGCTGAGCCGGGCCGCCCGCGTACTGGTGCCCATGGCCATGGAGCGCAGCCTGGACGAGCTCGGCACCCTGGGCCCCGTCTTCACGTTCCTTTCCTGGCTGATCGCCGTCTTACCGGTGGCCGTCTCGGGCCTGGCCCTCGGCGAGTACATCGCCTCCATCTCCTGGTACCGGACGGCCGCCGCACCCCACAGCCGCGCCGAGTCCGACCCCTGACCCGACGACAGGACGGCCGCGGGCGGCCTCACCCGGCGCGCGCACTCACCCGCGCCGGGTGAGGCCGCCCGGTGCTTGCCGTGGGCACGCTGAAGACGGCACAGAACCGCTACCGGGTGAACGCCCGGGACGGAGGACGGACATGACCGCGCAGACCTACCTGGCATACGACTATCCGCTGATGGGCGCCTTCTGGACCATGCTCTGGTTCTTCCTGTGGATCATGTGGTTCATCCTGCTCTTCCGGATCATCGTCGACATCGTCCGTGACGACGAACTGAGCGGCTGGGCGAAGACCGGCTGGCTGGTGTTCTGCATCGTCCTGCCCTTCCTGGGCGTGTTCGTCTACGTGATCGCCCGCGGCAAGAACATGGGCCGCCGGGAGTTGACGCAGGCGCGCGTGCAGCAGGAGGAGCTCGACACCTACATCAGGAAGACCGCGGCCGACGGCAGGCCCAGCAGCGCCGACGAGCTCTCCAAGCTCTCCGAGATCCGCGCCCGCGGCGATATCACGGACGAGGAGTTCCGCAGGGCGAAGGAACTGGTCCTGACCGGCCACGGCCCGGCCGAACGCTCGGGCTCCACCACGCACACCTCCGGTCGCTGAGCAGCCGGACAACACGAAACGAGGCACAAGATGACCGCGACACCCACCCGGCCGGCACCCACGGCGAAGCAGGACACTGCATCCGGCCTGACGGCCTTCGCGTCAGTGATGCTCTTCATCGTCGGCGTGCTCGACATCTTCCGGGGCATCATGGCCATCGCCGAGGACGACATCTTCGTCACGACGCGCAACTACGTGTTCGAGTTCGACCTGACCAGCTGGGGCTGGATCCACCTCGCTCTGGGCGTGATCGCCGTGATCGTCAGCATCGGGCTGCTCCAGACCGCGATGTGGGCGCGCGTCGCCGGTGTGGTCATTGCCGGACTCGTTATCATCGCCAACTTCCTCTCCCTGCCGTACTACCCGGTGTGGTCGGTCGTGATGATCGCGCTCTCGGGCGCCATCATCTGGGCCCTGTGCGTGGTCCGGCGCGGCGACCTCTTCGACCTGTCCGAGGAGCGCCCACCGCGCAACCTGTGAGGCAGCCCCAGCACGGAGCGGACGGCGCGGAAGGGTAAGGCCGCCGCGTGCCCGGGAAAGCGAAGAGCAGGGAAGAGAAGGGCCGACAGGTGGGACTACACGGCGGGAACACAAGGGGACCGGGAGAGGCAGGGGTCGCAACCGTACGCGAGGGCAGGGCCGGACGGGCTCGCCTCGCCGTGCTCGCCCTGATGGGAAGCATCCTGGTGCCGCTCGTCGCCGCCGGTCTGCGGAGCGTGCTGTGGGTGCTGGCCGGCATCGCCGGACTGGCGCTCGCCGCCGTCGGCGTGTGGTGGGCCCTGGCGCACACCGGTGTGCTCCGTGCCTTCGGGGCGGCCCTGTCGGTGGCCGCGCCGGTCGCTGTCCTTGCCCTGTATGCCACGTTCGGCATGCTGGGGCCGGCCTTGCTGTCCCTGGCCCTGTGGGTGCTGGCCGTCACGGCGGCACGTACGGCCCTGACACCCGGGCACACCGCCTCCGAGCAGTCCGAACAGGCTGTCGCCGAGGCACCCCACACCCCCTGGATCCTGATGAATCCGCGCTCCGGCGCCGGCAAGGTGGGCCGTTTCCATCTGGTGGAGAAGGCCCGGGCGGCGGGCTGCCGGGTGTCCCTGCTCGACGCGGGCCAGGATGTTGCCGAGCTGGCCCGGCAGGCCGTCACCGAGGGAGCCGACCTGCTGGCGGTGGCGGGCGGCGACGGCACCCAGGCGCTGGTGGCCGAGGTCGCAGCGCGCCACGACCTGCCGTTCGTGGTGATTCCCGCCGGTACCCGCAACCACTTCGCCCTCGATCTCGGCCTCGACCGCGACGACCCGGCAGCGGCCCTGGACGCCCTGACCCACGGCGTCGAACTCCGCATCGACCTCGGGTACGCCGCGGACCGGGTCTTCGTCAACAACGCCTCGTTCGGAACGTACGCGTCCGTCGTCACCGACCCCGCGTACAGGGATGCCAAGGCCCGCACGACCCTGCGAACCCTCCCCGGCCTCCTCACCGGCGAGGACGCGCCCAAGCTGCGGACGCGGGCCGACCGGACGCACGTCGATGGACTTCAGGCGCTGCTCGTCAGCAACAATCCCTACGGACGCGCCGTTGACGCGGCCCATCCGGGGCGCAGGGAACGACTGGACTCGGGACTCCTCGGCGTGGTGTGCGTGCGGGTCGGCAACACCGCTCAGGCGGCCCGCATGGTGCGCGGTCCGCGCTCCGCGGGACTCATCCGGCTGAGCGCCGGGGAGGTCGTCGTCGAAGCCGACACGGCCACCCTCCCGGTCGGCATCGACGGAGAACACGTCGTTCTGCCGTCCCCCGTCGTGTGCCGCAGCGCGCCTTGGGCACTCCGGGTCCGCGTGCCACGCCGCCGCCCCGGTACACCACGGGCGGGCGGGGCGGCGGCCGACTGGCCGCGCGTGGCACGGCTGGCGCTGGGCCGCCTGTTCCCGGGCCGAGGGCAGGACATTGCAGCCTGAGAACCCCACCCAGGTCCACGGCCTGCTCCAGCCATCAAGCTGCGTCTTCGGCCGGAGGGAGACGGACGAGCTTTCGGGGCCCGCTCATGACACAGCACCGATGGGGCCGGGCGCCGAGTGGTATAGCACGGCGCGCTGCGCAGTGCAGGAGCAGGGCCTGGAGCGTGCCCTCCGTATCACGCTCCTGCCGCTGTATCCAAGGGCCGCGTACTTCCCGGACTTCCTCACGCCACTGCAGGCAGCGGGCAGTCTGGACAGCGGACTTGAGGCCATCCTGGCCACTCCACCCCGTCGCGTTGTGGAGGAGATGGCTCTGTTCCACCGTGCCGCCGGAGCCCCGTCGTGGGCCCCGCAGCTCGCCGAATTGCGGGAGCGGAAGGTGCTGGTGCGGGTGCTGCGTGCGTACTACGAGACGGTCGTCGCCCCGTACGGGAACAGATTGAGGCGCGGATCCAAGCCGAGCGGACGGCACGCTGTCGTGCCCTTCTGGACGGCGGCGTCGAGGGGATGCTGGCAAGCCTCGGGCCCATGATGCGTTGGCAGCGACCCGTCCTGTATGTCAAATATCCTGCGGAGGACCGGGACCTCCATCTGAATGGGCGAGGCCTGACACTTGTCCCGTCGTACTTCTGCCGGCATACCCCGGTCAGCCTCGCCGATCCCGCCCTGCCGCCGGTTCTGTCCTATCCGGTGCTCCATGAGCCACCCGTCCCGGCCGGGGAAACGTTGGACGGCCCTTCCGGGACCGACCTGCTGGGGCGAGCCAGTGCCGCCACCCTGTGCGCCGCAGCCGGAGGTGCCACGACCGGTGAGATCGCTCGTGCCGCCGGCGTCTCCTCGTCCTTCGCCAGCAGACACGCCACTGCACTGCGCAACGCCGGGCTGATCACCAGCACCTGGCACGGCCCTACCGTGCTGCCCACCCTCACACCGGTGGGCGCGTCCATGCTGCGCGCCGCCACCCGCGCGCCGGCAGCGGGTGCCAAGAAAGCGCAGGAGCGACCGTGCCGCGAAGGGGAGTCACCGTGCTGCTCGCCGTGCACCGCCGCCGCGCGCTGCCGGAAGCTGGCAAGTCGCAGTAAGCACGCACCGGGCTGACCGTTGCGACGCGCTCGACTACAGATCACCAACGTCTTGCCCGGGGTTGGGGATTGCGTGCCGAAGACGGCCGCGAGGCTCTGCCCCGGTCGCCAGGGGCGGAGCTTCTGTCGTTGGAAGGGGAATCCGCTGCGGGCGGGTTGGAAACTTTTCCCGAGCTGGCAGTTTCATGTCTCCCGCCTTCGTAAGCGCCCTGCGGGGACTCGTTGAGGACGCGCTGGGGACACAAGGACAGGAACAGACTGACAAAGGCTGTGGAGCATCAGCAACAGTCGCCTGCTCTGACCTCGGTAAACGCCATGAATGAGCGCAGAAGAGCAAGGGCCGCCAAGATCCTCAAAGGACTCATAATCCGTCGGCCGTGGGTTCGAGTCCCACCCGCCCCACCACGCGCTACGCGTGCAGAAACGATCTGACCAGCAACTTTGCTGGTCAGAGGCGTGGCGTCCAAGATCTTGGCCGCCCTGCCCGATCATGGTTTCATGGCGTTGAGGCCGAAATTTAGGCCGCCGAATTCCCCAAATCGGATATGTCGAGCCATTGCTGGATTGATCTCGGACGTCACGTGTGCGCGGTGCATCAGCTTCGCGACCGCGGTACGAGGTCTGGCGTCTGGCGAATGTGATCCGCGCCAGTGCTTTGGTGGCGGTCCTCAGATCTCTGCGGCCCACCTCCGTCAGGGGCTGGTCGAGCCGGGCGAGGAAGGTCGCCTTTTCCTTCCCCTGCATGGGCGTCACATCAGGCAGGGTGAATCCGCCGGACAGTTTCACCGCCCGCGTACGCTGTATCGATAGCGGATCCGCCGCCACCTTGGGTCGGAAACGGCCCGTAGAGGGAACTGCCCAGACCTCGCCCCGCCACCTCCGGCAGGGGTCCTGAGCGGTGGCGCGCTCCGATGTTGGCGATGTATCTTGATGGCATACATTGCGGATGCTGGAGGTGCTCGATGTCCGTCACACAGATTGATCTCGATGACGAGGCACTCGCCGAGGCCATGCGGTTGATGGGTGTCACGACGAAGAAGGAGACGGTCAACGCGGCCCTGCGGGACTACGTGGCACGGATCAAGCGGCTCGATGCCGCCGAGAAGCTGGCCGCGCGCGGTGCGCGCGGCGAGTTCGAACAGGCCGCGGCGGCGCATGACGCAGGAAAGCGTGCCCGACGCGAGGCCTTCGAGTGATCACATATCTGCTCGACACCTCCGCCCTGTGGCACCTGTTCCGCACCCCCGGGGCATTGCCGCCGTGGGAGGGGCACATCGCCGCCGGGGTGTTCCACCTTTGCGAGCCGACACGCGCCGAATTTCTCTACTCGGCAACCAGCCCGTCCCACCGGGACGAGCTCGCGGAGGAGTTGGACGCACTCTGCCTGCTCTCTCCCGTTCCGAAGAATGCCTGGCGTTGGGTCGACACCGCCCAATACAAACTGACCCAGCGTGGCCAGCATCGATCGGCAGGAGCGATCGACTTGCTGGTGTGTGCGACCGCGGTCCACCACGGGCACACCGTCCTCCACGTGGATAACGACTTCGTGACGGTGGCGGGAGTGCTCAAGGAAGTTCAGCAGCGAGACGTACGAGCCTGATCTCCTGGGGCCGGTCCACGTTGTCGGCCTGTGGGCCTCTCGTTGATCGATACCCAAGTCACTGTCCCAGAACTGCGAACCTGGTCGGTCCCCTGAGCGCAGCCGTCGCACCGTCCAGATCCGCGAGCCGTGCGGCAAGGGTGGCCTCCGCGAGCCGGGTTGGCAGTGCGGCGCTGAACTTGAGGCCGTTCAGCGCACGCGCATCCACTGCGGGAAGGCACAGTTGATCGGCGGCCTCCGAGATGACCTTCCTCCATTCCGCGGGCGTCACGTCCTCGCGAAGTCGGATGCAGGTGTCTGTTGGCCTCTGGAGGGGATCGGCGATCGTGGTGAGTGTGGCGGCCAGGGTGGCGTTGGCCCGGTAGCCGGCCCAGGTCCACCAGCGCACGTTGGTGTCGCGCCCACCCCGTACGACCACTGTCCCGTCGGGGTGGACCAGTTCCGAACTGCCCTCGCGTGCCTGGGCGAGCGCGGTCTTGGCACGCAGGGTGAGGGCGACCGGCGGGTCGGTGCCGAGGAGCACTTCCCGTGCCGCGCGAGTCAGTTCGTACGAGGCGGCCCGGCCGGAACCTGCTCCTCCCCAGCGCGCCTTGCCGCCGCCGTCGACCGGTTCGACGAAGCATCGCCGCCGGGACCAGTCGATGTACGTCACCTGCCAGCTCTGTCCGGCGAGGAGCAGGCGCCGAGGACCCGCCACCTCTTCGGTCAGCAGCGCGGGATTGGTCGTGCCGATCTCGGTATGGCCCGAGAGCACCGTGAATTCCGGAGCTGCGGTGAACACCGCGGTGAGGTCCATGAAGTGTCGGTAGCCGAAGCGGCGTTCCGCCTCGGGACCGATGAACAGCATCCCTCCGTCCCGGTCAAGGAACCCCTCCTCGATCAGGTGGCGCACGATGGGCTCGGCCGAAGTTCCGAATGGGCCGAGCCCTCCCCACCATTCCTGCCACAGTCGGTCCCCGACCCGATGCTCCTGCAGGCAGAGGGCCAGTACTTGTTGGGCGACGATGTGCCGGGGCTCTGGTGGGGCCACCACTGGATCCACCCAGCCGCGCGACCACAGAAGCAGCAGGGCTGCCGTGCCGATCAGTCCGTCCTCGTCGACGGTGAGGAACAGGCAGTTGCGGGTGGAACCCGGCCGCCGGCCGGTACGGCCAAGACGCTGGAGGAAGGAAGCCACGGTGGCGGGCGCATCGATCTGGATGACGTGGTCCAAGTCGCCTACGTCAATGCCGAGTTCCAGGGTGCTGGTCGAGACGATCACGCAGTCGCGTGCTTCGGCGAAGGCTTCCTCTGCCCGCCGCCGTTCATCCACTGACAGGGACGCGTGGGACAGGAAAGTGGTCACGCCCTTGGCCCGCAGGCTCTCTCCGAGCTTCTCGACCCGGCGGGGCGATTCGCAGAACACCAGCCTCTTCTCGCCGCGGTGCAGGGCAGCGATCACAGTGGCTGCGTTCTCCAGGGAGCCCACGTAGTCGACCTGGACGTCGCCGGGCGGTGGCAGCGCAGGGGATTTCTTGTGCAGGTGCGGAGCGATGACCCGCGCCGGGCGGTGCCCGATCCCTGAGCCCTGCAGCCGGTTGAGCAGCTGATCCGGGTTGCCTACCGTCGCGGAAAGCCCGGACCCGGAGGCGCGGGCAGCCGAGCGGGGCGCGCGGGCCACGTCGGCGGCCATTGAGTTGTTGCTGATCGGTCCGGAGTGCGTGCTTCCTGGGCGGATGGTCCGAAATCGACGGGCGGGCGGTTTTCGCCGACCGCGCTGTGGCGCCGTTCGGTGTGGCGGAAGTCCGTGATCCATGTGGCGGTTTCCGGACGGGCCCGCGCCCGCGTGGGGAAGACGGCGCTGAGCTTCCCCTTCTCCTGTGGAGACCGTGACCTGTGGGGGGATATGGGGGTTATTGCCACCCCGGTGACCGGGCCCAGGATGATCCGCTCAACACCAGTCGCTTAGGCTGGTTTCCTTGTCGTCGGCAAGGAGGCGCAGGCTGCGGCAGCGTGTGCTCGCCGTCCGTCCGAGGGAGGCGTTCGCGTGGCAGTTGCCGGAGGCCGGTCGACGAAGCGGCTCCAGCGGGGGACCCTTTCCCAGGGGCTCATCGTGGGGACCACGCTGCGGATCCTCGACGAGGCCGGGCCGGACGCGCTGACCTTCCAGCGACTCGGCAAGGAGCTGTCCTCCTCCGCGACCGCGGTCTACCGGTACTTCGCGAACCGCGACCACATCATGATCGCCGTCGCGGACGAGCTCGACAGGATCTCCCTGGAGGGGTACGAGCCGCACGAGTCGTGGGCCGAGTCGCTGCGGGACCTGGCGACCCGTGCCTGGAACACCGCGCTGGATCACCCGGCGGCCGCCGCGCTCTGCATGGGGAGGGTCACCCGGGGCGTTCACGAGTTGCGTGCCGTCGACGCCGTCCTGGAAGCGTTCCACCGCGGCGGCTGGCGCGGCCGGGAGGCCGTCCTGCACTACCAGGCGTTCTCGAACTTCATTCTCGCCATGGCGAGCAACAACGCCTGGCGGCTCGTCAACCAGCGGTTCGGCGCAGAGGTCAACTGGGTGCAGGAGTACCAGCCGGCGGATCCTGACGCGTTCCCCTACGCCGAGGCGGCGAAGGAGTACCTGCGCAGCCTCGACATGACCGACGTCTTCCACCGCCAGATTGACATCCTCCTCGCGGCCCTTGAGGCAGAGGCGGCGACGCTCCCGCGCGACTGACACGCGTCAGTTTTCGCGGCCACCGCCCAGCAGCGTTTCTGCGGCCGGAATCAGTGGCAAGCGTCGCGCGCGGAAAGATAGTTAACGCTATTGACTACGCCGTTCACTTAGCGGCATCCTCTCCACACCGAGTGCTCCACGGCTCGCTCCCGAGCGGCGTCCACCGAGCGCCGCGCGCACCGCCTCCACCTCGAACTGCTTGCGCTCGTCCCGCCCGATTCCGTGCGACCTGCGCCGAGCGCGACATCCCTCTCCAGGAGCACCCATGCGCCAGACCCGTACCCGCGCGGTCCCTGTGACCGCAGCCGTCGCCATGACGGCCGTACTCGCCGGCTGTACCACCACGGGAGCGACGTCCGGAGACCCGAGCGGCGGCGATGCCGCCACGGCGACGAAGATCCGGACGACGATCGACGTGCCGGCCGGCTTCGACCCGGCCAAGGCCCTGTCCCTGCCGGACTACCAGCTCGCCCGGAACAGCTACGACACCCTGGTGCGCAAGGACGACGGCGGGCTCGTCGGCGGGCTCGCCACCAAATGGAAGAACACCCCGACCTCGGCCACCTTCACCCTGCGCGCCGACGCGACCTGTGCCGACGGGACGCCGATCACGCCGACGGTCGTCAAGGGCTCCCTCGACCGCTACATCGACCCGAAGACGGCGGCGCCCGATCTCCCCACGGTCTTCGGCCCCGGCAACACGGTGAAAGTGACCGCCGACGACACGGCGCGGACGGTGAAGGTCACGCTCACCAGGCCGTGGGGCGACATGGTCACCGGCCTGTCGGTCGCGAGCACGGGCATCGTCTGCCCGGCGGGACTCAAGGACCTCAAGGCCCTTGCCACCGGTAAGGCCAAGGGCTCCCAGTCCGGCCCGTACCTTCTTGAGAAGTCCCAGTCCGGTGTCTCGTACTCCTACACGCTTCGCCCGGAGTACAAGGCGTGGCCGGCCTGGCGTACGAGGATCTCCGGCAAGGTCGCCGCGACGCTGGAGTACCTGGTCTCGCCCGACCCGACGGCGACCGGCAACCTCGTGACGAGCGGCCAGCTCGACATCGGCAAGATCGACGCCTCCGGCATCCCGCGCTTCGACGGCGTGGCCGGCCACAGCGTGAGCGTCAGCCGGTTCTCCGACTTCTACCTGCTCTTCAACGAACGACCCGGCACGGTCTTCGCGGACGTCGCCACCCGCCGGGCGGTCGCCCAGGCCGTCGACCGCGCCGCCTTCACCAAGGTCGTCTCGAAGGACACGGGTGAGCCGTCGACAATGTTCGTGCAGAAGGGCGTCCCCTGCAACGACCCCGGCTCCTCCTTCCTCGTACCGACGGACAAGGCCGCGGCGGCGGGCGTGCTCAAGGGCAAGAAGATCCGCCTCGTCGGCCCCCAGGTCGTCGGGCCGGCGGGCGCCGGAAACCAGTACATCCAGGAGGCGCTGCGGGCCGCGGGCGCGGACGTCACCCTCGCCAACGTCGACGTCGGGACCTGGTTCGGGACCGTGCTCGGCAAGCCTGACGCCTGGGACCTCACGGTTTTCGCCGACCTCAACTTCCTCGGCAGCCTCGCCAACCCGCTCGCCCACTTCGTGGGCCCGACTGTCCCCGAAGGCGGCGGCAACCTCGGCGCGGTGAAGAACCCCGTGGTGAACAAGGCCTTCGCCCAGGGCGCCGAGGCGACGACCGAAGAGGCCCGCTGCGCCGCCTACCAGAAGGCCGCCAAGGCCCTGATCTCGCAGGTGGACGCGGTGCCGCTGGTCAACGACCCGTTCATCTACGCGCTGCGCAAGGGATTCAGCGCACAGATGCTCGGCGGCTCGCTCGACGACCCCATCCTGCGCGTCACCGGCTGACGGACGGGCCGCCCGCACGCGGCGGAGACCCACGCGTGCCGGACCGGCCGTCCGGCACGCGGAATCCCCGCGCTGATCCGGCGCCCCGCACCGAGCCTTTCGCACTTTCCGACAGGAGCCTTTAGGTGATCGACCCATTCAGTACCGCCCAGCAGATCGCCGACCTCGTGCGCACGAAAGAGGTCAGTCCGGTGGAGGTGGCCGAGACCTACCTCGACCGCATCGAGCGGATCAACCCCGCCGTCAACGCCGTCGTCTGGCTCGACACCGACGCCGTGCGCGCGGCGGCCGTAAAGGCCGAGCGCGCGGTGCTGAGCGGCGAACCGCTCGGCCCGCTGCACGGCGTCCCCATCCCCATCAAGGACCTCAGCTCCCTCGCGGGGCAACCCAACACGATGTCCTCACTGGCGATCCGGGACACCCCGCGGACCGTCACGGACCCCGACGTCCAGCTCCTCCTCGATGCCGGCGCGATCCCCCTCGGCCGGACGAACTCGCCGGAGTTCGGCGCTCTGACCGTCTCCGAGAACGCCCGGCACGGCAAGACGCGCAACCCGTGGAACCTGGCGCACACCTCCGGCGGGTCGAGCGGCGGCGCGTCGGCGGCCGTCGCGGCCGGGCTCGCCCCGGTGGCGCACGCCGGCGACGGCGGCGGATCGATCCGGGTCCCGGCGTCCGTCACCGGCCTCGTGGGCCTCAAGCCGAGCCGGGGACGCGTGCCCGCGTTCGTCCGGGGCTGGGAACACTCGACGACCGAAGGCGCGATCACCCGCACCGTGCGCGACGCGGCCCTCATGCTCGACGTCATGGGCCGTGCCGACCGGCTCGCCTGGTACAGCGCGCCCGATCCGGCTCGCCCGTACATCGAGGAGGTGGGCGCCGATCCCGGGCGGCTGCGGATCGGCCTGCTCCTCGACGCGCCGACCGGGCTGCCGGTCGACGAGGAGTGCCGAACGGCGGCGCTGACGGCCGCACAGGCACTGCGCGACCTGGGACACAACGTCGTCGAGGCCCGCCCGAAGATGTTCTCGTACGAGGCGATCATGGGCTTCACCTGGACGATCATCAGTGCCTCCACCTACGCCATCGAGGTCGACGATCCCGACGCGGTGGACCCCTACATCCGGCGCCGCCGGGAGACCGCCCTTGAGGTCAGCGCGGGCGACTACGCCCGGACGGCGGCGCTCCTGCAGGCCGAGTCACGCGACGTGGTCGCCCAGTGGGGCAGGGACTTCGACGTTCTCCTCACCCCGACCACGGCGGTCGTGGCGCCACCGGTCGGCCCCGTGTACGACGAGGCGAACTCCGACCCGGACGGCCCGCGGGCCACAGAGACCCGGATGGTCTCGTTCACCGCGTTCGTCAACATCGCCGGACTGCCCGCCATCTCGCTGCCCGTCCACACGACCGCGGACGGGCTGCCGGTCGGCGCGCAGCTCATCGGCGCGCCCTACGACGAGGCGACGCTGCTGCGCCTGTCGGCCCAGCTCGAACCGCGGTTCCGCTGGCACGAGCGGCACCCGGACGACGCGGCACTCGCGGTGGCGCTGTGAGCGCCGGAACCGCGGTCCCGACCGGACCGCTGCCGACCGCACCCGTCCGGCGCGTTCCCCGGCTGCGGCTGGGCGGTGGCTGGGCCGGGTTCGCCGTCCGCCGGGCGGGCGGCCTGCTGATGTCCATGCTGCTGCTCGTCCTCGTGACGTTCCTCATCGTGCCTCTGCTGCCCGGGGACCCGGCCCGGGCGATCGCCGGCACCAACTCGTCCCCGGCCACGCTCGCGGCGATACGCGAACGGCTGGGCCTCGACGAGCCGATGGCGACGCGGTTCGTCCACTACCTCGGCGACCTCGCGTCCGGACGGCTCGGCACCTCGTTCCGGTTCGACACCCCGGTCGCGGACATCGTCGGGACCCGGTTGCCGTACACCGTCCAGCTCGTCATCCCGGCCGTCCTGCTCTCCCTGGTCATCGCCGTCCCGCTGGGCATGACCGTCGGTGTCCTCACCCGCGACGGACGCCGCCGCCGGCTCGGCGTCGGATTCGGCACGGTCGCCGGGCTCCTCGCGTCGGCGCCGGTCTACGTCCTCGCGACCCTGCTCATCGTCCTGTTCTCGATCAGCCTCGGGCTGCTGCCGGCCGGCGGCGCCACGACACCGAGCGCGCTCGTCCTGCCGATCGCCGCGCTCTGCACAGGCCCGGCCTTCGCCATCGCCCGGGTCGTCCGGCAGGAGACGGCCTCGGTGCTCGCCCAGGACTACATGAGGACCGCTCGCGGCCACCGCCTGGGATCCGTGCGTCTCCACCTCCGCCACGCGCTGCCCAACCTCGTGACGAGTGTCCTCACCCTGAGCGGTCTCGTCCTCACGTCCCTGCTCGGCGGGACGATCATCCTGGAGAACGTCTTCACCTACCCAGGGCTCGGCACCGAGATCGTCCAGGCGATCATCTACAAGGACTATCCGGTGATCCAGGGCATCATCCTCGTCGTCGGCATGCTCGCCCTGCTCGTCAACCTCCTCGTCGACGTCGTTCTCGGGATCGTCGACCCCCGCACCCTTGAGGGAGGTCGTCGTGGCCACTGACAAGACCGTGCGCCCATGGCGCCGCAACCCGTCGCTGCTGGCCGGCGCCGTGATCCTCGGACTGCTCCTCCTCGTCGCCCTCGTGGCCCCGCCGCTGCTGAGCGGTTCCGCCGAGACCCTCACCGACGACACCCGGCTGGGGCCCGGTGCCGAGCATCTCCTCGGCACCGACGCCTTCGGCCGTGACGTCCTCGCCCGGGCGCTCGTCGCGACCCGGCTCACCCTGCTCATGGCCGCCGCTGCCACCGCCGTCTCGTTCGTCTTCGGCGTCGCGATCGGCGCGCTGGTCCACCTGGCACCCGGGTGGCTGCGCGAGACCTGTCTGCGGCTCATCGACTCGGCGGTGGCCTTCCCCTCGCTCGTGCTCGCCCTCGTCATCGCGGCGGTGCTCGGACCGGGCATGGGGTCCGCGATCGTCGCGATCGCCGTCGCCGGCGTCCCCGGGTTCGCACGGTTGACGGCGAATCTCGCCGCGACCGTCGCGGACAAGGACTACGTCCTCACCGCGCGCCTGCTCGGCGTCCCCGGCCTGCGCATCCTGGGCCGGCACGTCCTGCCGAACATCAGCGGGCCGCTGCTGGTGCTCCTCAGTTCGAGCTTCACCCTGTCCCTGCTCGACATCAGCAGTCTGTCGTTCGTCGGCCTCGGTGTGCAGACCCCGCAGTACGACTGGGGCCGGCTGCTCAACGAGGCGCTGCCGTCGATCTTCGCCCAGCCGTCGCTCGTCCTCGCTCCGTCGATCATGCTCATCGTCACCGGTGTGGGCGCCATGCTCCTCGGAGACGGCGTGGCCTCACTCGTCGACCCGCGAACCCGCGGCACAGCGCCCGCACCGGCCAAGACGGCGGACGCGGCGGGACCGGCCGCTCCGGCACAGGCGCCTGCGGCGTTTCAGGCGTGGGGCGGTTCGGGGTCAGCGGCCGGCACGGAGCCGGACTGCCTGCTGACCGTCGCTGGGCTGACCGTGCGGGCCGGCGACCGGACACTCGTCGACGATGTGTCGTTCACCATCGGGGCCGGGCAGATCGTCGGCCTCGTCGGGGAGTCGGGCTCGGGCAAGTCCACCATCGCCATGGCGGTCGCGGGCCTGCTCCCCGAGGGTGTGCGGGCGAGCGCGTCGCGCCTTGCCCTCGGCGACCTCGACCTGCTCGGAACACCGCCGGAGCGACGCCTCGCGACCGAGATCGGCATCGTCTACCAGGACCCGATCGGCACGTTCAACCCCGCGCTGAGGCTCGGCACCCAGCTAACCGAGGTGGCCAGGGTGCATCTGGGGACGCCCCGGCGTCAGGCCGCGCAGGACATGGTCCGCGCCCTGGCCGACATCCACGTCACCGAGCCGGACCGGCGGCTGCGCCAGCACCCGCACGAGCTGAGCGGCGGCATGCTCCAGCGCGCCTCGATCGCCTCCGCGATGACGACGAACCCGCGGCTGCTCATCGCCGACGAACCGACGACGGCCCTCGACGTCACCGTCCAGGCGGAGGTGCTGCGGCAGTTCCGGCGCATCAACCGCGAGCACGGCACGGCGATGCTGTTCATCTCGCACGACATCGGCGTGGTCGGCGTGCTCTGTGACACCGTCCTGGTGCTCCACGGCGGCCGGGTCGTCGACCGGACGACGGGCGGCGACCTCCGCCGGGGGACGGTCACCCACCCGTACACCCGCGCGTTGCTCGCGGCGACGCCCGCCGCGGTCGAGGCCGGTAAAACCCTCAGCGCCGTCCGGTGGACGGCCGACGCGTATGCGGCGCAGCCGAGCGGGGCGCCGTCGGACGACCTTTCCGACAAAGCCGCGGACCGCCCCCCGGCCGCGGAAGGGAGCCGCTGATGTCCGCCACCGCCACCACACCGGACCCGCGGGCGGCCACCCCGCTGCTGCGCGTCGAGAATCTCACCGTCGAGCTCGGCCACGGCGCCGCGGCCCGCAGGGTGCTCAAGGGAGTCTCGTTCGACATCCCCCGGGGCAGCACCCTCGCACTCGTCGGAGAGTCCGGGTCGGGCAAGACGACGCTCGCGCGGACACTCGTCGGCGTCCACAGGCCGTCGAGCGGCCGGATCCTCGTGGACGACGCCCCGCTGCGCACCTCGCGCGGACGGGCGGGAGCCGCGATGGTCCAGATGATTCCGCAGGACCCGTACTCCTCGTTCGACCCGCGGCGCACCGTCGCACAGTCGCTCGCCGAGGCACTCGATCCGGTCCGGGCCAGGGTCAAACCGGCCCGGGCCCGGATCGCCGAGCTGCTCAGCCAGGTGAGCCTCGACCCGGACGACATGGACCGCTACCCGCACGAGTTCTCCGGCGGCCAACGGCAGCGGCTGGCGATCGCACGGGCCCTCGCACCGCGTCCCCGGTTCGTCATCGCCGACGAGATCACCTCGGCCCTCGACCTGACGACCCAGGCCGAGATCCTCAACCTGCTCGCCGATCTGCGCCGCCGGCTCTCGCTGACGATGCTGTTCATCTCGCACGACCTGGCCGTCGTCCGGCACGTGAGCGACACGGTCGCGGTCCTGCTGCACGGGGACCTCGTCGAGCTCGGCCCGACCGGAGCCACCTTCGCCGCGCCGAACCACCCGTACACCGCTCAACTCCTCGCGTCCGTACCGGGCGACCCGAGGTTCCGCCTCGACGACGAGCCCGCCACGGAGTGAATCGACCGGACGCGGTGCGGCTTCCAGCCCGCCGACCGGCCCATGCCGGTCGGCGGGTCGTGCGGCGCTGTGGGCCTGGACCTCGCCGGTCGTCAGCCCCTGCGCCGCAAGGGAAATGACCATCTCGTCCACGCCGGACAGCCGCCTCTGCCGCTTCTTGACGATCTTCGGCTCGAACGAGCCGTCCCGATGGCGGGGCACGGCTGTCTCCACTGGGCCAACGTCGGTGAGCGCGGTCTTGGTGCAGGTGCCGTTGCGGAAGTTGCCGCCGTTCTTTCCGGCCGCATCGTCCTTGTCATAGCCGAGATGGCCGGTGATCTCACCCCTTGATCGGCCGCCTGAGGCGTATCGAAGATTAGAGCGACGTGCAAAGTGGGGGATCGGATTGGCTGAGTCAACACTTCACTCCAGGCATTCCATGTTTAGAGTGATGCTCTAATATGAGCGAAGCGAGGAGGTGCTTGCGGCATGAGACTGACTCCCACGGAGCGTGACCGGCTGCTGCTCTTCGGAGCCGCCGAGCTGGCCCGCGCCCGCCGCGCCCGCGGTCTGCGGCTCAACGTGCCGGAGGCGACCGCGCTGATCGCGGACACCGTCTGCGAGGCCGCCCGCGACGGTGCCCGGCTCGCGGAGGCCGTCGAGCGCGCCAGATCCGTGCTCGGCCCGGACGACGTGCTGCCGGGTGTGGCGGACGTCGTCACCGAGGTGCATGTCGAGGCGGTCTTCGACGACGGTTCGCGGCTCGCGGTCGTGAGCGACCCGATCGGCGGGAGTCTCGGTGAGCGGGCTCCGGGCGCGCTGCTGCCGGGACCCGAGCACGCCGAGCCCGAGGCGGCCGTCCGGCTGACGGTCACCAACACCGCCACGGTGCCGGTCTCCGTCACCTCCCACTTCCACTTCTTCGAGGCCAACCCGCGGCTCGCCTTCGCACGGGAGAGGGCCTACGGGATGCGGCTCGCCGTACCCGCCGGATCGTCCGTGCGGTTCGGGCCGGGGGAGAGCCTCGAGGTCGGGCTGGTGCCCATCGGGGGCGACCGGATCGCCATCGGGTTCGCCGGTCTGGTCGACGGGGCACTGGACGCGCCCGGCGCCCGCGAGGAGGCACTGCGCCGCGCCGCCGCCTGCGGCTACCTCGGCATACCGCAAACACCTGATCAGGAGGTCGAGCGATGAGCCGCCCAGGAGGCCACCCCGCAGAGGCCCGCAGCCTCAGCCCGTACGAGTACGCCGCCACCCACGGCCCGCGCGCGGGCGACCGGATCCGGCTGGGCGACTCCGGCCTGACGATCCGCGTCGAGTCCGACTCCCAGCGCTACGGCGACGAGTTCCTCGCCGGGTTCGGCAAGACCGCCCGGGACGGACTGCACCTCAAGGCGGCCGCCGTCCGGGAGACCTGTGACGTGGTCCTCAGCAACGTCGTCGTGATCGACGCGGTGCTGGGGATCCGCAAGGTCTCCATCGGGATCAGAGAAGGCCGGATCTGCTCGGTCGGGCGGGCCGGGAACCCCGACACCCTCGACGGGGTCGACGTCGTCGTGGGCACCGGGACCTCGATCGTGTCCGGCGAGGGGCTCATCGCGACCGCCGGAGCCGTCGACACCCACGTCCACCTGCTGTCGCCGCGGGTCATGGAAGCCGCGCTCGCCTCCGGCGTCACCACGATCATCGGGCAGGAGTTCGGGCCCGTGTGGGGCGTCGGGGTCAACTCGCCGTGGGCGCTGCGGCACGCGTTCAACGCCTTCGACGCCTGGCCGGTCAACATCGGCTTCCTCGGGCGCGGTTCGTCGTCCTCCTCGGCGCCCTTGGTGGAGGCCCTCGCCGAGGGCGGCGCGTCCGGCCTCAAGGTGCACGAGGACATGGGCGCCCACACGCGCGCCCTGGACACCGCCTTGCGTGTCGCCGAGGAACACGACGTCCAAGTGGCCCTGCACAGCGACGGGTTGAACGAATGCCTGTCGGTCGAGGACACCCTGCGCGTGCTGGAGGGCCGGACCATCCACGCCTTCCACATCGAGGGCTGCGGCGGCGGACACGTCCCGAACGTGCTGAAGATGGCCGGCGTCCCGAACGTCATCGGCTCCTCCACCAACCCCACCCTCCCCTTCGGCCGGGACGCCGTCGCCGAGCACTACGGCATGATCGTCTCCGTCCACGACCTCAAGACCGACCTGCCCGGCGACGCCGCCATGGCCCGCGACCGCATCCGCGCCGGGACCATGGGCGCCGAGGACGTGCTGCACGACCTGGGCGCGATCGGCATCACGTCGTCGGACGCGCAGGGGATGGGGCGGGCCGGCGAGACCGTCCGCCGTACGTTTGCGATGGCCGGGAAGATGAAGGCCGAGTTCGGCGCACCCGACGACCACGACAACGAGCGCGTCCTGCGCTACATGGCCAAGCTGACGATCAACCCGGCCATCGCGCACGGCCTCGCCCACGAGGTGGGGTCGATCGAGGTCGGCAAGCTCGCCGACATCGTGCTGTGGCGGCCGGAGTACTTCGGCGCCAAGCCGCAGCTGGTGCTCAAGGCGGGCTTCCCGGCGTACGGCGTGGTCGGTGACCCGGGCGCCGCCACCGACGCCTGCGAACCCCTTGTCCTCGGCCCGCAGTTCGGGGCCCACGGCGCCACGCCCGCCGACATCTCGGTCGCCTTCGTCGCCCAGGCGGCCGTCGACCAGGGAGGCGACACGATGCCGAGCCGGCGCCGCAGGGTCGCCGTACGGGGCACGCGCGGCATCGGGCCGGCCGACCTGCGCCTCAACTCCCGTACCGGAACGGTCGATGTGGACCCGCGCACGGGGCTGGTCACGCTCGACGGAGAGCCGCTGCGCTCCGAGCCCGCCGAGTCCGTCTCCCTCAACCGCCTGTATTTCTTTTAAATGTCACAGCCTGTAAGGAACACTCATGTCTGCTGCCGCCGACGGCTTCCGCATGCCCGCCGAGTGGGCCCCGCACGAGCGCACCTGGATGGCGTGGCCGGGCCCGAACCCGACCTTCGACGACCCCGAGGACCTCGCCGCCGCGCGCATCGCCTGGGCCTCGGTCGCCCGTACGGTGCGCCGCTTCGAGCCGGTGACGGTGGTGTGCGGCCCCGGACAGTCGGCCGAGGCGCGCGCTCTGCTCGGGCACGGCATCGATACGGTCGAGCGGGACCTCGACGACGCCTGGATGCGCGACATCGGGCCCACGTTCCTCACCAACGACGCCGGTGAACTCGCTGCCGTGGACTGGACGTTCAATGGCTGGGGTGCTCAGGACTGGGCGCGCTGGGAGCACGACGCGAAGATCGCCGTGTACGTCTCAGACCTCGCGGGCTCGGCGAAGACGTACACCTCGGAACTCGTCAACGAAGGCGGTGCCATCCACGTCGACGGCGAGGGCACGGTCATGCTGACGGAGACGGTCCAGCTCGGGCCGGAACGCAACCCGCACTGGACCCGCGAGCAGGTGGAGGCCGAGATCCACGCCCACCTCGGCACCCGCAAGGCGATCTGGCTGCCGCGCGGCCTCACCGGCGACTACCCCCCGTACGGCTTCGGCACCCTCGGCCATGTGGACATCGTCGCCGCGTTCGCCCGTCCCGGTGTGGTCGTGGCCCATGTGCAGCCGGACCCGGCCCACCCCGACCATGAGGTGACGCAGGAGGTCGTCGGCCTGCTGAAGGCGCAGACCGACGCCCGCGGCCGCCGCCTGGAGGTCGTCGAGGTGCCCGCCCCGACCGTCCTGGAGGCCGACGGCCACTGGGCCGACTACTCCTACATCAACCACTATCTCTGCAACGGCGGCGTCGTCCTGTGCGGCTTCGACGACCCCCGGGACGAGATCGCGGCCGGCATCTTCCGCCGGCTGTTCCCGCAGCGGACGGTGACACTGGTGGACGCGCGGGCGATCTTCGCGGGCGGCGGCGGCATCCACTGCGTCACGCAGCAGCAGCCGAGGGCTGTGGTCAGGTAGAACTTACGGGTGGATGTGCTGACCTGTGTCACCCGCGGAACACGGCTGCCCCGGCCGCTGCGGCTGCGGCTCCTGCCCGAGGTGCCGACCCGCCCGGAGCACGACGGCCGCAAGAACCCCAATGGCTCCATGGGGGACCCCGACGGGCCGGGGTTCATGATGACCGCCGGGCCGCGCGACACCTTCGTGGTCCACGCCGAGGAAACCCGCGGCCGTCTCTGCGCCGACCCCGCCTCGCAGGAGATCGGCTGCTGCGGTGCGCCGGGGAGTGCGGCATGACCGCCCGGGGAGCCCGCCGCCGCACCCCCGCTCCGCCCCGCGAGGACGTGCTCGCCGCCGCCATGGACATGATCGCCGAGCGCGGCCTGGAGAAGCTCACCATGGCGGCGCTCGGCCGTGAGGTCGGTATGAGCAGCGGCCATCTCCTCTACTACTTCCGCTCCAAGGACGAACTTCTGCTCCAGGCCCTGGAGTGGAGCGAGGGCCGGCTCGGCGCCGAGCGCGGCCGACTGCTGACCCGCACCACGTCCGCGCGTGAGCGGCTTGACGCGTACGTCGACCTGTACGTGCCCGACGGCCACCGGGACCCGCACTGGACGCTGTGGCTGGAGGTCTGGAACCGCTCGCAGAACGCCGACGACGCGGCCCGCGACCGCCAGGCCGCGATCGAGGGCGCCTGGCACCGCGACCTGGTGGCACTGCTGGCGGAGGGGGTGTCGAGGGGCGACTTCCGGCCGGTCGACCCGGACCGTTTCGCCGCCCGGCTGCGGGCACTGCTCGACGGGTTCTCCATCCATGTGGCGATCGGGCTGCGGGGCACGGACCGGGCGCAAGTCATGCGCCACGTACGGGAGTTCCTGGACGACGGCCTCCTAGCGGACTCCTGAGTCCACGTCCAGGTTGTACGCAGCACTGCGGTTGACCCTGTAGCGCGTGGTGCGTTTGCCTCGTAGGAGCCCCCGGCGCCGAACTGGGGGGAGCCGGTGGAGCCGGGGGAGGAGCGTCCACGGGACGCCGGGACACGGGAAACGCGGGGACACGGGGAAGACAGAGGGGAACATGCTGAGAGTCGCACGTGTGTCAGGCGTCTCCTTGGGGGCGGCGCTGCTGCTCGCGCTCACCGGAACGGCCGCGGCCGCCGCGCCGCATCCCTGCGCTGCAAGGCCGCAGCCCACCGACTCCCACCGGCACCCCCGGCCGCCCACACCTGCCCGGTCTGTCAGGGCTTCTTCACCGCCAACCCCTGCCTGCGGCAGGTCTGTTGCTCGCCCGACTGTCGACGCGACGCCGAGAAGCAGCGCCATCAGGAACGCGATGAACAACGGGCCGTCCGCCTCGGCGAACTCAGGCACGAACGGCTCCGGCAGCCACGGGTGTTTCTGCACGACCGGTGGAAGCCCTGACCCCCACAGCCGTCCGGAACTGCCCGCACTGCGATCAGCCCGTCATCATCGTCGCCCTGCTGGCAACCCCCGAAGCGGCCCGGCCCTCCATCACCAACCGGGTTCCCGACATCACCCCTCTCCGTCGGACTCGGTGATGGACTCCGTCTGACCGTCACCGATCAACAGGACCCGGAGACCTTCGGTCGCCGGGTCCTCACACAACGTCAGGACTCTCGAGGGTGCACGGGAACCCGCCCACACGATTCGCTCGATTCCATCGTCTTCACACTTGAATCGAGCGCATGGATCGGGCATTGTGCTTGAAACAAGCGCAATGCGTGCCGTTCGCTCAGGAGAGAGGTGCTGGATGGACGACATCGACCGGGCCATCCTGCGGGAGCTGCAGGTCGACGGCCGGATCCCTTACGCCGATCTGGGTCCGAAGGTGGGGTTGTCACCCTCGGCCGCGAGGCTCCGGCTGCAGCGGCTGATCGACACCAAGGCGGTCCAGGTCGTCGGAGTGACCGACCCGATGACGATGGGTCAGCAGACGATGGCACTCCTGGGCTTGCGCATCGACGGCGATCCCCGGGCGGTCGCCGATGAACTGTCCCGGCACGACGAAGTCGTGTACACGGTCCTGACGGCCGGCGGCTTCGACCTGTTCGCGGAGGTGGTGTGCCCTCAGCCTCGGGATCTTCTGGACTTCATCAACGACGTCGTGCGGCCCGTCGAGGGTGTCGCATCCGTGGAGAACTTCCCCTACTTCGCGATTCACACTCACCGCTTCTTGTGGCACGTCGACTGAGGCATCCGAGCGTCCGAGCCCTGTTCGCCCGCACCAGCCGAGGAACCTGCATGCTGCCCGACGAGTGCCGCACGATCGACTTCTTCACCAAGGACGCCCTTCCCGCACCCCGCATGGCGCCGGCCGAGGCTGAGCTCATCGCTGCCGAACACCTCGGCATCACTGCTCGCGCGCAGGCGCTGGGCAGCCAGCAGGACGCCAACTTCCTGCTGAACGCCGACGACGGGACGCCCGCGGCGATTCTGAAGATCGCCAACCCCGCCTTCGGCACGGTGGAGATCGAAGCCCAGGACGCGGCAGCCGACCTGATCGCCTCGGCCCGCCCGGAACTGCGCATCGCCACGGTCCTGCGCCGCCCTGACGGCACCCCGCGGCGCACGACGGTGGACACCGAGAACGGTCCGGCCGTCGCGCGCCTGCTGCGCCACCTGCCCGGCGGCACGCTCTCGGGACCACGGCACCTGTCCCCCGGCACCGTGGCGGGCATGGGCACGATCGTCGCAAAGGTCAGCACCGCCCTGCGCGACTTCCGGCACCCGGGCCTCGACCGCGTGCTCCAGTGGGACCCGCAGCACGCCGATCGCGTCGTCGCCAAGCTCGCCGGGCACATCGACGAACCCGACCGGCGCACCGCCGTCCAGACCGCGACCGCCGAGGCCTGGGCCCATGTCCGGAAGCTCGCCGCCACGCTGCCGTCGCAGGCCGTGCACCTGGACCTCACCGACGACAATCTGATCCGCTGTCCCGACAGCCGCCCGCCCATGCCGGACGGGGTCATCGACTTCGGTGACGTGACCACAAGCTGGGCGGTCGGCGAACTCGCCGTGTCACTGTCCTCGATGCTCCACCACGACGGTATCGAGCCTCACCACGTGCTGCCGGCCGTCCGCGCCTTCCACGCCGTTCGGCCGCTCTCCCCCGAGGAAGCTGAGGCGGTGTGGCCGATCGTGGTCCTGCGCGCCGCCGTCCTGGTGGCCAGCGGGCGGCACCAGGCCGCCGTCGACGAGGACAACGTCTACGCCAAGGCCGCACTCGACCGCGAATGGCGCATATTCGAACAGGCCACCTGGCTGCCCCTGCCGGTGATGATCCGCCTCATCAGGGACGCGACCGGCATGGCCGACGTGCCTGCCCGGACCACGCAGGCCGATGCGCCGGTGCGCCCTCTCCTGCGGGACCTCGTCGCCGACGACATCACCCTCCTCGACCTGTCCACCGACGCCGATTCCATGGACCACGGAGCCTGGACGGACGCCGGCACCGAGGCCCGGCTGGTGACCTCCGCGCTCGCGGACGGAGCGGCCGCCGTCGCCACCCGGTACGCCCATGCGCGACTCACTCGGACACCGGCGCTGTCGACGGTGTCCACCGCCACGGTGTCCACCGGAATCGACCTCTGGCTCGGCCGGGATGCCGTGGTGCAGGTGCCCGCCGCGGGCAAGGTCCTCGCTGCGGCGCCGGGCCACGTGGAACTCACCTACGGCGCGCAGGCGCTGTCGCTGTCCTTCCCCCGCGCGGTCCAGCCCGTGGTCACCACCGGTGCGACGGTGCAGGCGGGCGAGGACATCATCCACCTCAGCTCCGGTGCCTCGGTCCACGTTGCGCTGCGCGACGCCGACGGCCCCGTCGCCCCGCGCCTGGTCCGTCCCGAGTACGCCGCCGGCTGGCTCGCGCTCACCGCCGACCCCGCCCCGCTCCTCGGCCTCCCGGCCGACTCCGACCGTACGCGCGAGAGGGACCTGCTCGACCGGCGTGACGCCGCGTTCGCCACCGTGCAGGAGCACTACTACGCCAACCCTCCGCGTATCGAACGTGGTTGGCGCCACCATCTGCTGTCCACCGACGGCCGGTCGTACCTCGACATCGTCAACAACGTCACTCCATTGGGCCACGCCCACCCCCGCGTCGAGCAGGCGGTCTCCCGGCAGTTGCGGCGGCTCAACACCAACTCGCGCTTCCACTACGCCTCCGTGGTGGAGTTCAGCGAGCGCCTCGCCGCCCTCCTCCCCGACCCTCTGGACACGGTGTTCCTCGTCAACTCCGGTTCGGAAGCGGTGGATCTGGGCCTTCGCCTGGCCATCGCGGCCTCCGGCCGGCACGACGTCGTCGCGCTGCGCGAGGCGTACCACGGCTGGACGTACGCCTCCGACGCGGTCTCCACCTCGCTCCAGGACAACCCGAACGCCCTGGCCACCCGCCCGAGCTGGGTGCACACCGTGGACTCGCCCAACTCCTACCGCGGCCGCCACCGCGGGTCGGATGCCGTGCGCTACGCACCCGAGGCCGTCGCGGTGATCGACGAACTGGCCGCTGCCGGCCGCCCGGCGGGAGCATTCATCGGCGAGACCTTCTACGGCAACGCCGGAGGAGTCGCCCTTCCCGACGGCTATCTCGCCCAGGTGTACGCGGCGGTACGGCGTCACGGCGGCCTGGCCGTCGCCGACGAGGTCCAGGTCGGATACGGCCGTCTGGGACACTGGTTCTGGGGCTTCGAGCAGCAGCAGGTCGTCCCTGACATCGTCTGTGTCGCCAAGGCCATGGGCAACGGACACCCCCTCGGCGCCGTCATCACATCGAAGGCGGTCGCGGACCGGTACCGTGACCAGGGCTACTTCTTCTCCTCCACCGGCGGCAGCCCTGTCTCCAGCATCGTGGGCCTCACCGTCCTGGACACCCTGCGCGACGAAGACCTCCAGGGCAACGCGGCGCGCGTCGGCGGCCATCTGAAAAGCCGGCTCGAGGCACTGGCCGACCGCTACGGCATCATCGGCGCCGTCCACGGCTCGGGCCTCTACCTCGGCCTCGAACTCGTCCGGGACCGCGCCGGCCTGGAACCCGCCACAGAAGAGACCGCCGAACTCTGCGACCGCATGCTCGACCTCGGCGTGATCCTCCAGCCAACCGGGGACCACCTCAACATCCTCAAGATCAAGCCACCGCTGTGCATCGACACCACCGCAGCCGACTTCTTCGCCGACATGCTTGACCTGGCCCTCACCCAACTCGGCCACTCCCGCTGACGCCGCACATCCGCAGGCCCGGGGCCCGGCGGCGTGTACGGCATCCATCCGAGCCGCTGGACGCCCAGGCCCCGGCTCCCGCCGATGACCGGAATCGCATACATGCGTGAGCGGCAACTCCCCGGCGCAAACCACCTCAGGGTCTGGTGTTGCGACCACCTCTGGAACCCAAGCTGACAAGCGGGGCTGGCTCACGCTGTCGAAGCCAGTCCCTCCAGGACGCGTTCGGGACGCGTTCGGGACACAAGGACAGGAACAGACCGACAAGGACTGAGCAGCTCCGGCCTGGCTCACCCGGTCTGGCCTGCAAAAACGCCAAAGACGAGCGTTGATCGGCAAGGACCGCCAAGATCCTCAAAGGACTCATAATCCGTCGGCCGTGGGTTCGAGTCCCACCCGCCCCACCGCGTGTTACCTGTGCAGAAACGATCTGACCAGCGGGTTGGCTGGTCGGAGGCGCAGCGGCAAGATCTTGGCGGCCCTACTCGATCATGGTTTTATGACGTTGAGGCCGAAATTGAGGCCGCCGAGTTCCCCAAATCGGACATGTCTGGCCATTGGTGGATTGATCTCAGACGTCGCGGGTGCGCCGTGCGCCAGCTTCGCGACCGCAGTGCGAGGTCTGGCGTCTGCGAACGTGATCCGCGCCAGTGCTTTGGTGGCGGTCCTCAGATTCTCTGCGCCCTACAAAACAACGATCGAGTTGCAGGTTGGTCCAGCGGCCGCGGTCGGCATGAGCGTTCGGACCTCCGTCAGGGGCCGGTCGAGCCGTGCGAGGAAGCTCGCCTTTTCCTTCCCCGGCACGGACGTCACATCAGGCAGGGTGAATCCGCCGACGAGTTTCGCCGCCCGCGGACGCTGTATCGAGAGCGGATCCGCCGCCATATCCTTGGGCCGGAAACGGCCCGTACAGGGAACTGCCCAGACCTCGCCCCGCCACCTCCGGCGGGTAGTCCTGAGCGGTGGCGCGGCCGATGTTGGCGATGTACCTTGATGGCATACATTATGGATGCTGGAGGTGCTCGATGTCCGTCACACAGATTGATCTCGATGACGAGGCACTCGCCGAGGCCATGCGGTTGATGGGTGTCACGACGAAGAAGGAGACGGTCAACGCGGCCCTGCGGGACTACGTGTCACGGATCAAGCGGCTTGATGCCGCCGAGAAGCTGGCCGCGCGCGGTGCGCGCGGCGAGTTCGAGCAGGCCGCGGCGGCGCATGACGCAGGAAAGCGTGCCCGACGCGAGGCCTTCGAGTGATCACATATCTGCTCGACACCTCCGCCCTGTGGCACCTGTTCCGCACCCCCGGGGCATTGCCGCCGTGGGAGGGGCACATCGCCGCCGGGGTGTTCCGTCTTTGCGAGCCGACGCGCGCCGAATTTCTCTACTCGGCAACCAGCCCGTCTCACCGGGACGAGCTGGCGGAGGAGTTGGACGCGCTCTGCCTGCTCTCTCCCGTTCCGAAGAATGCCTGGCGTTGGGTCGACACGGCCCAATACAAACTGACCCAGCGTGGCCAACATCGTGCGGCAGGAGCGATCGACCTGCTGGTGTGTGCGACCGCGGTCCACCACGGGCACACTGTCCTCCATGTGGACAACGACTTCGTGACGGTGGCGGGAGTGCTCAAGGAAGTTCAGCAGCGAGACGTACGAGCCTGATCTCGTGAGGCCGGTCCACGTTGTCGGCCTGTGGGCCTCTCGTTGATCGATACCCAAGTCACTGTCCCAGAACTGCGAACCTGGTCGGTCCCCTGAGCACAGAACGCAGCCGGGCCAGCAGCCCATCCAGGCTGATGCCGACCTCGCGGCGCACACCCGCCGCGGCCTGCGAGATCTGCAGGGCCCGCCACAGCTCCAGTGTCTTGGGGTACATCTCAAGACGCGGTGAGGCGGCCGCCCCCGCCGAGGCTGCGGCAACGAGTGTGACCAGCCGGGCGTCGGGCAGCGGGTCCATGCCCTCGGGTGTGCCCACGGCACGTAGGTCGCGCAGCGCCGCACTCCGGTCGGGAAGGGGATCGGTGGCAGCGATCCTCTCGGCCGCGTCACCCAACGCTATGGCGTACGCGGCGAGTTCATCCGATGTCGGGTCGTCGGAGCCGTCCAGCGACTCCAGGCCACGATCAGCCGCCCCCGGCGCCGAAACTGTGCGAGTCGGGGCTCGTGCTCCTCGTCGCGGCCGGTGAGCAGCGTCTCGGCCGTGACCGCCGCCCGTGCGACGGCGAGCGCGGCGGCCTCCGTGCCCTCGATGGTCTCGCTCTCCGAGCCGTGACCGGCGGCGAGCACCCGGGCCAGTTCGCGGGCGGTCATCACGCGGCCGGCGTCACGAACGGCGTCGACCAGTTCACCGCACAGGATGTCCATCCAGCCTGCCTCGGCCCAGTCGCCGATGGCTGAGCCGAGGTGCTTGGAAACCGTGTGCTCAGAGGCTTTGACCGCCTCCGCGACCTGCCGGTTGGTCGGCCAGGTACCGACTTCCGAGTTGCCGTCGAGCCCGAGCCAAGCCGCGACCACTTGCGGCCGCTTATTGTCCTTGCGGCCTGTCGGCACCGGGTTGAGGAGGGCCGCGAGCCGCTCCACGTTCTGCCGGGTCTCGTGCTGTGCGCTGAGCTTGTCATCCGTGGCCGGCCAGACAGCATCAACCGGCCTTACCGGCACGGCAGTCGGGGCCTTGGACTTCCTCGGACGGAGCGCCGCTGTCCACTGCCGGTGCCGCCGGTTGAGCTCCTTCTTCACGACCGCGCCGATCCCGCGCTTGTTGCGGAAGCGAGGCAGCGGTACGTCGAGTAGTTCGCCGACCGTCACCGCGCCGAGTTCCTCGGCCACCGCCGCCGCCCGCTCGGTCAGCCCCGCGTCCCTGAGCGTGGTGGAGAGCTTCGCCTTGTCCGCGTACAAGTCTCGGATGTCGTCCTCGGACAACCCCTCGGGCAGCCCGCCGACCCCCAGGAGCGACACGGTGTCCGTGGTCGGAGGCGGCTGGGTCGCACCGCTTGCACGGATCGGCACGAGGCTACCGAGGGCTGTCGGCTGACCGAACGCCTTGTCCGTGACCGGCAAGGCGTCGTCGGTTGCCTCGTGTCCCGGAGCCAGACCGCCCAAGGCCCGCCCCGGAATCACGGTCTGCGGGGCGCTGGGGGAGCGGGGTGAGCAGCAGGGTCCTGCTCACGCGCCCTCTCGCCGTGTGGCCGGCCACGCTCGGGGCGGCTGACACGCGGCGAGCGAGGCTTCATCGCGTGGATGGCCCCGCGTGGCATCGTGGCCGCGGCCAACGCCTCGACCTTCTCCTCCGGCCTGGTCACCGCGGCCCGGCGACATCACCGGCATGCTCGGCCCGGCACCAGATCGCCCCACCGACAGTCATCGGCCTTCCGGATCCGCCTCCCGGTGAGGCGAGAGCGAGCGGCGGACGCGGCGGCCCACCGCTTGGGAATGCGCCGTCCTCACGCCCTGGATAGGGTTGACAAGAAGGGAAAAACACGCCAGAACGCACCGCCGACGGGTTCGTGGTCGACGATGGAACGGATGGCAACCATGACCGCATCAATTGTCACCCCGCAGGATGCCCGGACCATCCAGCCCGGTGCCTCGGGCGCGGATGCGAAGACGGCCGGCGCGGCGGCTGAACGCGCTCTTGCACACAACGCCGTGACTCTTGACGTGTTCGGCGCGCGCCTTGAACTGCCCCCTCCCCAACAGCTCGCCTTTCTCGCCGGAGTTGGCGTACTGACCGCCCTGGATATCCTCGATTGGCCGGTGGCGCTGGTCCTGACGGTCGGACACCAGCTCGCCCACAGCCATCACAGCCAGGTACTGCGCGAGTTCGGCGAAGCCCTGGAAGAAGCCTGAGGCCGCCTTTCCCACCTACGTGGCCGCCGCCGACGCGGACAGCGCCGTCGGGGTATCCCCGGCGGTGTCGCGCGGCAGCCGATGAGGGCCGCCAGTTACCCGATGGCCCCGCACCAACTGTCACTTCCGCACCCCATCGGAGTCTTGGTCTGTGGGGCGGAACGTCCTGCTGTGTGACCGTGACCGTGATCTCGAGATGCCGCTGGATCCACGGGAGTGGCTGCCGCCCGAGCACGTGTGCTGGAAGGTGCTCGGCGTGGTCGGAGAGCACGGTCTTTCGGCGTTCGAAGGCAGCTATCGGGCCGACGGCCAGGAAAGGGCGCTCTGTCCTCCGACGAATCTGGTCGCGCTGATCCTGGCGAGTCCGCTCGCCGACCGGGACGCGTAGGTGTGCATCCGCGCGGGCGTGCTGATCGCGATCGGCATCGGACTGTGGCAGTCAACAAGGCGGTGCTCAAGGCCCGCGGCGAGGACCAGGCCTGAGCCGAACCGCCCGCCCGAGTTGCCCCGGCGTCCGCTGCCACCGTCCCCGCCGGTATGCGGGCACACCGGACAGCCCGGCCTTGATCCGTCAGGAGCAGGCGGGCAGGCGCGAATTGTACCGGGATCAGGGCAAGTTCCGACGGAATATGTCCCAACTCACCTCACTCACACACCACCGTTACGTAACTTCTCCGTCACTGCCGCACAACAGTGCGCCACACGCTCAGGCGGAGAGGAAAGTCCGCGTGCCCGGAATCGACGAGTGTCTGCTGGAAGCCATGTTGGTGCCGGGCGCGCGCGGAGCGGCCGTCGTGGACTGGATCAGCGGGTTGGCGCTCGGCTCGGCAGGTGAGCCGTCAGGCGGCGACCACGAGGCGACCGCCGCGGAGACGGCAGAACTGGCCAGGATGGCCACGGAGTACAGGGCGTTCGCCCCCGACGAGCCGACCGGGGACTCCAACGGCGGCGAAGCCAAGGGGCCGCCGGTCGAGGACCTCATCGTCACTACCCGCACGGGTTATCACGTCGTGCGGTTCGTGGAGACCACCTTCGACAGCAGCGTGTTCCTGCATCTGTGGCTCGACCGGGAGCTGGGCAATCTCGCACTGGCCCGACTGCGTCTCACGGATCTCGCCGAGCGGCTGGTGCTCGGATGAGGGCGGCCGTCTCCCCGATGCTCGTACGGCTCGCGGACGAGCGGGCCACCGGCGTGCTGGTACGCGAGCACGGCCTCCTCTATCTGGTCGACGGCCAGATCGTCCATGCCGAGAGCCCGGCGGCGCCCGGCCTCGACGTTCTGCTGACCGTGAGCGGCCGGCTGCGGCCCGAGCAGTGGGAGGACGCGGTCGCGCAGGCGGGCGCGCAATGCGAGGTCGCACGCTTTCTCGTCGACAGCGGCCAAGTGGCCGACGGCGAGCTGGAGATCTGCCACGTGGGCGCGCTGTTCGACGCGGCCTTCTTCGCACTGGCACCGGGCAGCGGTCCGACCCGCTTCCGCTACGGGGTCGCCCACTGGATCGGGACGGTACGGCCGGTGCCCACCCAGGTCGTCGAATGTGAGGTCCGGCGGCGCAGTCGGCTGCTGGACTCCGTGTGGCCCCACCCCGAGGTCGACACCGCTCCGGTGGAGCGCAGCCCGCACACCACAGGGCTGTCCGTCAGCCCGCGTCAACAGTCCCTCCTGAACCTCGCCGACGGCATACGCGCCCCGGCCGCTATCGCCTGGAAGCTCGGCCGTCCCACCTTCAACACGCTGATCGAGGTGCGGAGGCTGGCCGCAGCGGGGCTCATCGAGACGCCCGCCGCTCCGGCCGTGCCCACCGAACCCACCGTATTTCCCGAGATCGCGGAGCCCGTCGCCATGTTGGACTCCGCCCTGCTACGCCGACTCCGCGACGCACTGGAGGCAAGCCTGTGACGCACCGCTCCATCCATCGGGTCTTCCGCACACCGTCATGAGACGCGCACTGAGGCTGCGCGCCGAGAGGAGACAGCTCATGACGGCCGAGTCCGATGTGCTCCGTGAACTGAGACGGCTCCGCGTGCGGGTGCCGCAGCTGACCGGGGTACTGGCCGCCAGCGCGGACGGTCTGGTGCTGGCGGCGGACGCTCCTGAGGCGGAGAGCGTCGCCGCGCTGACCGCAGCAGCCCTCGGCGTCGCGCTGCGGCTGACCGAGGCCACCGGCCAGGGCGAATTCCGTGAGCTGCTGGTCCGGGGCGACCTGGGATATGTCGCGACCTACGCGGCGGGCTCCTCGGCCGTCCTCACCCTCCTGGCCGAGCCACGCATCAACGTGGGTCGGCTCCACCTCGAGGCCCGCCATTCCAGCGCCCGCATCGGCGAGCTGGTCGACTGCGCCCTCGAACGACCGGAGAACACCTGACCCATGACCGCAACACCATCACGCACCCCCAACAGACGGAAAGGAAGTGCGCCTCTCATGGCCAACACCGAAACCGCCCTCAAGGAAGCCATCACTGTCATCGATGGTGCCCTGGGCGCCGCACTCGTCGACTACACCAGCGGAATGGCCCTCGG
Source organism: Streptomyces sp. NPDC052236 (assembly GCF_044548015.1). Lineage (NCBI taxonomy): Bacteria > Bacillati > Actinomycetota > Actinomycetes > Kitasatosporales > Streptomycetaceae > Streptomyces > Streptomyces sp. NPDC052236. The sequence goes on along the minus strand of NZ_JBIUBL010000032.1, from coordinate 10,163 downwards.
CACCGTCGGCGGCGGAAAGGATCTGGACCTGACGGTGGCCGCCGCGGGCAACACCGATGTCGTACGCGCCAAGGTGCGCACCATGGAGCAGCTCGGGCTCAAGGACAACATCGAGGACATCCTGATCACCCTCGGCACGCAGTACCACCTGATCCGGCTGCTCAAGGGTCGTGGGACCAATGGCCTCTTCCTCTACATCGCGCTGGACAAGGACCGGGCGAACCTCGCCATGGCCCGGCATCAGCTGAAGAAGATCGAGGCCGAGCTGGACGTCTGACGCGCTGTCGGCCCCTCCGCCAGTAGTGCTGGGGTAGTGAAGCGCCAGGGTTGCGGCAGGCGGTCGTCGCACGGATCGGCAGGCCCCTCGGAGACACCGGGACTCCTGCCACACGCCGACGCCCTGGCCGCGGTATTCCGGCAGCAGCCGCTGTTCAACGAATCGATCAAGTGGAGCTGCTGAACGCTCGTGCGTGAGAGCACCCGGGCCACTGCTCCTGCGCCCGCGGGGGTGGTCCCCGCATCGAGCAGGGCCACGCAGCTTGCCCTGGTCGTTAGCCCATTCGTAGGAATGGCCACTGAGGCTCCGCCCCCGAGCACCGGGGCGGAGCCTCTGCGGGGGAAGGGCAATCCGCTGCGGGCGGGTTCGAAACCCTTTCCCGAGCCGGCGGGGACCGATCAAGATCATGTTCGAGGGGCTGCCGGCCGGAGGACCCGTACTGGCACTGGTACCGGTACGCAATGGTCGGCTGTCGTGAGTGCCGGGCCGGAAACCGGCCCGTACAACTGCGAACCTGATCGGTCCCCCGAGCGCAGCCGTCGTACCGTCCGGGGTGGAGCTCACCCTCAGCGGGCGGGTTCAGGCGTCGGGGGTGTGCGCCGTGGGTTCACCGGCGCGCAGCAAAGCGTTCAGCCCGCGGTCGAGGCCGTCGAGTTCCTCGTCGGTGAGGCCGGCGATCAGGCTCGTGAGGGTGGCCGCGAGCTCGGTGAGTGCGGCGTCGGCGACCCGGCGGCCATCGTCGGTGAGGGTGATCCGGAAGCTGCGGCGGTCGTCCGCGTCGAGGGTGCGCTCCACCAGCCCGGCCTTCTCGAGGCGGTCGAGCCGCTTGGTCATGCCTGCTCGCGACATCATCAACGCGGCGGACAACGCCGACGGGCTCAGGGTGTACGGGGCTCCAGTGCGCCGCAGTGTCGCGAGCACGTCGAAGTCGCCCTTCCCGACGCCGTGACGTTCGACAGCTCGCCGGCCGGCCGGACCGATGACGGTCTCGGCGACGAACGACAGTCGACCGACGATCGCCAGCGCGGACATGTCCAGGTCCGGCCGTTCGCGTAGCCAGCCCTCGACGATTTGGCCCATCAGGTTCGCGCCGCTCTCGCTCATGGCGAGCATTCTATTCGCTCGAAGATAGTTAACTGGAGTACTGTCTCCTGGCGAACTGTATTCGAGCGAAGTAGTTCCGGAGGCTGCCATGCGAACTCTCATCCGTGACGTCCGTGTCTTCGACGGCGAACAGGCCGTCGCGCGCGCTGATGTTCTTGTCGTAGACGACCGAATAGCCGAGCCGGATGGCCGCCGAGCGGACGTCGAGCTCGACGGCACGGGCAGAACGTTGCTTCCGGGGCTGATCGACGCACACACTCACACCTTCGACGGCAGCCTCGCGCAGGCGCTGACGTACGGGGTGACCACCGAACTGGACATGTTCTGCCTGCCGCCGAACCTGGCGCGGCAGCGCCTTCTGGCCGCCGACCGCGACGACGTCGCCGATCTGCGCAGCGCCGGAGTCCTCGCCACCGCCCCGGGCGGCCACCCGTCGGGAGTCATGGCGGCGGTCGCGCCCCATCTGGGGCGCCCCGAGGACGCGAACGGGCCGTTCGAGACGATCACGCGGCCCGCCCAGGCCGCTGCGTTCGTCGCGGCCCGGGTTGCCGAGGGCAGTGACTACCTGAAAGTCGTGATCGACGACGGCGCGACGGGCTGGGCCCCGGTCCTCACCCTCGGCCCCGACACCGTCAAAGCCCTGGTCGATGCGGCGCGCGCCGCCGGGCTGCGCACCATCGCGCACGCGGTCACCTGCAAGGAGACCGCGATCGCGCTGGACGCGGGCGTGGACGGCCTGGCCCATGTCTGGGCCGACACCGCCCCGGGCGATCCGGCCGCCGACGAGCTGGCCGAACGGGCCGCCGCCCAGGGCGTGTTCGTGGTCAGCGCGATCGTCAACTACGAGGTGAGCGGCGGCAGCCCGGACCGGGTCGCCAACGCCGGCCATGTGGCCGGCGCACTGCGCCGGGCGGGGGTGCCGCTGCTGGCCGGAACCGATGCCAACCCGTTCGCCCCTCTCCACGGCGACGGCCTGCACCGCGAGTTGGAACTGCTGACCCGGGCCGGCCTCTCCCCGCGCGAGGCGCTGGCCGCGAGCACCAGCGTCCCCGCCCGCCACTTCGGGCTGGCCGACCGTGGCCGCATCGCCCCAGGCCTCCGCGCCGACCTGGTGCTGGTCGAGGGCGACCCCACCCGGGACATCGCCGCCACCCGCGCCATCACCGACGTCTGGCGACGCGGCGTCCGGCAGTCCCGCTGACGAGGCCGACGACATGCCCTGCCCGCCCGGACTTCCCAGGAGCACCTTCATGCCCTCACCACCCCGCCCCACCCAGCGACTCATGCGGATCACGCTCCCACTGCAGTCGGCGGTGATCCTGGCGCAGGCGGTCACGGCGGGCCTCCTGCTGGCCTCCGTGCCCGTCGGACGGAACCTGCACGGCACGATGGCCGGTGCCGTCGTGCTCGCCGTGCTGCTCAACCTGCTCGCCGCGGTCCTGGCCTGGCGGCCGGGCGGCGCCTCGCCACGGCTGATCCTTCAGAGCACGCCCATGCTGCTGTTCACCTTGGCGCAGTTGTCGCTCGGCTACGCCCACGTCCGCGAGCTGCACGTGCCTGTCGGCGTGCTGATGTTCGGCGCCAGCATCATGCTGCTGATGCGGTCATGGGACGACTGCACGCCGGTGCGGGGCGGTCAGGCGTCATGACCCTCACCAGACGGCAGACGCTCAGACTCCTGGGGGGATCGGCCGTGGCACTGCCGGCCCTCGGTCTGGGAGTGCCTGCCCTGATGGCGACCGTCATCGGTGAGAGGACCGACACGGTGGGCAAGGTCTCCTTCACCAACCCGGTACACGCGCCGCCACTCGCCGAGTCCCGGATCGACAACGATGGGCGGCGGGTCTTCGACCTGACCATCCGGCAGGGACGGCGGGAGTTCATCGCCGGTCGGCGCTCGCCCGCCTGGGGGGTCAACGGCGACTACCTCGGCCCTACGCTGCGCGCCGGGCGCGGCGAGAAGGTGCTGGTCAACGTCTCCAACGACACCGGGGAGTACACCTCCCTGCACTGGCACGGCATGCACCTGCCGGCAGCGATGGACGGCGGCCCTCATCAACTGATCGAACCGGGCGCGACCTGGTCGCCCACCTGGGAGATCGACCAGCCCGCAGCCTCGCTCTGGTACCACCCGCACCTGCACGGAAGCACCGCCCAGCATGTCTACCGCGGTGTGGCCGGCATGTTCCTCATCGACGACGAGGCCATGGCCGGGCAGCTTCCCGGTCAGTACGGAGTCGACGACGTTCCCCTCATCGTGCAGGACCGGCGGTTCACCGACGGGGTGCTGGACCTCGACGAACCGATGGCCGGCACCACCGGCTTCTTGGGCGACGAGCTGCTGGTCAACGGGGTACGCGGACCCTACCTTGCCGTCACCACTGAGCGGATACGGCTGCGCCTGCTGAACGGCTCCAACGCGCGGGTGTACAACTTCCGCTTCGCGGACGGCCGCTCGTTCCACCAGATCGCCTCGGACGGCGGGCTACTGTCTGCCCCGCATACCACCGGACAGATGCAACTCGCCCCGGGCGAGCGCGCCGAGATCGTGGTCGGGATCGAACCCGGCGAGCGCGTGGTGCTGCGCAGCGAGGACCCGGCCACCGGCGCCGGATTCGTCCAGCACGACGGTGGTCCAGACCGCTTCGACGTACTGGAACTCCGGGCGGCGCCCGAACTCACCGAATCTCCCCCGATCCCGGCCCGGCTGGCCGACGTGCCCCGGACAGCGGAGGCGTCGGCCACCAGGACTCGCACCTTCGAGCTCGCCGAACACATGATCAACGGCAGGCTCATGGACATGGGCCGCATCGACGCCGAAGCGCGCAAGGGCACCACCGAGATCTGGAACGTGCGCAGTGGCGACGGCACGCTGCACAGCTTCCACGTGCACGATGTCCAATTCCAGGTCCTCTCACTCAACGGTGAGCAGCCGCCCCCCGAGCTCTCCGGCTGGAAGGACACCGTCCTCTTGCCTCCCGGCACGGCAGCACGGCTCATCATGCGCTTCGCGGACTACTCGGACCCGGACATCCCGTACATGTTCCACTGCCACATGCTCTACCACGAAGATCAGGGAATGATGGGCCAATTCGTCGTTCTCGGCCCGGGCGAGCGCGCCGGCCGCGGAAGCGGACCCCACCGCACTGCGGTGGGCCATCAGGCCGCGGCGGAACTCACGCCGCGGCGAGGTCGGCCCACCGGGTGATCCCGTCGGAGTCGACGCGTACGCCGTGCCGGACCGACAGTGCGGCAACGATGCCGAGGCCCCGGCCGTGCTCGTCCGCGTCGGCTTCGGTGGCCGGCTCTCTCGGGCCGCCCACGGATCCGGTGTCGGTGACGTCGACGCGCAGGGTCCGGCGGCCGTCGACCCGGAACCGGGAAAGGCGCAGGGTCGCCGGGGGCAGGGCGTGCAAGAGGGCGTTGGTGACCAGCTCGCTGGTCACCAGGAGCACGTCCTCTGCGATGTCCAGGAGCCCCCACTCCTCCAGGACCTGGCGTACCCCTCGGCGTACGACCGCGACGGCTTCGGGCGCCTGTGGCAACGCGCAGACGTGTTCGACTGCCTCCTTCAGCACCGTGTCCAGTTGTAGCGCCATGGGGCCCTCCTCTCCGTGAGCGGTCCAGTCCGATTTGGCCGACTGTGTACGGTAAAGACGGATGCCTCCTGGAGTCAATGAATCCCGTTCGGCATTACCGAACGAGGCGCCCCGCACCGGATAGAATCGCCTCATGGCCGGCCCGGTCCAGTCGATCGAACGGGCAGCGGCGATTCTGCGCCTGCTCGCCAGTGGCCCGCGCAGACTCGCCCTCGGCGAGGTGTCGGCGTCCCTCGGACTGGCGAAGGGCACCACGCACGGCATCCTGCGGACGTTGCAGCACGTGGACTTCGTCGAGCAGGACCCGGCCACCGGGAAGTACCAGCTGGGCGCCGCGCTGCTGCATCTGGGTACCAGCTACCTCGACGTCAACGAGCTCCGCTCCCGCTCCATCAACTGGGCCGACGCCCTGGCCGCCCGCAGTGGCGAGGCGGTGCGGCTCGGGACCCCGCTCGAGGGCGAGGTGCTCATCGTCCACCACGTCTTCCGCCCGGACGACACCCTGCAGACCATGGACGTCGGCGCCCTGCTGCCGCTGCACGCCTCCTCTCTGGGCAAGGTTCTGCTCGCGTACGGGACCTCCCCCATCGGGCCGGTGCCGCAGGACGGGCTGGAGGCCTACACCCGGCACACCCTCATCACCGCGGAGACCCTCACCCCCGCACTCACTCAGATCCGCGAGCTCGGATGGGCTCCCGAGGTCGAAGAGATGACCATGGGCGAGGCCGGGATCGCCGCGCCGATCCGCGGGCTCGGCGGCCTCGTGGTGGGTGCCATCGGCATTTCCGGACCGGTCGAGCGGATCTGCGACCCCCAGGGCCACCCCCAGCCGCATCTGATCACCCAGGTCCGCAACGCCGCACGGGCGATCTCCCGAGATCTGGGGGCGGCCCGCTGGTGAGCTCGCCACTCTCCTTCTCATAAGGGAGGCATGATCATGGTTCAGCGGTATGTGATGTCAGTCGACCAGGGCACCACCTCCACCCGATGCATGCTGTTCGACCACGGCGGGCGGCTGATGTCTCTCGCACAGCGCGAGCACCGGCAGCATTTCCCCAGGCCGGGCTGGGTCGAGCACGACGCCGTCGAGATCTGGCAGACCCTGCGGCGCGTGATGCCGCAGGCGCTTTTGGACGCCGGCGTGGGCGTCGACGAGGTCATCGCCGTCGGCATCGCCAACCAGCGTGAAACCACCGTGCTCTGGGACCGCCGCACGGGGACACCGCTGAGCAGGGCGATCGTCTGGCAGGACACCCGTACCGCTCCCCTCATCGAGCACCTGAAGGGCACCACGGGGGACAACTTCTTCCTCCAACGCTGCGGCCTGCCCCTGACGAGCTACTTCTCGGCGCCGCGGATCCGCTGGCTGTTCGACCACGTCGACGGGCTCCAGCGGCGCGCCGAGAACGGCGAGGTGCTCTTCGGCACGATGGAGAGCTGGCTGATCTGGAATCTCACCGGCGGCCCGGACGGCGGGCTGCACGTCACGGACGTCACCAACGCCAGCCGCACCATGCTGATGAACATCGACACCCTCGCCTGGGACGAGGAACTGCTGGAGTTCTTCGGGGTCCCCGAAGCGATGCTGCCCGAGATCCGCTCCTCGGCCGAGGCCTACGGAGCCGCCCGTTCACTCCTGCCGGGCGTACGGATCACCGCCGCCCTGGGTGATCAGCAGGCGGCCCTGTTCGGGCAGACCTGCTTCGCACCGGGCGAGGCGAAGTGCACGTACGGAACCGGCAGCTTTCTGCTCCTCAACACGGGCGCCGGCCCCGTGCGGTCCCGGCACGGAATGCTCACCACGGTCGCCTACAAGATCGGTGACCAGCCCGCGGTCTATGCCCTGGAGGGTCCCATCGCCGTCACCGGCGCACTCGTCCAGTGGTTCCGTGACCGCCTGGGACTGATCACAACCGCCCCCGAGATCGAGACTCTCGCACGCACCGTCGAGGACAACGGCGGCTGCTACATCGTCCCGGCCTTCTCCGGCCTGTACGCGCCCCACTGGCGCAGCGACGCACGCGGCGTCATCGTCGGTCTCACCTCCTACATCACCAAAGGCCACCTGGCCCGGGCCGTTCTGGAGGCCACCGGCTGGCAGACCAGGGAAGTCGTCGACGCCATGAACGCCGATTCCCCGTCCCCCCTGAAGGAGCTCAGAGTGGACGGCGGAATGACCTCCGACAACCTGCTCATGCAGTTCCTGGCCGATGTGCTCGACGTACCCGTGGTACGGCCCATGGCCGCGGAAACCGTGTCATTGGGCGCCGCCTACGCCGCGGGCCTGGCCGCCGGGTACTGGCCGGACCTGGAGGTGCTGCGCCGCAACTGGCACCGGGCCGCCCAGTGGCTGCCGCAGATGGATCCGCGGCGGCGCGAATCGGAGTACGACAACTGGCAGCGGGCCGTCGAGCGGTCACTGGGGTGGATCAAGCCTCGGGAAGCCCACTGACCTGTCCTCCTCAGAAGCGACCGCCCCCGCGGTACAGGTCCAGTTCGCCGTCGAGTTCCACGGCGAGCACCGTCGCGTGGTCGTCGAGGTCGGCAGCCGCCGGTGGATCGATCCACAGCACCCCCGGGGCCTCGTGGAGGCCCCCGATGACCTGGTGGCCGAGTTCCGTTCCGGCGCCGAGGGCACGCACGCGGCGTACGGGCGTACGCAGTCCCCGTACGCCGACGGGGCCGCGCGGGATGTCGAAGACCGTCAGGTAGAGCGTGTGGCGGTCGGCCGAGAGAGTGCTGGGGCCGTAGTGGTGCCCGGCGGGCAGACCCGCGACCGTGCCGTACACCGCCTCGGAGTGCCGGGCGATCCACGCGCCCATGCCTTCAAGGCGTTCGACCTGCTCGACGGGGATGGTGCCGTCCTCCTTCGGGCCGACGGACAGCAGCAGATTGCCGCCCGCGCCGATGGTCTCGGTGAAGTAGCGGATCAGCTGACCGGTCGACTTGTAGTTGTGGTCGTGGTGGCGGTAGCCCCAGGAGTCGTTGAAGGTCAGGCACAGCTCCCAGGGACCTTCGGGGGCCACGATTGGCACGCCCTGCTCGGGTGTCGCGTAGTCGCCCTCGCTGAGCATCCGTGCGTTCAGTACGCAGTCCGGGACCTCGGAGCGGATCAGCTCGGCCAGTTCACGGATGCGCCACTGCTCCTCGGTGCGCTCCCACTCGCCGTCGAACCAGAGGAGGTCGGGGCGGTAACGCGTGCACAGTTCCCGGACCTGGCCGTCGCGGTAGGCCAGATAGCGCTCCCACGCCTTCAGGTCCTCCTGCTCCTTGGGGACCTCGGCGTACGGGTTGTTCTCCTGATCGGGTGGCCGGCCCTCGTAGCGTGTGGAGGCGTAGTCGGGGTGGTTCCAGTCGTTGTGGGAGTAGTAGAGGCCGACCTTCAGGCCCCGCTCCCGCAGGGCGTCGGCGTACGGGCCCACCAGGTCGCGGCCGGCGGGTGTGCGGCTCACGACGTTCAGGTCACTCAGCGCCGTGTCCCACAGGGAGACGCCGTCGTGGTGGCGGCTCGTCAGCACGGCGTAGCGGGCGCCGACGCGGGCGAAGAGAGCGGCCCACTCGCGGGGGTGGTAGGCCGAGGCCGTGAACCCGTCGAGCTGCCCCATGTACTGGTCGTGGGGGACATCGCCCTCGAAGAACGACCACGACTCCTGTACGCCGTCGACGGCGTAGATGCCCCAGTGGATGAAGATCCCGAACTTCGCCTCACGGAACCACGGTTGCATGGTCATGCCTCAGCCCCTGCTCAGGCGGAGGGTGAGGATCTGGAAGGGCCGCAGGTCGACGGTGACGCCGCCGTCGTCGGTCACCGTCACCGGCTGCGCGTCGGCCGACGGGCGTTCCAGGAGGTCGGTGACCGTGGCCCCGGTGTGCGCGAAGCCGGGGCGCACCGTCGTGCGGGTGCGGCCGCCGAGGGATTCGTAGAGGCGGACGATCACGTCGCCGGAGCGGTCGTCGGCGAGCTTGACCGCTTCGACCACGGCGGCTGGGCCGTCCGTGGTGACCAGGGGTTCCATGGCTGTCCCCGTCGTGGCGACCCGCAGCGGCAGGTTCAGCGCGTACCCCTCGGCGATCGCGTCCCGCACGGTCGCGCCGGGCAGCAGCGCGTACGTGAACCGGTGTCTGCCCTGGTCGGCCTCGGGGTCGGGGACGCGCGGGGCGCGCACCAGGCTGAGGCCGACTCTCGTGGTCGTACCGCCGTCGGCGCGGGTGGTGCGGCCGACGTCGTGCCCGTACGTCGCGTCGTTGATGACCGCGACGCCGTATCCGGGCTCGCCGACATGCACCCAGCGGTGGCCGGAGACCTCGAACCGGGCCGCTTCCCAGCTGGTGTTGGTGTGCGTGGGCCGCTTGACGTGGCCGAACTGGATCTCCGCGCTGGAGTGGTCGGCCCGCAGGTCCACCGGGAAGCCGGCCTTGAGGATCTTCTCCGCCTCGTGCCAGTCGATTTCCGTCTCGATGTCGATGCGCCGGCTGCCCGCCCGTACGGTCACGGTCTGGGCGATGCGGGATCCCTTCCCGAACGCCCGCTCCACGCGCAGTGCGGCCCGCAGGGGGCCGTCTTCGACGACGGTGACCGACTCCGCGCCGAGCAGGTCCGTGTACCGGTTGCGGTAGTGCTTGTCGATGTCCCAGGCGTCCCAGGAGTTGGGGAGGTCCGTGTGGAGGCGGAGGAGGTTGCCCTTCTCGCCGGGGGCCAGGACCTCGCGGTCGGCGGTGAGGTCGCGTACGGAGGCGAGGGTGCCGTCCTCTCCCACCTCGACCCGGACCAGGCCGTTGTCGAGGATTCGGCCGGCCGTGACGGTGACCTCCTGCGGGGGCGCCGCGTTGCCGAGGGGGGCGGTGCCGTTCGCGGGGACTGCGGTGTAGGCGAGGGTTCCGGCTGGTGTGCCGATGACCTCTGTACGGTCGAAGGGGCTCGTGTTGTACGCCCAGTTGCCGTGGCCGTGGCCGTGGTCCTGCTGCTGTGCCACAGCGGCGACGGCGTCGCCCGTCAGCTGCTCCAGTTCCTTCGCCACCCTCGCGTACTCCGCCTCCGCCTCCTGATGCACCCAGGCGATGGACGACCCCGGCAGGATGTCGTGGAACTGGTGCAGCAGCACCGTCTTCCACAGCTCGTCCAGCTTCTTGTAGGGGTACGCGTAGTCCGGTGCGTGGAGCGCCGCGGTCGTCGCCCACAACTC
>NZ_JBIUBL010000031.1:0-112498 GCF_044548015.1 Streptomyces sp. NPDC052236 | reverse complement strand
CGCACAGGGCGGGTGCGGCGCTGACCGGGGAGCTGCGCGGCCAGTTCTGGGTCGGCGAAGCCGCTGGAACGCGGGGCGTCAGCCGTGAAGGTCCGGCTGGCAGGGCGGTCGGGGGTGTGGGGGCGTCAGCCCCCACGTAACCCTCCCCCCGCCAGGGGGTCTGGGGGCGCAGCCCCCAGTTACGGGAAAGGGCGGGGTGGGGGAACAAACCCCGCGCCCCGCCCCCGCAAGCACCGCCCGCCCCTCAGCCGCCCCGCACCCCGCACAGGTGCAGCAGCGCCGCCACCCTCCGGTACGGCTCCGTGCGGCCCGCCCTGTCCTCCGCCGCCAGCAGGCGCTCCAGCTCCTCCGCCGCCGGCAGCTCCACCTCGTTGCCGACATTGTCCGTGAAGACCCGCACCCCGTACCACGCGTGCAACGGCGCCGCGATCCCCGCCAGCGTCGCCGTCAGCGCCTCCAGCCGGTCCGCCCGCACCGGGACCCCGAGCCGGTTCGTATACGTATCCGTGTCGAACGCGGTCAGCGCCTGAGACCAGTCCGCCGCCAGCCCCGGCCGCATCGCCAGCGCGTCCCCGTTGCGTACGAGCAGCGAGAGCAGACCCCCGGGCGCCAGCATCCTCGCCAGACCCGCGAGCAGCGCGTCCGGCTCCTGGACATACATCAGCACCCCGTGGCAGAGCACCACATCGAAGCTGCCCGGCAGGAAGTGCACACCGGTCTCCCGGCCGTCGCCCTCCATCAGCCGGACCCGTTCACGGATCCCCGCCGGCTCCGTCGCGAGCGATTCACGCGCCGCCCGCAGCATCTCGGGCTCGGCCTCCAGACCGGTCACCGTGTGCCCGGCCCGCGCCAGCCGCAGGGCCTGGGTGCCCTGGCCCACTCCGACGTCGAGGATCCGCAGCCGCTGCCCCACCGGGTAGCGGCTGGATATCTGCTCCTCCAGCTGGCGCGCCACCAGCTCCTGGCGCACGGTGTTGCGCAGCCCCCCGAGCCCCGCCAGCCAGTCGGCCGACGCGCCCGAGAAACTGCGAGGGACCCCCGTGTTCAGGGTCGCTCTCCGCGCTTGACCTGCGGCTTCGGCAGACGCAGTCGGCGCATCTGGAGCGTACGCATCAGGCCGTAGGCGACCGCGCCACGCTTGGGCTCGTCCGGGAAGCGCTCGTTCAACTGCTTCTTCAGACGGATCGTCAGACCGATCGAGTCCACGACGATCAGCACGATCACACCGAGCCACAGCAGCAGCGCGATGTTCTGCAGGGAACCGATCCTGACCATGCTCAGCACCAGGATCACCACCGCGAGCGGCAGGAAGAACTCGGCGACGCAGAAGCGCGAGTCCACGAAGTCCCGTACGAACCGGCGTACCGGTCCCTTGTCGCGGGCCGGCAGATAGCGCTCGTCGCCACTGGCGAGAGCCGCGCGCTGCTTGGCCATGTCCGCGCGGCGGGCTTCCCGCTGGCGCTTCATCGCCTCCTTGCGGTCACCTGGCGCGCTTGACGACGCGCGGCGACGCTGGGTCTGGGCCTCACTCCGCTTGGGCGTGGGGCGGCCCTTGGGGGCCTCGGGATCGCGGGGCTGCTTGGAGAGGTCCGCCGTCACCTTGTCGGTGGGGGCCTTCTCTTCCTTCGAACGGCTACGGAACACAAAACCCAAGGGTACGGGGTTGAAACCGGGTATCCCCACTCCGGTGGGGAACGATCCCGCAACACCATGCGTCTGTAGGGGACAGAAGCCGGTCCCAAGCCGGACAGAGCGGACGTCACCCGCGGTTTCCCTGACGGTCACCTACTCCTTGAGCCGGATCGGAGCCGTACGCAGTCGTCCTTGGGGAGGAGCGCATCCGCGCTCGAACAGTGCGGTAATGGATGCAGGGCCCGTACTGTGGGTTCTGTTGGAGTGCTGAAGCTGAGTCCGTCAGCTGAGTCCGTCAGAAGGGGGCGCGCGAAGCCCATGAGCGGTGTCATGAAGCGTATGGGGATGATCTTCCGCGCGAAGGCTAACAAGGCCCTTGACCGGGCCGAGGATCCGCGCGAGACCCTTGATTACTCGTACCAGAAGCAGCTTGAGCTGCTGCAGAAGGTGCGCCGCGGAGTCGCCGATGTGGCGACCTCCCGCAAGCGGCTGGAGTTGCAGCTGAACCAGTTGCAGGGCCAGTCCTCCAAGCTGGAGGACCAGGGCCGCAAGGCGCTGGCCCTCGGCCGCGAGGACCTGGCGCGTGAGGCGCTCTCCCGCCGCGCGTCGTTGCAGCAGCAGGTCAGCGACCTGGAGACGCAGCACACCACGCTCCAGGGTGAAGAGGAGAAGCTCACTCTCGCGGCCCAGCGGCTCCAGGCCAAGGTCGACGCCTTCCGTACGAAGAAGGAGACGATCAAGGCCACCTACACCGCGGCCCAGGCGCAGACCCGGATCGGCGAGGCCTTCTCCGGCATCTCGGAGGAGATGGGCGATGTCGGCCTGGCGATTCAGCGGGCCGAGGACAAGACCGCCCAGCTCCAGGCGCGGGCCGGCGCGATCGACGAACTGCTCGCCTCCGGCGCTCTCGACGATCAGTCCGGAATGGCGAAGGACGACATCGCCGCCGAGCTGGACCGCATCTCCGGTGGTACGGATGTAGAGCTGGAACTGCAGCGGATGAAGGCCGAGCTCGCGGGCGGCTCGACCGCGAAGCCGGCGATCGAAGGCGGACCGGCGGGCCGGCAGGACGCCGCCCCGCAGCAGAACACCCCGAACAAGTTCGACAAACAATAGGGACTCGTCATGATCGTACGGATCATGGGGGAGGGTCAGGTGAAGCTGGCAGACAGCCACTTCGCCGAACTCAACAAGCTGGACGACGAACTGCTCGCCGAGGTGGAGAGCGGCGACGGCGAAGGCTTCCGGAGGACTTTCCACGCGCTCCTGGAGAAGGTTCGCGAGCTCGGCGAGACGCTGCCGGACGACTCCCTGGAGCCGTCCGAGCTGATCCTGCCCGCCCCGGAGGCGAGTCTTGAGGAGGTACGGGAAATGCTCGGCGACGACGGTCTCATCCCCGCCGCCGGCGACGTCAGCGACCTGCCCGGCTGATCCAACCGCACTCCAACCGCACTCCAACAGTCAGCGCGCCCCGCCCCGGACCGATTGGGGGCGGGGCGCGCTGCCGGTACGGGACGTACGCAGCCGAACGTAGCCGAATGCGGACGCGCGGACGTACGCGGCTGTCGCGGCACGCCGTACCGTTGCTCGATGTGACCTCCTTCGCGACCGGCCTGCTCCGCACCCAGCGCTGGCTCCGCGCGCACCCGCTCGCGCTCGACGGCGCGCTGGCCATGGGCGCGCTGATCTGCATGGTCGCCGGCTCGTTCGCGAACCCCAACGGACGGCACGGGCCCGTGTTCGACAGCCGTATGCCCGAGCTGCGCAGCGTCGTGCTGATGCTCCTGGTCACCGGCGCGCTCGTCTTCCGCCGCCGCAATCCGATGGCCGTGCTCGTCTTCACCGGAGTGCTCTCGGTGGTCGAACTGACTGTCGGCGACCGGCCCGTCCCGGTCGTGATGAGCGCCGTGATCGCGCTCTTCACAGTCGCCTCGCGCACCGACCGTCCCACCACCTGGCGGGTCGGCCTGCTGACCATGACCGTGCTGACCGGCGCCGCGATGATCTTCGGCTCGACCCCTTGGTACACCCAGGAGAACCTGGGGGTCTTCGCCTGGACCGGCATGGCGGGGGCCGCGGGAGACGCCGTACGCAGCCGCCGTGCCTTCGTCGACGCCATACGGGAGCGGGCCGAGCGCGCCGAGCGCACCCGCGACGAGGAGGCCCGCCGCCGGGTCGCCGAGGAGCGGCTGCGGATCGCCCGCGACCTCCACGATGTGGTCGCGCACCACATCGCGCTGGTCAACGTCCAGGCGGGCGTCGCCGCGCACATCATGGACAAGCGGCCCGACCAGGCCAAGGAGGCCCTCTCCCACGTACGGGAGGCCAGCCGCTCCGCGCTCAACGAGCTACGGGCCACGGTCGGCCTGCTCCGCCAGTCCGGCGACCCGGAGGCCCCCACCGAACCGGCCCCCGGCCTGGGCGTCCTCGATGATCTGGTCACCACGTTCCGGCAGGCCGGTCTGCCGGTCGAGGTGGCCCGCTGCGAGGGCCGCGAGGACGGTGTACGGCTGCCCGCGGCCGTGGACCTCGCGGCGTACCGGATCATCCAGGAGGCACTGACCAATGTGCGGAAGCACGCGGGCCCGGACGCGAAGGCCGAGGTGAGCGTCGTACGGGTCGGAACGACCGTGGAGGTCACGGTGCTGGACAACGGCGCGGAGGAGCAAGTCCCCCCTGACGGCAACGGCGGCCCCGACAGCAACGGCGACCCCGACAGCAACGGCGGCGGCCACGGTCTGCTGGGCATGCGCGAACGCGTCGGCGCGCTCGGCGGGACCCTCTCCGCCGGGCCCCGCTACGGCGGCGGCTTCCGGGTGCAGGCGATACTGCCCCTCAAGGCCCGGACAGGGGAGAACAGATGACGATCAAGGTGCTGCTCGCCGACGACCAGACGCTGCTGCGCAGCGCGTTCCGGGTACTGGTGGACTCCGAACCGGACATGCTCGTCGTGGGAGAGGCCGCCGACGGCGCGGAGGCCGTCGCCCTGACCCGCTCCACCAAAGCCGATGTCGTCCTGATGGACATCCGGATGCCCGGTACGGACGGGCTCGCCGCCACCCGCATGATCAGCGCGGATCCCGAGCTCGCACACGTACGCGTCGTCATGCTCACCACCTTCGAGGTGGACGAGTACGTCGTGCAGTCGCTGCGCGCGGGCGCCTCGGGCTTCCTGGGCAAGGGCGCGGAACCGGAGGAGCTGCTCAACGCCATCCGTATCGCCGCCGCGGGCGACGCGCTGCTCTCCCCGGTCGCCACCAAGGGCCTGATCGCCAAGTTTCTCGCGCAGGGCGGCACATCGGACGACGACGAGGCCGGGTCACGCTCCGAGCGGCTCACCGCGCTCACCGTGCGCGAGCGCGAAGTCCTCGTGCAGGTCGCGGGCGGGCACTCCAATGACGAGATCGCGGAGCGCCTGGAGGTCAGCCCCCTGACGGTGAAGACACATGTCAACCGGACGATGGCAAAGGTCGGCGCGCGCGACCGGGCGCAATTGGTGGTTATCGCGTACGAATCGGGCCTGGTACGTCCAAGGGTGGAGTGAACCGCCGACCAGGGCGGGCCCTGGTCGGGGGCACTGCCCGATGGCCCGGCAATTCGAGCCCGTCCGGCGTCGGCCCTCCCCCCGCGTGCTGGGGGAGGGCCGACGTAGAAAACGCAGGCAGTGCTACGGCAGCGCCAGCATCCTCTCCAGCGCCAGCTTCGCGAACTTCTCCGTCTCCTCATCCACCTGGATACGGTTCACCAGCTTGCCCTCCGCCAGCGACTCCAGCGCCCACACCAGGTGCGGCAGGTCGATCCGGTTCATGGTCGAGCAGAAGCACACCGTCTTGTCGAGGAAGACGATCTCCTTGTCGGGGTGCGCGTTCGCCACCCGGCGGACAAGGTTGAGCTCGGTGCCGATGGCCCACTTCGAGCCCGCCGGAGCCGCGTCGAGCGTCTTGATGATGTACTCCGTCGAGCCGACGTAGTCCGCCGCCGTCACGACCTCGTGCTTGCACTCCGGGTGTACGAGCACATTCACGCCCGGTATCCGCTCGCGCACGTCATTGACCGAGTCCACCGAGAAGCGGCCGTGCACCGAGCAGTGCCCGCGCCACAGGATCATCTTCGCCGCGCGCAGCTCCTCGACCGTCAGCCCGCCGTTCGGCTTGTGCGGGTTGTAGAGCACGCAGTCGTCGAGGGACATGCCCATGTCCCGTACCGCCGTGTTGCGCCCCAGGTGCTGGTCGGGCAGGAACAACACCTGCTCGCCCTGCTCAAAGGCCCACTCCAGCGCGCGCTTGGCGTTCGAGGAAGTGCAGATCGTCCCGCCGTGCTTGCCGGTGAACGCCTTGATGTCGGCGGACGAGTTCATGTACGAGACCGGCACCACCCGGTCCGCGATGCCCGCCTCGGTCAGCACGTCCCAGCACTCCGCCACCTGCTCGGCCGTCGCCATGTCCGCCATCGAACAGCCCGCCGCCAGGTCCGGCAGCACGACCTTCTGCGTGCCCGAGGTCAGGATGTCCGCGGATTCGGCCATGAAGTGCACACCGCAGAAGACGATGTACTCGGCCTCCGGCCGCGCCGCCGCGTCCTTGGCCAGTTTGAAGGAGTCGCCGGTGACATCCGCGAACTGGATGACCTCGTCGCGCTGGTAGTGGTGCCCCAGGACGAAGACCTTGTCCCCGAGCTTCTCCTTGGCCGCGCGGGCGCGCTCCACCAGGTCCGGGTCGGACGGCGACGGCAGGTCGCCGGGGCACTCCACACCGCGCTCACTCCGGGGGTCGGCCTCGCGGCCGAGCAGCAGCAGGGCGAGTGGCGTCGGCTGGACGTCGAGTTCCGGACGGGCCGGACGAGCTGGGGCGGTGGTCACGACACGCACCCTTCCTGTTCTTACCGAGAAGCCTTTTCGTCTAATTGACGTTATCTATCATAACCGCTTCACGTCACTTTGACGATGCCCATAGCGTCGATGTGACGCACCCCTTGCCCCTTGCCAGCTGTCACCGGTGGTGTGCGAGCATGAAAGGGAACGAACGACCTGTCCGCGGCCATGGAATGAATCCGCGGCCACGCCGGTTGCAACCGTCGGCAAGCAGTCTCCGTACAACCCTGGAGAGAAGCAGATGTCCGTATCGGACGAGAAAACCACCGTGAGCGACGGCATCCTCCTGTCCGACGCCGCCGCCGCCAAGGTCAAGGCCCTGCTGGACCAGGAAGGCCGCGAGGACCTGGCCCTGCGCGTAGCGGTACAGCCCGGCGGCTGCTCCGGCCTGCGTTACCAGCTGTTCTTCGACGAGCGCTCGCTCGACGGCGATGTCCTCAAGGACTTCGACGGCGTCAAGGTCGTCACCGACCGGATGAGCGCCCCGTACCTGGGCGGCGCCTCGATCGACTTCGTGGACACGATCGAGAAGCAGGGCTTCACGATCGACAACCCGAACGCCTCCGGTTCCTGCGCCTGCGGCGACTCCTTCAGCTAGACCCAGACCCAGCGCGCCGAAAGGCGGCGGCCCCGTTTCCGGGACCGCCGCCTTCGTCGTACGCGCTACTTCATCATCGGGATTGCCTCACCCGTCGCCGCGTCCACGACCTTCCGGTCGCCCAGCGGCTTGTCCAGCGTGACCTTCTCCGTCAGCTCCTTGGCGATCAGGATGCAGACCCGCTCCGGATCCGGCTTCGACTCGGTGATCGCGATCTTCACCTGGCCGCCGCTCTCGCTCGCCGTCGCCGCGTAGTCGCTGCACACACCGCCCCAGAACGTCACGCTCAGCGTCCGCCTCTCCGCCCCGTCCACGCTGTACGACAGGACGCGCCGCTCGGAGGGTGCCACCGGATCGGGCGACGGCGCGGAGTCGTCGTTCAGATACTTCGGGTCCACCGCCGTCTGCGTGACCGTGAACGTCTTGACGCCGTCGCCCTTCCGCTCCACCTCGAACAGCCACGACGGTACGAGCGCCTGCTGCCCGTCCACGTACTGCGCGGCCAGTCCGAAGACCGCCTTGGCGATCGTCAGCCGCTCCGGCCCGCTCGGCGTCGCCCCGGTCTCCGGCTCACACGGGGCCGCGGGCTTCTGCTCGCCCTCCAGCGGCACCGGCGTGGCGCATCCGCCGATCCCGACCCGGCCCGCGTCCTTGCTCGCGTTGTTCAGCCGCTTCAGCGCCTCCTCGGCCGAGAGCACCGGGTACTCGGCACCCTTCCGCGGCTCCTTCAACTGCCCGCTGCCGCCGACGACCTGCCCGTCGGCACCGACCTGGATCCCGGTCGACCAGCCGTACGTCGGCAGCCCGCCGACCACCGGGTCGGCGTTCACCACCCGTACAGCGCCCATCAGTTGGTCCGCGCGCAGCTTGGCGTCGTCCTGGCCGAGCGCCTTCAGTACGGGGGCGGCAGCCTTCTTCGCGGCCTCCGGGCTCACCGCCGCGCCCGCGTCCGGGCTGGTCGCCCCCGTGTCGGACGGCGGACAGGCCTTGCCCTTCAGGCAGTTGTCACCGCCCGGCGTGGCCAGGAACCGGGCGAACGTCCAGGTGCCGGGCGCCCGCGTATTGACCTGGAGCAGCGGGCCCGCGCCATCCTTTTCGGCCCCGATCTTCCAGGCCGAGCCGACCGCCCGCGGCGTGCCGGGCACCCCGAGCGCCTTCGCCAGCCGGGTCACCTCGGCGGCGGTGACAGCGCCCTGCGGGCGGTGGACGGCTGCCCTGTCCGGTCCGTCCGGCAGCTCGCCCCTGGCGCGGTAGACGGTCCCGCCGCCCGACGGGTCGGGCTCGCCGATGTCGAGGGAGAGCGGCGGAGGCTGGACGTCGCCGCTCCCCACACTGCTTCCGGCTTCCGCGCTGCCTCCGCCCCCGCCTCCGCCCCCGTCGCCTCCACTGAAGCCGGCCGCCGCGAAGTACGTACCACCGCCCGCGACCAGCACCGCGGCGGCCACCGAGGCGACAGCGAACGGGGAACGCCGGCGGCGAGGAATGTCCGGGCTGTTGGGAGGTCGCTCCGTACTGCTCACCGCATCGCTCCTTGTCTCATGTCCCCCTCCGCGGGGACATGACTGGGACGGAGCGGGGGCGCGCGCGGTTCCCCCGCGCCCTAGCTCTCCGTCGCGGTATCGCGATACGCCGAATACTCCGTCATCGCGTCGACCAGCCGGGCGGAGGCGGCCGGGACGACCACCCCATGGATGCGGGACGGCGGCACAGGCGCGGGCACGGCGGCGGGGGGCACCACCCAGTGCGGGGCCATTCGTGCGCAGTCGCCGCGCAGCTGGTCCAGGGTGAACTCTGTGTGGGTCGTCATGTCCGCACCGTACGCACGCGAGAGTCGACGAAAAAAGCCCTACTATTGGGTAGTTTTCGCACTTCAGTATGGGTGCCGACCCGCTAGCGTGGACTGTCGACTCCCACCCGTCGCCCCCTTCGACCCCCAGGAGCGCTTCGCCGTGCGCATCGCAGTCACCGGCTCCATCGCCACCGACCACCTGATGACCTTCCCCGGCCGGTTCGCCGACCAACTCGTCGGGGACCAGCTGCACACGGTCTCCCTTTCCTTCCTGGTCGACACCCTCAACGTACGCAGGGGCGGTGTCGGCGCCAACATCTGTTTCGGCATGGGCCAGCTCGGCAGCGCGCCGATCCTGGTCGGCGCGGCGGGGGCCGACTTCGACGAGTACCGCGCCTGGCTCGACCGGCACGGCGTGGACACCGCGTCCGTACGTATCTCGGAGGTCCTGCACACCGCGCGCTTCGTCTGCACGACGGACGCGGACCACAACCAGATCGGCTCCTTCTACACGGGCGCGATGAGCGAGGCCCGCCAGATCGAGCTCAAGGCCGTCGCCGACCGGGTGGGCGGGCTGGACCTGGTCCTGATCGGCGCGGACGACCCGGAGGCGATGCTCCGCCATACGGAGGAGTGCAAGACCCGCTCCATTCCGTTCGCCGCGGACTTCTCGCAGCAGATCGCGCGGATGACCGGCGAGGACATCCGCACCCTCCTCGACGGCGCGACCTACCTCTTCTCCAACGAGTACGAGAAGGGACTCATCGAGTCCAAGACCGGCTGGAGCGACAGCGAGATCCTGAGCAAGGTCGGCCACCGCATCACGACGCTCGGCTCACGGGGTGTGCGCGTCGAGCAGGCGGGCCAGGACGGGATCGAGGTCGGCTGCCCGGAGGAGGAGGCGAAGGTCGACCCGACGGGTGTCGGGGACGCGTTCCGTGCGGGGTTCCTGTCGGGGCTTTCGTGGGGGGTGAGCCTGGAGAGGGCGGCGCAGATCGGCTGCATGCTGGCGACGCTGGTGATTGAGACGCTGGGGACGCAGGAGTACACGTTGCGGCGGGCGCACTTCATGGAGCGCTTCACGAAGGCGTACGGCGACGAGTCGGCCACGGAGGTCCAGGCCCACCTCCCATAGACCCTGGTCGGGGCGCTGCCCCCAGCGCCTCAATCGCCCGCAATTCAAGCCTCGCCGGCGATCGAGGCGCGGGGTCTGGGGCAGCGCCCCAGTTCGGGATGGGGGTACTCCCCCTACGCCTAGCGGCGTGGGAGGTGCCCCCACCCACGCCGCGCTGGGGGTCCCCCCACGCCCTCAGGGCGTAGGGGGAGTAGGGGGGAGGGCGGGTAGGGGAACAGGCCCGCCGCAGGCGACCGCACCCGCGCCGCTACGACACCCGCCGCACCACATACCCCACACCCCTCCCCGCGCCCCGCTCCCCCACAAACTCCTGCCCCCGCATCTCGCACCACGCCGGAATGTCCAGCCGCGCCGCCTCGTCGTCCGACAGGACCGTCACCGTGCCGCCCACCGGCACATCCCCGAAGATCTTCGCCAGCTCGATCACCGGGATCGGGCACAGCTTGCCAAGCGCGTCCACCACGACCGACGCGTCCTCGTCCTCCCCGCTCCCGGAGGGAGACCCGGCAAACGAGGCGGCAAACGAAGCGGAAGACGGCGCGCCGAGCCGCTCCCGCACCCCCGCCACCACCCCCGGCAGCACCGCCAAAAAACGCTCCACCTCCTCCTCTCCCGTCCCCATCGGCAGCGACACCCGCACGTTTCCCTCCGACAGCACCCCCATCGCCCGCAGCACATGGCTCGGCGTCAGCGTGCCGCTGGTGCAGGAGGAACCCGACGAGACCGAGAACCCCGCCCGGTCCAGCTCGTGCAGCAGCACCTCTCCGTCGACATAGAGACAGGAGAAGGTGACGAGATGGGGGAGCCGGCGCACCGGATCGCCCACCACCTCTACATCGGGGACCAGTTCCGGCACGCTCGCGCGGATACGGTCCACCAGGGCCCGCAGCCGCACCGCCTCCGCCGCAGCCTCCATCCGTACCGCCCGCAGCGACGCCGCCGCCGCCACGATCGCCGGGATGTTCTCGAACCCCGCGCTGCGGCCCGACTCCCGCTCGTCCGCGGGGCCCTGATGGGCGAACCGCACACCCTTGCGTACGGCGAGCAGCCCCACCCCCGCCGGGCCGCCCCACTTGTGCGCACTCGCCGTCAGCAGCGACCACGCGCCCTCCACCGGCCGCCAGCCCAGCGACTGCGCCGCGTCCACCAGCAGCGGCACCCCGACAGCGCGGCACGCCTCCGCGACCGGCGCCACCGGCTGCTCCGTGCCCACCTCGTGGTTGGCGGACTGGAGGCAGGCCAGCGCCGTGTCCTCGCGCAGAGCCGCGGCGTACGCGTCGGGGGACACCGCCCCCGAGCGGTCGACCGGGACCTCGGTCACCGCGCCCCCGTCGTCCCGAAGCGCGCCTCCCGCATGCAGCACCGAGGAGTGCTCCACCGCGGACACGACCAGATGGCGCCCGACACGCCGACGGCCCGCGAGCGCGCCGGAGATTCCGAGGTGGATCGCGTGCGTCCCCGAAGGAGTGAATACGAGTTCGTCGGGGCGGCAGCCCACCGCCTCCGCCGCCGCCTCCCGCGCCGCGTCCAGCAGGAGTCTGGCCCGCCGCCCCTCGCGGTAGAGCCGGGCGGGATCGGCCCAGCCCTCGTCCAGGGAGGCTTGCAGGGCCTGGCGGGCAACGGGGTGCAGGGGAGCGGAGGATGCGGCGTCGAAGTAGGGCACACAGCCACGCTAACCCGCCCGCGCGGAGACAGAGTCAGACGGCCGTTGGACAGCGCCGGAGCGCTCCCGGACGGCTCCCGGAGCGCTCCGGAACAGCCCCCTCGCAAGATCGGGACGGGGCATTTCCGTAGGTATCCCACCCCCATTCCACCCCTTCGGGGTGGCCGGCGGCGCGTTGGGCACCCTCCCCGCGCGACCCCAAATAGCGTCCAGTAGGGTTTGGTCCGCATAAACATCCAAACCCCCTGCCCGCGTCAGGGCCGGCGACCGACCAGCATGACGGCCGCAGCCGGTCGCGCGGGCCGAGACTCTCGGGAAGGCGCTACGTGAGTCCCAACGGCTCCGACCGCTCGTCGCGGCGCCCGATGCGGCGGAAGCTGCCGCAGGTGCTGACTGCGGCCCTGATCCTCGCGACCGCGACCGGTTGCACATACAAGGATTTCCCCCGCCTTGGTATGCCCACCCCGGTAACGGAAGAGGCGCCGCGGATCCTCTCCCTCTGGCAGGGCTCGTGGGCGGCAGCGCTCGTCACGGGCGCGCTGGTGTGGGGCCTGATCCTGTGGAGCATCATCTTCCACCGGCGCAGCCGCACCAAGATCGAGGTACCTCCGCAGACCCGGTACAACATGCCCATCGAGGCCTTGTACACCGTGGTCCCGCTCATCATCGTTTCGGTGCTCTTCTACTTCACCGCGCGTGATGAGTCGAAGCTCCTGGCCCTCTCCGAGAAGCCCGCCCACACGGTCAACGTGGTCGGCTATCAGTGGAGCTGGGGCTTCAACTACATCGAGAACCTGGACGGCGACGCCAAGACTGGCGCCAAGGTCCCCGCGGAGCTCGAGACCATCCCGGACAAGTTCCAGAAGCAGTTCCCCGCGGGCGCCGAAGGTGTCTACGACGCCGGCATCCCCGGCACCCGGAACCCGCAGACCGGCAACCCGGGTCCGACACTGTGGCTGCCCCTCGGGGAGAAGGTCAGGTTCGTCCTGACCTCTCGTGACGTCATCCACTCCTTCTGGGTGGTCCCCTTCCTGATGAAGCAGGACGTCATCCCGGGGCACACCAACTCCTTCGAGGTGACCCCCACCCAGGAAGGCACCTTCCTGGGCAAGTGCGCCGAGCTCTGCGGCGTCGACCACTCGCGGATGCTCTTCAACGTCAAGGTCGTCTCCCCGGAGCGCTACCAGCAGCACCTGAGGGAGTTGCGGGACCAGGGCAAGACCGGCTACATCCCGTCGGGCATTGAGCAGACGGACCCGGCCAGGAATGCGGAGACGAACCAACTGTGAGCATCCTCAACGAACCCCAGGGTGCCGCCGCAGCGGCTGACGACTCCTACGAGGACGAGCTGCCGGTACGGCGCAAGAAGCCGGGCAGCGTGGTCGTGTCGTGGCTGACCACAACCGACCACAAGACCATCGGCACGCTGTACCTCATCACGTCGTTCTTCTTCTTCTGCATCGGCGGGGTGATGGCGCTCTTCATGCGCGCCGAGCTGGCCCGCCCCGGCACGCAGATCATGTCGAACGAGCAGTTCAACCAGGCGTTCACGATGCACGGCACGATCATGCTGCTGATGTTCGCGACGCCGCTGTTCGCCGGGTTCGCGAACTGGATCATGCCGCTGCAGATCGGCGCGCCCGACGTGGCGTTCCCGCGGCTGAACATGTTCGCGTACTGGCTCTACCTCTTCGGCTCGCTGATCGCGGTGGCCGGTTTCCTCACCCCGCAGGGCGCGGCCGACTTCGGCTGGTTCGCGTACTCCCCACTGTCGGACGCGGTCCGCTCGCCGGGCATCGGCGCCGATATGTGGATCATGGGTCTGGCCTTCTCCGGCTTCGGCACGATCCTCGGCTCGGTCAACTTCATCACCACGATCATCTGCATGCGCGCGCCCGGCATGACGATGTTCCGGATGCCGATCTTCTGCTGGAACGTGCTGCTGACCGGTGTGCTGGTGCTCCTGGCCTTCCCGGTGCTGGCCGCGGCGCTCTTCGCGCTGGAGGCGGACCGTAAATTCGGCGCGCACATCTTCGACGCGTCCAACGGCGGGGCCCTGCTCTGGCAACACCTCTTCTGGTTCTTCGGCCATCCAGAGGTGTACATCATCGCCTTGCCGTTCTTCGGGATCGTCTCCGAGATCATCCCGGTCTTCAGCCGCAAGCCGATGTTCGGCTATATCGGTCTGGTGGCCGCGACGATCTCGATCGCGGGTCTGTCGGTGACGGTGTGGGCGCACCACATGTACGTCACAGGCGGCGTGTTGTTGCCGTTCTTCTCCTTTATGACCTTCCTGATCGCGGTACCGACCGGTGTGAAATTCTTCAACTGGATCGGCACCATGTGGAAGGGCTCACTGTCCTTCGAGACACCGATGCTCTGGACGATCGGGTTCCTGGTCACCTTCGCCTTCGGTGGTCTGACCGGCGTCATCCTGGCCTCGCCCCCGATGGACTTCCACGTCTCCGACTCGTACTTCGTCGTCGCGCACTTCCACTACGTCGTCTTCGGCACCGTGGTCTTCGCGATGTTCGCCGGCTTCCACTTCTGGTGGCCGAAGATGACGGGCAAGATGCTGGACGAGCAGCTCGGCAAGATCACCTTCTGGACGCTGTTCATCGGCTTCCACGGCACGTTCCTGGTGCAGCACTGGCTGGGAGCGGAAGGCATGCCGCGCCGGTACGCGGACTACCTCGCCGCCGATGGCTTCACCGCGCTGAACACCATCTCCACGATCAGCTCGTTCCTGCTCGGCCTGTCGGTCCTGCCGTTCCTCTACAACGTGTGGAAGACCGCCAAGTACGGCAAGAAGGTCGAGGTCGACGACCCGTGGGGCTACGGCCGCTCGCTCGAATGGGCGACCACGTGTCCGCCGCCGCGGCACAACTTCCTCACCCTGCCGCGGATCCGTTCCGAATCCCCGGCGTTCGACCTGCACCACCCGGAGATCGCGGCGCTCGACCAGCTTGAGCACGCGGGCCACGGCGCGAGCGTCCTCACGCGTGAGAAGGAGACCGGCAAGTGAAGATCCAAGGCAGGATGTTCATCTGGCTCGCTGTCTTCATTCTCGCCATCGCCGTCCTCTACGGCGTGTGGTCGAAGGAGCCGGTCGGCACCACGGCGCTCTTCATGGCCTTCGGTCTGTCCATCATGATCGGCTACTACCTGGCCTTCACGGCCCGGCGAGTGGACATCATGGCCCAGGACAACAAGGAGGCCGATGTCGCGGACGAGGCAGGCGACGTGGGGTTCTTCTCCCCGCACAGCTGGCAGCCGCTCTCCCTGGCGGTAGGCGGCGCGTTCGCCTTCATGGGCGTCATCTTCGGCTGGTGGCTGCTGTACTTCTCGGTCCCGGTCATCCTGATCGGTCTGTTCGGCTGGGTGTTCGAGTACTACCGCGGCGAGAGCCAGAACCAGTGAGCCAGTAGCAGTAGTAATCAGCACTCCGTACGAGATCGGCGGGCCCGGATTCCCCTCACTCCTGAGGGGGATCCGGGCCCGCCGTTTGCAGTCACCCGGCGCGCCGCTGCCAACCGATCTTCATAACGTGTGCTTATGAACCACACGCCCCACACGTCGCGCATCCGCACCGTTCTCAGCTGCACTCTGGTGGTCGTCTTCCTCGGGGCGAGTGCCACCGCGTGCGGTGGCGGCTCCGACGCCAACCCGCTCGCCGCGCAGCCGTACGACGCGGCGGAACAGATCGCCTTCAACACGCCCGCGGGCAGAGTCAAAGGGGCCA
Organism: Streptomyces sp. NPDC052236; assembly: GCF_044548015.1. NCBI lineage: Bacteria > Bacillati > Actinomycetota > Actinomycetes > Kitasatosporales > Streptomycetaceae > Streptomyces > Streptomyces sp. NPDC052236. The sequence goes on along the minus strand of NZ_JBIUBL010000031.1, from coordinate 97,069 downwards.
AAGCCGACCCGGCCAAGCCCCTGGAGGTCACGGTCAAGGGCTCCGGCGGCCGGATCACCGACGTCACGGTCACCGACGACGCGGGCCACCGCCTCGCCGGTGAACTCGCCCCCGACGGCAGCCGCTGGCGATCGACCGCCCCCCTGGCGGCAGGCGTCACCTACACCGTCAGGGTCTCCACGGAGGACAAGGACGGCTCCCCGGGCACCCGCACGCTCACCTTCGAGACGGCGCCGTCCAAGAAGGTCCTGACGGTCGCCTTCGGTCCCGAGGCGGGCACGTACGGCGTCGGACAGCCCATCACCGCCGAACTGAGCGCCCCCGTCCGGGACATGAGCGCCAGGGCCGTCGTCGAACGCGCGCTGAAGATCGAGTCCGAGCCGGCCGTTGAGGGCGCCTGGCACTGGGTGGACGACAAGAAGCTGCACTTCCGCCCGAAGGAGTACTGGCCGCCAGGCGCGATCGTCAGCGCCGCCAGCAGACTCTACGGCGTCAAGGTCGCCGACAAGCTCTACGGCGGCGTGTCCAAGCCGCTGAAGCTCACCATCGGGGACCGTATCGAGGCCATCACCGACGCGAGCGCGCACCAGATGACCGTCAAGCGCAACGGAGAAGTGATCAACACCATTCCGGTGACCACGGGCAAGCCCGGCTTCTCCACCCGCAACGGAGTCAAGGTCGTGCTCGGCAAGGAGTACTTCGTACGGATGCGCGGCACGACCGTCGGCATCGCCGAAGGCAGTGCGGACTCGTACGACCTGCCCGTCTACTACGCCACGCGCGTCACCTGGAGCGGTGAGTACGTCCACGCCGCGCCGTGGTCCGTCGGCTCACAGGGCTCCGCGAACGTCAGCCACGGCTGCACCGGCATGTCCACCGCCAACGCCGCCTGGTTCTACAAGACCGTGCGCCCGGGTGACCTCGTCACCGTCGTCAACAGCGGCGGGGCCGAGATGACGCCCTTCGGCAACGGCTTCGGCGACTGGAACCTGCCCTGGGACGCCTGGCGCAAGGGCAGTGCACTGGTGACCGACACCACCAGGGAGGGCAGCAGCCCCGCCGACGTGGCACGGCTGCGCCCCCGGGTCTGACACGGCCGACGGGGTTACGCCCTCCGGGTTACGCCTTCACGGCCAGTCTGCGCCGCAGCAGCGCGGCCAGCGCGTCCGCGAACTCCACCGGGTCGACCGGCAGCGTCACCGCGGCCTCCGCGCGGCTCCACGTGGCCAGCCAGGCGTCCTGCGGGCGCCCCATCAGCAGCAGCACGGGCGGGCAGTTGAAGATCTCGTCCTTGATCTGCCGGCAGACGCCCATGCCGCCCGCGGGAACCGTCTCGCCGTCCAGTACGCAGACATCGATGCCGCCCTCGTCCAGCGCCTTGAGAACGGCGGGCAGGGTCGCGCACTCCAGGAACTCCACCGGCGGCACATCGGCGGCAGGCCTGCGCCCCGCCGCCAGCCGGACCTGCTCGCGGGTGCCCGCGTCATCGCTGTAGACCAGCACCGTGGCAGTCGCCTGCATTGTTCCTCCACGCTTCTTGATGGCACACGCTTGTCGATGGCACGCGCTTGTCGAGGTCACAGCCCGATGCCGCGGATGCTACTCCGTCCCGGCTCCGGGAGGGCTGTGATGGGCTGTTCGGGCTGGACACACGCCTCTGACACACCAAACGGCACCCCCGGGGGTGAGCGCGGGATAAGCGACCGACATAATGTCGGTCGTGGCGACAGCAACGACAGTAGAAACCGGGCACGCGCACCCGTCGGTCAATCGGCCGAACCTCACCAGCGTCGGAACCATCATCTGGCTGAGTTCCGAGCTGATGTTCTTCGCGGCCCTCTTCGCGATGTACTTCACCCTGCGATCGGTGACCGGCGCCGAGTTCTGGGAGGAAAAGGCTTCGGCCTTGAACTTCCCGTTCGCCGCGACGAACACCACGATCCTGGTGCTCTCCTCCCTCACCTGCCAGCTCGGCGTCTTCGCCGCCGAGCGGGGCGATGTGAAGAAGCTCCGATCGTGGTTCATCCTCACCTTCGTGATGGGCGCGGTCTTCGTCGGCGGTCAGATCTTCGAGTACACCGAGCTGGTCAAGAAGGACGGCCTGTCGCTGTCCTCCGACGCGTACGGCTCGGCGTTCTACCTGACCACCGGCTTCCACGGCCTGCATGTGACGGGCGGTCTCATCGCCTTCCTGCTGGTCCTCGGGAGGACGTATGCGGCCAAGAGATTCACACACGAGCAGGCAACCGCCGCCATCGTCGTGTCCTACTACTGGCACTTCGTCGATGTCGTCTGGATCGGCCTCTTTGCCACGATCTACATGATCAAGTAGTCGGGCCGAACCCGACACACGTCCAGCAAGCATCGACGCAGAAAATCCTGACACCGGGGTAATCCGTGAAAAAGCTCTCCGCACGACGACGCCATCCGCTGGCGGCCGTCGTCGTCCTTCTCTTCGCGCTGGCGACCACGGGGGGGTTGTACGCCGCCTTCGCCCCCGTCGAAGAGGCGCAGGCCAACGAGGCCGCCCAGTCCCTCGCCATCGAGGAGGGCCAGAAGCTCTACACCGTCGGCTGCGCGAGCTGCCACGGAACCGGCGGGCAGGGCACCTCTGACGGTCCGAGCCTGGTCGGCGTGGGATCGGCCGCCGTCGACTTCCAGGTCGGCACCGGCCGGATGCCCGCGCAGCAGCCCGGCGTCCAGGTGCCGAAGAAGAAGGTCATCTACACGCAGGACAAGATCGACCAGCTCGCGGCGTACGTCGCCTCTCTCGGCGCAGGACCGATCACGCCGACCGAGAAGCAGTACAACCCGCAGGGCGCGGACATCGCCAAGGGTGGCGACCTGTTCCGTACCAACTGCGCCCAGTGTCACAACTTCACCGGTGAGGGCGGTGCCCTCACCGAAGGCAAGTACGCCCCGGGCCTGGGGGGCGTCAGCGCGAAGCACCTCTACGAGGCCATGCAGACCGGCCCGCAGAACATGCCGGGCTTCCCTGACACGCTCCTGCCCGAGAAGCAGAAGCAGGACATCATCGCGTACGTCCAGACCGTGAACGGCGAGAAGACCGCGACCCCCGGCGGCTTCGCGCTGGGCGGCCTCGGCCCGGTCAGCGAGGGCCTGTTCGGCTGGATCTTCGGCCTGGGAGCGCTCATCGCCATCGCCGTCTGGATCGCGGCCCACACCGCTAAGGCCAAGAAGTCATGAGTAGCCAAGAGAATCCAGAAGAGAACCTGCCGTCGGAGCAGAGAGCTGTGCAAGGCACGGCAGAGGTCGAGCGCGCCGGGGAAGACGCGTTCGCCGACCCGGGACTGCCGGCCCACCGGCCGCGTATCCAGGACATCGACGAGCGGGCCGCGAAGCGCTCCGAGCGTACGGTCGCTTTCCTGTTCATGCTGTCGATGCTGGCCACGGTCGGCTTCATCGCCGCGTTCGTGATCTTCCCGGTCGACAAGATCGTGTACATCTGGCCGCTGGGCCATGTGAGCGCGCTCAACTTCTCGCTGGGCATGACGCTGGGCATCGCGCTCTTCTGCATCGGCGCGGGCGCGGTCCACTGGGCCCGCACCCTGATGGCCGATGTCGAGATGGCCGACGAGCGCCACGCGGTCGCCGCCGAGCCCGAGGTCAAGGCCAAGGTCATGGCCGACTGGGCGGTGGGCACCCAGGAATCCGCGCTTCCCCGCCGCAAGCTGATCCGGAACACCATGTTCGGCGCGCTCGCGCTGGTGCCGCTCACCGGGATCGTGCTGCTGCGCGACCTGGGCCCGCTGCCCGAGGACAGGCTCCGCAAGACGCTGTGGGCCAAGGGCAAGCAGCTCATCAACATGAACACCGATGAGCCGCTGCGTCCCGAGGACATCACCGTCGGCTCGCTGGTCTTCGCCAAGCCCGAGGGCCTGGAAGAGGACGACCACGAGTTCAACAACCAGATCGCCAAGGCCGCCCTGATGATCATCCGGATCCAGCCGGAGGACATCAAGGACAAGCGTGAGCTTGAGTGGTCCCACGAGGGAATCGTGGCCTACTCCAAGATCTGCACTCACGTCGGCTGCCCGATCAGCCTGTACGAGCAGCAGACGCACCACGTACTCTGCCCGTGTCACCAGTCCACCTTCGACCTTGCCGACGGCGCCCGAGTCATCTTCGGTCCTGCTGGGCACGCACTCCCGCAGCTGCGGATCGGTGTGAACGCCGAGGGCAATCTTGAAGCCCTCGGTGACTTCGAAGAGCCCGTCGGTCCTTCTTTCTGGGAGCGCGGATGAGTACGACGACGACAAAATCATCGGGCGCCGACGCGCCCGGGAACCGCAAGGCACCCGCGGGCGAGCGGGTAGCCGACTGGGCGGACGGTCGGCTGGGGATCTACTCCATGGCCAAGACCAATATGCGGAAGATCTTTCCGGATCACTGGTCCTTCATGCTGGGTGAGGTCGCCCTCTACAGCTTCATCGTCATCATCCTCACGGGTGTGTATCTGACGTTGTTCTTCCACCCGAGCATGAACGAGATCGAGTACCACGGCTCGTACGTGCCGATGCAGGGCATCAGGATGACCGAGGCGTACGCCTCGACCCTGAACATCAGCTTCGACGTACGCGGTGGTCTGCTGATCCGGCAGATCCACCACTGGGCCGCGCTGATCTTCCTCGCGGCGATGTTCGTGCACATGATGCGTGTCTTCTTCACGGGCGCGTTCCGCAAGCCGCGTGAGATCAACTGGCTGTTCGGCTTCCTGCTGTTCGTGCTGGGCATGTTCACCGGATTCACCGGTTACTCGCTCCCCGACGACCTGCTGTCCGGCACCGGTGTCCGCTTTACGCAGGGCGCGATCCTGGCGACGCCGATCGTCGGCACGTACATCTCGATGTTCTTGTTCGGCGGGGAGTTCCCCGGCCACGACATGGTGGCGCGGTTCTACTCGATCCACATCCTGCTGTTGCCGGGCATCATGCTCGGCCTCGTGGTGGCCCACCTGATCCTGGTCTTCTACCACAAGCACACCCAGTTCGCGGGCCCCGGCCGTACGGAGAAGAACGTCGTCGGCATGCCGCTGATGCCGGTCTACACGGCCAAGGCCGGAGGCTTCTTCTTCCTGGTCTTCGGCGTCATCGCGATGATCGCGGCGACGTTCACGATCAACCCGGTGTGGGCGATCGGCCCGTACCGTCCGGACCAGGTGTCCACGGGCGCCCAGCCGGACTGGTACATGGGCTTCGCCGAGGGACTCATCCGCGTGATGCCGGGCTGGGAGATCAACATCGCGGGCCATACGCTCGCGCTGGGCGTCTTCATCCCGCTGACGCTCTTCGGTCTGGTGCTTGTCGCGATCGCGGTCTATCCGTTCATCGAGTCCTGGATCACCGGGGACAAGCGGGAGCACCACATCCTGGACCGGCCGCGCAACGCGCCGACCAGGACCGGTCTTGGCGTCGCCTGGGTCACGGGGTACGTGATCATGCTGATCGGCGGTGGCAACGACATCTTCGCCACCCACCTCCATCTGTCGATCAACGCGATCACCTGGTTCGTCCGGATCGCCTACTTCGTCGGTCCGGTCGTCGCCTTCATCGTCACCAAGCGGATCTGTCTGGGCCTCCAGCGGCGCGACCGCGACAAGGTGCTGCACGGACGCGAGTCCGGCATCATCAAGCGGCTGCCGCACGGTGAGTTCGTGGAGGTTCACGAGCCGCTCAGCCAGGCCCAGCGGCACACGCTCACGGCGCACGAGCAGTACGAACCGGCCGAGATCGGCCCGTCGGTGGACGAGCACGGCGTACGGCGGAAGGTGACGCGCGGGGAGAAGCTCCGGGCGAAGCTGACCAAGGGGTACTACGGCGAGGGGAACCAGATCCCCAAGGCGACGAACGAGGAGTACAAGGAGATCAGCAGCGGCCACGGCCACCACTGATCCCCACAGCTGTCGCGGCAGGGCCCCGTCCATTCGCTGGACGGGGCCCTTTGCCGTGCCCGGGGCTGGATAGGGTGGGGCTGTATCCGTGTACCCCCTTGTCCGGACTGTGGACCCCTGGAGTGGACCATGAACGTTGTGACCCCGGTTGGCGGCGGCAGCGGGCAGGACCTCTCCTGGCCGGCTGTCCTGAACGCTCTCCTGGACAACCGTGACCAGAGCGCGGATGCCACCGCGTGGGCCATGGACCGCATCCTCAGCGGTGAGGCGACCGACGCGCAGATCGCCGGGTTCGCGGTGGCGCTGCGTGCCAAGGGCGAGACGGTCGAGGAGATCACCGGTCTCGTACGGACCATGTACGAGCACGCGAACCTGATCGAGGTGCCGGGCCCCAGCGTCGACATCGTCGGGACCGGCGGCGACGGCGCGCGGACCGTGAACATCTCCACGATGTCCGCGATCGTCGTCGCCGGGACGGGCGCGAAGGTCGTCAAACACGGCAACCGCGCGGCGTCGTCGGCGAGCGGCGCGTCGGACGTGCTGGAGAAGCTCGGCGTCAATCTGTCGCTGACCCCGCAGCGGGTCGTCGAGGTCGCGGCCGAGGCGGGCATCACCTTCTGCTTCGCGGTGAAGTTCCACCCGGCGCTGCGGCATGTGGCGGCGGCACGCAAGGAACTGGGCATTCGCACGACGTTCAACTTCCTCGGCCCGCTCACCAACCCGGCGAAGGTGAAGGCCCAGGCGACGGGTGTCGCTGACGCCCGGATGGCGCCGATCATGGCCGGGGTGCTGGCGCGGCGCGGTTCGTCGGCGCTGGTCTTCCGGGGAGACGACGGCCTGGACGAGCTGACGACGACCGCGACGTCCCGGGTGTGGGTGGTACGGAACGGCACGGTCCGCGAGGAGGCCTTCGACCCCCGGGACCTCGGCATCGCGCTGGTCCCGGTGGAGGCGCTGCGGGGCGCGGACGCGTCGTACAACGCGGACGTGGCGCGCCGCCTGCTGGCGGGCGAGACGGGCCCGGTACGGGACGCGGTCCTGCTCAACTCGGCGGCGGCGCTGGTGGCGCTGGAGCCGACGGAGGGCACGCTGACGGAGCAGTTGGCGGTGGGGATGGCGAGGGCGGCGGAGTCGATCGACTCGGGCGCGGCGGGCGCGGTGCTTGACCGCTGGGTGACGGTGAGCCACTCGTAGGGGCTGCGCCCCTGGACCCCCGTACCGCCCTTCGGGCGGTGTCCTCAATCGCCGGACGGGCTGGATTTTCAGCCCCTCCGGCGATTGAGGAGCGGAGCTCGGGGGCAGCGCCCCCGACAAGGGCCCGGGGCCCCGTTTCGGGATGCGGACACAGACGTCGCGGCCGCAGAGCCGCATGGCATACTCCTCCCCAGGTCATGAGCGACAGCGAAAAAGCCCCGGCTCGCTGTCCGGCAACCCTCCGTCCGTGGCGGGGTGCCCCGGGTGAAGACCAGGCCGCAGGCAGTGAGGTCTGCGGCAAGCGCGGGCCCCTGCACACCCTGGGGTCCTGGTCCTCAAGGGAGCAGTCTCGTGAGCAAGCGAATGCGATAGGGCGTCACGCCCCCCTCTTCAGCAGAGTCTCATTCCGCCTTGCCCTGCCAGGAGATATCGCCATGTCCGCACGCCTGACCACGCCCACCACGCTCTCCGCCGCGCCGCTCCCCGTACTCGGCCACGATGTGACCGTTCCACTCGTCACCGGCGGCGAAGTCACCTACGCCGCCCTCGACTACGCGGCGAGCGCCCCCGCCCTCCAGCGCGTATGGGACGACGTGGCCGCCTACGCCCCGTACTACGGCAGCGTGCACCGGGGTGCCGGTTACCTCTCGCAGCTGTCCACCGACCTCTTCGAGAGCAGCCGCGCGACGGTCGCGGAGTTCCTCGACTGCCGCGCCGGCGACCAGGTCGTCTTCACCCGGTCCACGACCGACTCCCTCAACCTGCTCGCCGCGGCGCTCCCCGCCGACTGCCAGGTCTTCGTCTTCGAGACGGAGCACCACGCCTCACTGCTGCCGTGGCGCAACGCCCAGGTGACCTACCTGAACGCCCCGCGCACCCCCGCCGAGGCCGTCGCGACGCTGGAGCGCGCCCTCGCCGGGCGTGACCCGTACGGCCCCGCGCTGGTCTGCGTCACGGGCGCGTCGAACGTCACCGGCGAGCTGTGGCCGGTACGGGAGCTGGCGGCCGCGTCCCATGCGCACGGCGCCCGGATCGTGCTGGACGCTGCCCAGCTCGCGCCCCACCACCCCGTATCCGTACGGGACTTGGACGTCGACTGGGTCGCGTTCTCCGGGCACAAGCTGTACGCGCCGTTCGGCTCGGGTGTCCTCGCGGGCCGTGCGGACTGGTTTCAGGATGCGGAGCCGTACCTCGCGGGCGGCGGTGCCTCCCGCAGGGTCGCCCGGCGTGCGGACGGCGGCGTGGACGTCGACTGGCACACCACGGAGGCCCGCCACGAGGCCGGTTCGCCGAATGTGATCGGGGTCTACGCGATCGCCGCCGCCTGCAAGGCGCTCACCGAGGCGGGCTTCGACACACTCGTCGCACGTGAGCAGCGGCTCGTCACCAGGGTCCGTGCGGGCCTCGCGGAGGTGGAGCAGGTCAAGGTGCTCTCGCTCTTCGGGGACGACGCTCCGCGCGTGGGCGTCATCTCCTTCGTGGTCGAGGGCTGGAACAGCTCGCACTTCGCGGCGGCGCTCTCGGCGGAGTACGGGATCGGCGTACGCGACGGCCTCTTCTGCGCGCACCCCCTGGTGCGGACGCTGCTGGGCAGCGACCCGCAGGAGGCGGGCGAGTGCGGCGCGCCGGAGGCGGAGCCGGGCGAGAAGTCGCTCAACGCGATCCGGGTCAGCTTCGGCGCGGGCACCCCGGACGAGCACGTGGAGCGCTTCGTACGGGCGGTGAAGGAGCTGGTCAGCGACGGCGCGCAGTGGACGTACCGGACCGAGGACGGCCGCTGCGTCCCGGCGGTCTGAGACCAACCCGGCCTACGCGTCCAGGCCGATCGCGAAGGCCGCCTCCAGGTCGTGCTGCGAGTACGTACGGAACGCCACATGGGTGTCCGTGCCCTCCACGCCCTGGATCTTGCTGATCCGGCCCGGGATGACGTCCGCCAGATCGTCGTGTTTGGCCACCCGCACCATGGCGATCAAGTCGTACGTACCGGTGACGGAGAAGACCTCGCTGACGCTGTCCAGCGCGGCGATCGACTCGGCGATCTCCGGGATGCGGTCCACGCTGGTCTTGATGAGCACGATCGCGGTGATCACGGTTGGCTTTCTCCCTCGGTGGCCGCTGATGGGGCCTTCACTCTAGTCCCCTGCCGGAAACGTCCCCATGCGTAGAGAAACCCGATCCCGAACCCCACCAGATGCGCCAGATACGCCACCCCCGGCCCGCTGCCCGCTCCCCGAGCCGCCAGCCACTGCAGCACGAACCAGAAGATCAGCACGATCCACGCCGGGAAACGCAGCGGCAGGAAGAACAGGAAAGGAAAAAGACTGGTGACCCGGGCCTTCGGGAAGAGGTACAGAAAAGCGCCGAGCACACCCGAGATCGCCCCGGACGCTCCCACCAGGGTCTGTTCCGATTCGGCGTTGGCCGCCGCGTACGCGAGCAGTGCCAGGTAACCGCAGCCCAGGTAGAAGAGGCCGAACTCCAGCCGGCCCATCCGTTCCTCGGCCATCGCGCCGAAGACGTACAGAAAGAGCATATTGCCCAGCAGGTGCAGCCAACTGCCATGGATGAACAGTGCGGTGAGAGGGGTGAGCAGGGTGCCGGGGGAGCTGCTCATCAGGTCCGCGGGGATCACACCCCAGCGTTCGAAGTACGCGCTCTGCGCCGTGAGCAGCGCGTCACCGATGCCGTACGAAGGATTGAGGCCCGAGATGGGGCTGAGGACGAACACCGCACAGCAGGCCGCGATCGTGCCGTATGTCACCGCGGGTCCCGAGGCCGCGCCCCGGACCGTACCCCACCAACCGATCATGGACAGAGCATGGCGTACCGGGGCCGAACGGTACAGAGTGCCTCGCCGCGTCGGCGGGTACCCGCGAGGCCGTAGGGTTGCAGGAAGTGAACAGGCAGTACCTCCGTACACGCACAGCTCGACGGCACTCGCACCCGCAGGTGCACGCGCACGGCGAAAGAGGACAGCACGATGACGACGGTTCCCCAGCCGACGGCCCTGACCCGCTGGCGCTGCACCCTATGCGGCAACCTCACTCGCTTCGATGTGACTCGCTCCTCCAAGGTCGTCGAATACGTCCATCTGGACCTTGCGGGAGAACCCAAGGTCGAAGAGCGTGACGTGGTCAGTGAGACCATCGAGTCGGTGCGCTGCCGTTGGTGCAATGCGGTGGACCAGATCGAGCTGGTGGACAGGCCGGGCGTCGGCTCCTGACGGAGCGGTCCGAACGGGTAGTGGGGTGACGGACTGTGGAGCAGCCTGCAAGCGGCGCGGAACCGGCCGGCGCGGCCGGTGACGCCGCCGAGGCGCTCGACCGCCCGCTGCCCGAAAGGGTACGGCGCAGGGTCGTCGCGATGGTCTCGGACGCCTTCGGCGGTCTGACCGTCACCGAACTTCCCGTCCAGCTGCGGCAGTACGCCCGGTTCACCCCGACCCGGCGCGTCAAATTCGCGGGCAACGCGATGGCCGCCGCGCTGGAGAGCGACCCGCTGTTCCGGCAGCGTATCGGCGAGAAGCTCAGCCAGGCCGAGCCGGAGCTCGTCGGGGCGCTGGAGTCCGGGTCGCCGCCCGCCGCCGCCGATCCCGTCGATGTGGCCGCCCTCGCCTACGTACTGCGCCCCACCGGATGGGTGAAACTCGTCGCCGCCGCGGGCGAGGAGGCCCAGCGCGCGGACGCCGAGCGCGCCGACGAGGCGGGCAGGCGCGAGCTGGAGCGGCTGCGCGAAGAGCTCACCGAGGCGCGAGGCCAGATCAAGAGCGAGACCGAGCGGCTGCGTACGGAGCTGGAGACGGCCCGCAAGGAAGCCGAATCGCTCCGCCGCAAGCTGCGCAGCGCCCACAGCGACATCAAGCGCGGCGAGGCCGCCCTGCGCCGCAGCGACGCCGAGCTGGAGTCGGTCAAGTCGGAGGCCGCGGCGCGGGTCTCGGCCGCCGAGAGCGAGGGCCGGCGGCTCAGGGCGCGCCTCACCGAGGCGGAGGCGGCCGTGGAGGCGGGCCGCCGGGCCGCCCGCGAGGGCCGGTCGGTCGAGGACATGCGGCTGCGGCTGCTGCTGGACACGGTGCTCGACGCGGCGCAGGGGCTGCGCCGCGAGCTGGCTCTGCCGCCCGCGGGTATCCATCCCGCGGACACGGTGGACGCGGTCCAGCCCGGCCGGATGTCGCCCAAGGACATCGCGGCCCGCGCGCTCTCCGAGACCGATCCGGCCCTGCTGGACCAGTTGATGGCGCTGCCGCAGGCGCACCTGGTGGTCGACGGCTACAACGTCACCAAGAGCGGCTATCCGACGATGCCGCTGGAGCGGCAGCGGCTGCGGCTGCTGGGCGGTCTTTCGATGCTCGCGGCGCAGACCGGCGCCGAGATCACCTGTGTCTTCGACGGGGCGGAGCTGGCCGCGCCCGTGCTGCTCGCGCCGCCGCGCGGAGTGCGGGTGCTGTTCTCGAAGGCGGGCGTGACCGCGGACGAGCTGATCCGTCAGCTGGTACGGGCGGAGCCGCCGGGCCGTCCCGTGGTCGTGGTCTCCACCGACCGCGAGGTCGCCGACGGAGTGGCGAAGGCGGGCGCCCGCCCGGTCGCGTCCGCGCTGCTGCTGAGGCGGCTTTCGCGCGTCTAGGCGCGTATGTCGCGTCTGGCCAACTCGCATGCCAAATGACCGAATTAGCCGCCCGATAGGCGGACGTAGTGTCAAGTTGCCACTACTACGCGTGTGGTGTGAGTAAAGAATTCCCTCCTGGGTAAGAATTTTCCTCATCAGGATTTGAACTGATCACAAGAACATCACTAAGGTCAGGCCTCGAACCTTCGCGCGGTTGATCGCCCATCCGGGGCGACAGCGAAGGAACCGCCGAGTCCGTGAAGTTCGATCCTTTCCCCGGGGATATGAAGCGCGGACGCCGGGGCTCGTCCCCCGCACTGCCCGGTAGGCGGCTCTGAGGAAGAAGGAGCTCGCCTTCGTGGCGTCCCACCGTCGTCCCAAGCAGCCGAGCCGCGCCCGCGTCACCGTGCTCACCGCGACCGCCGCCGCTGCCGTAGCGCTGACCTCCCAGGCCGCTCAGGCCGCCCCGACGCCGAGCAAGAGCGAGGTCAAGGAGAAGGTCGACAAGCTCTACGAAGAGGCGGAGGTGGCCACCGAGAAGGCCACGGCGGCCGAGGTCAAGCAGGAGAAGCTCGACAAGGAGATCGACGCCCTCCAGGACAAGGTCGCCCGCGGTCAGGACGAGCTCAACACCCTGCGCGACGGCCTCGGTTCGGTGGCGAGCGCCCAGTACCGCTCCGGCGGCATCGACCCCTCCTTGCAGCTCTTCCTCTCCGCCGACCCGGACACCTATCTGGACAAGGCCTCGGCGCTGGACCAGCTCGGTGCCAAGCAGACCGAGGCGCTCACCAAGATCCAGGCCAAGCAGCGGACCCTCGCGCAGCAGCGTGCGGAGGCGGAAGGCAAGCTCGACGACCTGGCTGAGATCCGCAAGGAACTCGGTACGAAGAAGAAGGACGTCCAGGTCAAGCTCGCTGCCGCGCAGAAGCTGCTGAACTCGCTCACCGCGCAGGAGCGCGCCGCGATCAAGAGCGCCGACGAAGACCGCGCCAGCCGCGCCACCCCCCGGGCCGATCTCGGCAGCGATGCTCCCGCGGCCTCGGGCCGTGCCGCCGCCGCTCTCTCCGCCGCTCAGAGCCAGCTCGGGAAGCCGTACGTCTCCGGCGCCGAGGGCCCCAACTCCTACGACTGCTCGGGCCTGACCCAGTGGTCGTACCGCCAGGCCGGTGTGAGCATCACGCGAACCACCTACACCCAGGCCGAGGAAGGCACCCGGATCGGACGCGGCGACCTGCGCCCCGGCGATCTGGTCTTCTTCAGCGGTCTGAGCCACGTGGGCCTCTTCGTGGGCGGGGACACGGTGATCCACGCCCCCAAGCCGGGCACCGTGGTGCGCTACGAGTCCATGGAGTGGGCCGGCGACTTCCAGTTCGGCGTACGCATATGACGCCCGAACGGGCGATGTAGGTCAACTCTCGCTGACGCTACGCCCCGCTGGTGACCTGTGGTCTCCGGCGGGGCGTCAGTTTTTGTGCCCGCACGGTCTTTGGCCGTTCCGTGTGCGCCCCGCTACTCTCTGCCGCGCAAGATCCCTCGTACCAGCCGGCTGCAGCTGAGTGCAGCGGAAGGGAGCGCGGCCTGTGGCGTCCCATCGCCGACCCGCACAGCCCGGATTCACCCAGAGCGCCCGGGTCACCGTCCTGTCGGCCGCGGCGGCGACGGCCGCCGCGGCCCTCGGCGGCGGACCCGCGAGCGCAGACCCGCGCGACACCCCGGAGGCGGCGCGCGCCAGGGTCGACCGGCTCTACGAAGAGGCCGAGCGGGCCACCGAGGAGTTCAACAAGGCCGGTGAGCGGGTGGAGCGGCTACGGGAGCGGGTGACGCGGGCCCGGGACAGCGTGGCCCGTGGCCAGGAGCGCATCAACCGCATGCGGGGAGCGCTCGGTTCGGCGGCGAGCGCGCAGTACCGCTCGGGCGGCATGGACCCCGCGCTCGCCCTGCTGCTCTCGGAGAACCCCGACAGCTACCTCGACAAGGCCGCGCACCTGGACCGGGCCGGCGAGCGGCAGACGAGCCTTCTGCGGGAGCTGCGGCGGGCACAGCGGGAGCTCGGCCAGGAGCGCGCGGAGGCGGGCCGCGACCTCGCCGAGCTGGAGCGCAGCCGGGCCGCCGTCGCCCGTCACAAGCGTGCCGTCGAGCACAAACTCGGCGCGGCCCGGCGGCTGCTGAACTCCCTGACGTCCAGGGAACGCGCGGCCTTCGACCGGGCCTCGCGCTCGGGCTCCGGCCGCGAGGCGCTGCCCGGCCTCTCCGCCCTCGCGCCCGCGTCGGCGCGGGCGGCCGTCGCGATGATGGCGGTCCGCACCGCCATCGGCCGCCCCTATGTGTGGGGTGCCAACGGGCCGTACGGCTTCGACTGTTCGGGGCTCACCCAGTGGGCGTACGCGCAGGCGGGCGTCGCGCTGCCGCGCACCTCGCAGGCGCAGCGGTACGCGGGCCGCCAGGTCGCGCCGGCCGAGGCGCGACCTGGCGACCTGGTGACGTACCGCGGCGACGCCAGTCATATCGCGATGTACATGGGCAACGGCCAGGTGGTGCACGCGCCCTACCCCGGCGCGCCGGTGCGCTACGACCCGGTCGGAATGATGCCGGTCACGGGGGTCACGCGCGTCTGAGGGGTCTCTGACTCCTTCCGCGTTCCGTACGATCGGCAGGGTGGCAGGTCAGGGGCGCACCAGGCGTGAGGCGATACGGAGTACGGCGGGGCTGGGCCTCGCCGTACTGCTGGCGTCCGGCTGCTCGGGCGGCCCCGAGGTGTCCCGGGCCGCCGTGCGCGGCATCCGGCGGACGCTGGACGGCCGGGCCGCCGCGGTCCTGGCCCGCGACCGCGCCGCGTATCTGGCCGCCCTCGCGCCCGACGTCCCGCAGCTGCGGGCGGCGCAGCTGCGGGAGTTTCAGAACCTCGCGGACGTACCGCTGAGCTCCTGGGAGTACCGGCTGGGCGAGGTGAGGCGCCAGGGGGACGGGGCCGTCGCCGAGGCCGAACTGCGTTACCGGCTGACCGGGTACGACACCGCCCCCGTAAGTGTTTCGCGCACGCTGGAGCTCCGCGAAGGCGAGGATGACGGCGAAGGCGACGGCCGCTGGTATGTGACGGCCGACCGCGCGGCCAGGGGCGCGGCCGGGGCCGCGGCCCAGCAGCTCTGGCAGCAGGGCGCCGTCCAGGTCGTACGGGGCAGGCACAGCCTCGTCCTCGCCGTCGGCCAGGACACCGAGCGCCTGCGCGCCCTCGCGGCGACCGCCGACCGCGCGGTGCCCGCGGTCTCCGGCGCCTGGCCGTCGCGGTGGGCGGGGCGCGTGGTCGTCCTGGTGCCCGCCTCGCTGGACGCGATGGGCGCGCTGCTGGGCGGAGAGGCGGCCGGGTACCGGGGGATCGCGGCGGTCACCACGGGCGAGACGGGCTCGGCTCCCGGGTCGGCGCCCGCGGACCGGGTGATCGTCAACCCCGAGGCGTACGGAGTGCTTGGCGACTTCGGCCAGAACATCGTGCTCACCCACGAGACCACCCACGTGGCCACCCGCGCGCATACGTCGGCGGCCACTCCGGTATGGCTCTCCGAGGGCTTCGCGGACTGGGTCGCGTACCGCTCCACGAGCCGTACGGCCGCGCAGATCGCCCCCGAGCTCCAGCGAGCGGTGCGGCGCGGCGAGGTGCCCGCCGCGCTGCCGGAGGACAAGGACTTCGCTTTCAGCGGGGACGCCGAGGCGCTGGGGCGGGCGTACGAGGGGGGCTGGCTGGCGTGCGAGCTGATGGGCGAGCGGTGGGGCGAGAAGCGGCTGACGGGGTTCTACCGGGCGGTGGGGGCGGGCAAGCACCGGCAGGGCGCGGTGGAGAAGGCGATGGGCGAGGTGCTCTCCACGACGCCGGAGGACTTCACGGTGCGGTGGCGGGCGTATCTGCGGGAGCGGCTGGACGGCTGATCGCTGCGCAGGCAGGCCGAGCGGGCGGCACACCGACCTGCCGTCCCACTGACCTGCCATGGCTCATGACGCCAGCTGTGAGTCGTCGCGCGGCGACCGCGCGGCTCCGGCCCCCCGGCGGTCCGGCCCGGTCACCGTCTGCCGCCACAGCCGCCGGCAGGCCGTCAGCGACGCCGCGACCAGCAGCCCGTTGCGTACCGCCATCAGCAGCACCCCCAGAGCGTCGCTCGCCACCACATGCGAGAACCAGAGCGGGAATTCCAGCAGCGTCACGCCCGTCGCCGCCAGCACCATCCACGCGGGCCGCGCCATCCGGCTCGCCCGGAAGGCCAGGCACGCCGCGGCCAGGCCCACCAGCCAGATCATGTACTGGGGGCTGATCACCCGGCTCGTCGTCGTGAACAGCAGTACCGCCGCGAACGCCGCGTCGCACGGCGTACTCGGCCCGAACTCGCGGGCTCGCAGCCGCCACACCGCCAGCCAGCCCAGCGCGAGAACCGTGAGCGCGAGCGAGAGAGTGGAGACGAGCGGGACATACGGGCCCAGGAACTCCATCGAGCCGTAGCTCAGCAGCACGTCCCCCCGCCAGCCGAAGTGCCGCGCCACATGGAAGACAAGCCCGCCCAGCGACTCCACCTCCGTGCCCCGGTCGCGCTGGAAGGTCAGAAACGCCAGCGACCCCGGCAGCGCGGCGGCGAGCAGCACCGTGAGGACGGCCACCGTCCCCGCCGCCGTGGCCCACGAGCGGCGCGTGGTCTCGCCGCGCGGGGTCCCCGTGAGCAGCAGCAGCGGCCACACCTTCAGCAGCGCGCCGAAGCCCGCCAGCGCACCCAGCGCGCGCGGACTGCGCGCCGCGGCGAGGAGGGCCGCGACGGCGACGGCCGTCACCATCAGGTCGTAACGGGCGTACGCGGTCGGGCCGAGCAGCGGCACGCCCGCCACCCACACCCACATGCCGCGCCGCGAGCCGCCGCCTTCCTTCTCCTCGACCCGCTTGACCCGCAGCAGGCCGAGCACGAACGCGTCGCACAGCAGCGTGAGAACGAAGAAGGCCGTGGGATAGCCGAGGAAGGGCAGCAACAGGCCGGGCGAGAGGATCGCGAGCGCGGCGGCGGGCGGGTACTGCCAGGTGACGTCGTCCAGCGGATAGACGCCCGTCTGCAGCACCTCGTACCAGCTCTGGTAGATCACCGACACGTCGGTCGTGACATCGGGGCCGGGGAACGCCACGACCTTGAGCACGCAGAGCAGCAGCGCGGTCCTGGTGAGGATCCACGCAGTGGGGATCCACACACCGAAGGAGAGCCGTTCGCTGCTCCCGCTGCCGCCGCTCATGGGCACCTCGTCCCTGTTCGTCCGGGATGGGACGTGCCCATGATGCCGGGCGAGACCGCGCCGGAGCGATCAGGCAGGGCCGTTCGGTACTGTCGGCGGCGATGCACAAGACCCTCGTCGTGACCAACGACTTCCCGCCCAGGCCCGGTGGCATCCAGGCGTTCCTGCACAACATGGCGCTGCGCCTGGACCCCGAGCGCGTCGTCGTCTACGCCTCCACCTGGAAGCGTGGCCGCGAGGGCGCCGAGGCGACCGCCGCGTTCGACGCCGAGCAGCCCTTCACCGTCGTACGGGACCGTACGACCATGCTGCTGCCGACCCCCCGCGTCACCCGGAGGGCGACCCAGCTGCTGCGCGAGCACGGCTGTACGTCCGTGTGGTTCGGCGCGGCGGCCCCGCTCGGGCTGATGGCGCCCGCCCTGCGCAAGGCGGGCGCGCGCAGGCTCGTGGCCACCACCCATGGGCATGAGGCGGGGTGGGCGCAGTTGCCCGCGGCGCGGCAGCTGCTGCGCCGGATCGGCGAGTCCACGGACACGATCACCTATCTCGGCGAGTACACCCGCTCCCGCATCGCGACCGCGCTCACCGCCGAGGCCGCCGGACGCATGGTGCAACTGCCGCCCGGCGTCGACGAGAAGACCTTCCACCCCGGCTCGGGCGGGGACGCGGTCCGCGAGCGGCTCGGTCTCGCCGGCAGGCCGGTCGTGGTGTGCGTGTCCCGGCTGGTGGAGCGCAAGGGCCAGGACACGCTGATACGCGCGCTGCCCGCGATCCTGGCGAAGGTGCCGGACGCGGTACTGCTGATCGTCGGCGGCGGCCCGTACGACAAGGAGCTGCGCGGGCTCGCCCGCCAGACCGGGGTCGCCGACTCCGTACGCTTCACGGGCCCCGTCCCGTGGGCGGAGCTGCCCGCCCACTTCGGCGCGGGCGACGTCTTCGCCATGCCCTGCCGTACCCGGCGGGGCGGTCTCGACGTCGAGGGCCTCGGAATCGTGTACCTGGAGGCATCGGCGACCGGGCTGCCGGTCGTCGCGGGCGACTCGGGCGGGGCGCCCGACGCCGTACTCGACGGAGAGACGGGGTGGGTGGTCCGCGGCGGTTCGCCGGCGGAGTCGGCGGAGCGGATCGTCGCGCTGCTCGAGGATCCGCAGCTGCGGCGGCGGATGGGGGAGCGCGGCCGGGAGTGGGTCGAGGAGAAGTGGCGCTGGGACCTGCTGGCCGAGCAGCTGCGCGCCCTTCTCTGAACCTCTCTGGACCTCTCTGAACCTCCCTGGCCTGTCTGACCGCTTTCCGAACACTTCTCCGTACATTCCGGTGAGGCACGTACAGCATTTTTTGACGGAGCGTCAGTTCAACACGCGCCAGATATGGCCGGAACTTGAAATTCCGCCCATGCTCGCGACATGAACCCACAACTGACGCGCCGTCACATGCTGGGCATCGCCGCCCTGCAGGTGGCCTCCGCGCTCGGCTTCACCCGCATTGGTCTGGCCTCGGCAGCCGCCCGGGAGCCCCTCGCCGCCGACTACGCCCCCGCCGTCGTCATCGGCTCCGGCTACGGCGCGGCCGTCGCCGCCCTCCGCCTCGGTCAGGCGGGCATCCGCACCCTCGTCCTGGAGATGGGCCGGCTCTGGGACAGCACCACAGGCACCGGCCCGGACGGCAAGGTCTTCTGCTCCACCTCGGCGCCCGACCACCGCTCCATGTGGTTCCGCACCCGCACCGAGGCGCCGCTCGCCACATTCCTCTGGCTGGACGTCGTCAACAAGAACATCAGCCCCTACCCCGGCGTACTCGACCGGGTACGCCACACCGACATGTCCGTCTTCCTCGGCCGGGGCGTCGGCGGCGGATCGCTCGTCAACGGGGCCATGGCGGTGACCCCGCCGCGTACGTACTTCTCGCAGGTCCTGCCCCGGGTCGACGCCGCGGCGATGTACGGCACCTACTTCCCGCGGGCCCGGCAGCTGCTGGGCGTCAACACCGTGGACCCGGCCTGGTTCGAGTCCACCGAGTGGTACCGCTTCTCGCGGATCTCCCGCACCCACGCCCAGAACACCGGCCTGAAGACCGTCTTCGTGCCGAGCGTCTACGACTTCGCTCATATGCGGCGCGAGGCCGCGGGCCAGGCCACGAAGTCGGCGCTCGCCGGTGAGGTCATCTACGGCAACAATCACGGAAAGCGCAGCCTCGACAAGACCTACCTCGCCGCCGCGCTCGCCACCGGCAACGTCACCATCCAGACCATGAACCGGGCCAGGGCGATCCGCAAGGAGCCCGCCACCGGCTACGTCCTGACCGTCGACCGTACGGACGAACTGGGCAAGGTTGTCGAAACGCGGGAGATCGGCTGTCAGCGCCTCTTCCTCGGCGCGGGCAGCCTCGGCACCACCGAACTCCTGCTGCGCGCCCGAGAGAGAGGCACCCTGCCCGACCTCAGCCCCGAGGTCGGCAAGGGCTGGGGCAACAACGGCAATGTGATGACGGGCCGCGCCAACCACGTCTGGGACACCGTCGGCGCGAACCAGGCGACCATGCCCGCCCTGGCCATCGACGACTGGGCCAACCCCACGCACCCCGTCTTCGCGGAGATAGCGCCGCTGCCGATGGGCTTCGAGCACTGGATCAGCCTCTACCTGGCGATCACCCAGAACCCCGAGCGCGGCACTCTCTCGTACGACGCCGCCACCGACTCCGCGAAACTCCACTGGTCCCGGTCCCAGAACCAGCCCTCCGTCACCGCGGCCACGAACCTCTTCGACCGCGTCAACAGAGCCAACGCCACCATCTACCGGTACGACCTCTTCGGCGGCAACAAGACCTTCGCCGACGACTTCACGTACCACCCGCTGGGCGGCTGCGTGCTCGGCCGGGCGACCGACGACTACGGCCGTGTGCGCGGCGCGCCGGGGATCTACGTCACCGATGGAGCGCTCGTCCCCGGCTCCATCGGCGTCAATCCGTTCCTCACCATCACCGCGCTCGCCGAACGCGCCCTGGAACGGATCCTGCTGGAGGATCAGCTCCGGTAGCCGAGGTCAGCTCCGGTAGATCCCCTCGATCTCGTCGGCGAAGTCCTTCGCCACCACATTCCGCTTCAGCTTCAGCGACGGGGTGATATGCCCCGCCTCCTCAGTGAACTGGGAGCCGAGAATGCGGAACTTCCGCACCGATTCCGCCTTGGAGACGGCCGCGTTGCCGTCGTCCACCGCCCGCTGGATCTCCGCCAGCAGGTCAGGGTCGTCGCACAGTGAAGCGGCCGTGGACCCGGCCCGCTTGCCGTGCTCCGCGGCCCAGCGCCCCAGGAACTCCTCGTCCAGGGTGACCAGCGCGCCCACGAACGGCCGCCCGTCGCCCACCACCATGCACTCCGCGATCAGAGCGTGCGCGCGGATGCGGTCCTCGATCACCGCGGGAGCGACGTTCTTGCCGCCCGCGGTGACCAGGATCTCCTTCTTGCGGCCCGTGATCGCGAGATAGCCGTCCTCATCCAGGGTGCCGATGTCGCCCGTGTGGAACCAGCCGTCGGCCAGCGCCTCGGCGGTCGCCGCCTTGTTGTCCCAGTACCCCTGGAAGATGTGCTCGCCGTGCAGCAGCACCTCCCCGTCGTCCGCGATCCGCACCACCGAGCCCGGCAGCGGCTGACCGACCGTGCCGATCTTCTGCCGGTCCCACGGGTTGAAGGTGGTCGCCGCGCACGACTCGGTGAGGCCGTAGCCCTCCAGCACCGTGAAACCGATACCGCGGTAGAAGTGCCCGAGCCGCTCGCCCAGCGGCGCGCCGCCGGAGATCGCGTACTCGCCGCGCCCGCCGAGCACCGCCCGCAGCTTGCTGTACACGAGCCGGTCGAAGACCTTGTGCTTGACCTTGAGACCCAGCGAGGGCCCGCCGGGGTTCTCCAGCGCGCGGCTGTACGTGATCGCCGTCTGCGCCGCCTTGTCGAAGATCTTGCCCTTGCCGTCCGCCTGCGCCTTGGCGCGCGCCGCGTTGTAGACCTTCTCGAAGACGCGCGGCACGCCGAGAATCAGCGTGGGCCGGAAAGAGGCCAGCTCTTCGGTGAGGTTCTTGATGTCCGGTACGCAGCCGAGCTTGATCGGCGCCATCACGGCGGCGATCTCGACCAGCCGCCCGAAGACATGCGCGGCGGGCAGGAACAGCAGCACCGAGCACTCGCCCGTACGGAACAGGGGCCCCAGCCGCTCCACCGCATTGCCGCACTCCGCGAAGAAGCTGCGGTGCGTGAGCACACAGCCCTTGGGGCGGCCGGTGGTGCCCGAGGTGTAGACGATCGTCGCCGGGTCGTCCGCCTTCGCGCTGGCGCTGCGCTTGTCGACGGTCTCCTCGCTGATCTCCGCGCCCGCCACGGTCAGTTCCTCGACCGCGCCCTTCTCGATCTGCCAGACGTCACGCAGGGCGGGCAGCCGGTCGCGTACGGACTCTACGGCGGCGGCGTGCGTCTCGCTCTCCACGACGACCGCGACCGCGCCCGAGTCGCTCAGGATCCACTGCACCTGCTCAGCCGAACTCGTTTCGTACACCGGGACGCTGACCGCTCCGGCGCTCCAGATCGCGAAGTCGAGCCGCACCCATTCGTAGCGGGTACGCGACATCAGCCCGACTCTGTCACCGGGCTCGATGCCCGCGGCGATCAGGCCCTTGGCGGTGGCGCGCACCTCCGCGAGGAACTGGGTGGCGGTGACGTCCGTCCAGACGCCCGCCACTTTGCGGGCCATGACCGCCACATCGGAATGCTGAGCGGCATTGCGGCGGATGAGATCCGTCAGGTTGCCGTCCGTGGGGACCTCGTACAGGGCCGGAAGGCTGAACTCGCGCAAGACTGCTGCTCCTCATCGGGCGCCGGCGCCACGGCTCTGTGTGATGCACCGACTGCGGTCCAAGATCGGGCATGCTCGGTGGGGTCGAGCACGGCTGGACTGCTCGGACGTTACCGATCAGTACTGGTTCCGGATAGGGGGTTCCGGCCAGATGTTCGCTGCGTCACACGTATATGGCAGTACTTCGCGCAGAGTAGTCCACGCGTGTTACGGGCAGGAAGAACGGCTGGTCCGCCCGCCCGGTGGGTCCCCGATCTACCAGCCGGACGGCGGGCGTTCTAGGGTGATCGCCATGGGCGACAGGCGAACTGTGCGGGTCAATGTGATCAGTGACGTGCACGGAAACGCCAAAGATCTCGCCACGGCGGGCGATGGCGCCGACGCGCTGATCTGCCTCGGCGACCTCGTCCTCTTCCTCGACTACGCCGACCACTCGCGCGGCATTTTCCCGGACCTGTTCGGCGTCGACAACGCCCACCTCATCGTGGCGCTGCGCACCGCGCGCCGGTACGAGGAGGCCCGGGAGCTGGGACGCAGACTCTGGGCCGAGCTGGACATGGACCCGGCGAGCGCCATCGAGTCGGCCGTGCGGCGCCAGTACGCCGAGCTGTTCGCGGCCTTCCCGACGCCGACGTACGCCACCTACGGCAATGTCGACATGCCGGCGCTCTGGCAGGAGTACGCGGGGCCGGGCACCACCGTCCTCGACGGCGAGCGCGTCGAGATCGGCGGCCGGGTCTTCGGCTTCGTCGGCGGCGGTCTGCGCACCGCCATGAACACCCCGTACGAGATCTCCGACGAGGAGTACGCCGCCAAGATCGAGGCGCTGGGCGAGGTCGATGTGCTCTGCTCGCACATTCCGCCGGAGGTCCCGGAGCTGACGTACGACACCGTCGCGCGCCGCTTCGAGCGCGGCAGCCACGCCCTGCTGGACGCCATCCGCAGAACCCGCCCCCGGTACGCGCTTTTCGGCCATGTGCACCAGCCGATCGTCCGCCGGATGCGCGTCGGCGCGACGGAGTGCGTGAACGTCGGTCATTTCGCCTCGACCGGGCGGCCCTTCTCCCTCCAGTGGTGAGATCGGGGGGTGAGACCGGGCCGGACCGGGCCCTGGAGTGATGGCATGCCGGGTCGCGATAGCCTGCACACCACACCCCCGGTCCGTACCGCATTGTGAGGAGCCGCAGCAATGGCGGAACACACCAGCTCTAGCATCACGATCGAGGCGGCGCCGGCCGATGTGATGGGCGTGATCTCCGACTTCGGCCGCTATCCGGAGTGGACCGGCGAGGTGAAGGAGGCGGAAGTCCTCTCCACCGACGCCAAGGGCCGTGCCGAGCAGGTCCGCCTCGTCCTCGACGCGGGAGCGATCAAGGACGACCACACCCTCGCGTACACCTGGAACGGCGACAACCAGGTCAGCTGGACGCTGGTGAAGTCCCAGATGCTGCGCGCCATCGACGGCTCGTACAGCCTGGCCGCGGTGGGCGGCGGTGACCGCACCGAGGTCACCTACCAGCTGACCGTCGATGTCAAGATCCCCATGCTCGGCATGATCAAGCGCAAGGCCGAGAAGGTCATCATCGACCGGGCCCTGGCGGGTCTGAAGAAGCGCGTCGAGAGCGGTCCCGCAGTCGGCCCCGCGGCCTGATGCGTACGGTCCTCGTCACCGGACCGGGCGGCGCGGGCCGTACCACCGTCGCCGCGGCGACCGCCCTCGCCGCCGCCCGGCGCGGCAGGCGCGCGCTCTTCCTGTCCGCCGAACCCGGCGACATCCTCGGTGTGCCCGTCACCGCTCCCCCCGACGAGCCGACCGAGGTGACGCCCGGTCTCTGGGCCGCCCGGATCGACTCCGGCGCCGACTTCCGCGCCGAACTGCTCTCACTCCAGGAACGCAGCTCCGGCGCGCTCGACCTGCTGGGCGCGGGCCGGCTGGAGGACGAGGAGCTGACCGAACTCCCCGGCAGCGAGCAGTTCGCCCTGCTGCGTGCGCTGCGGACCGCCGCGCACGGCTCCTGGGACGTCGTCGTGGCCGATATGCCACCGCTGCGTGACACCATCGCCCTGCTCGCGCTGCCCGAGCAGCTGCGCCGCTATCTGGGCAGGCTGCTGCCACCCGAACGGCAGGCGGCCCGCGCGCTGCGCCCGATGCTCGCCCAGCTCGCGGGCGTACCGATGCCCGCGCAGTGGCTGTACGAGACCGCCGACCGCTGGGACGCGGAGCTCGCGGACGTCCAGACGCTGATCGGATCCGCCGCCACGACGCTACGGGTGGTCGCCGAGCCGGGGCCCACGGCGGCCGACGCCCTGCGCACCGCCCGCACCGGGCTCGCGCTGCACGAACTGCGGGTCGACGCCCTCGTACCGAACCGGCTGCTGCCGCCGGTCTCGGCGGATCCCTGGCTGGCGGGACTGTTCGCACAGCAGGAAAAGTGCCTGCGGGAGTGGTACGAGGAGTGGGCGCCCGGGGTCGCGCTCCACGAGGTGCGCCACCTCGGCCGGGACCCGCGCGGCCTCGACGACCTCGATGACCTTGACGGCCTCGACGGCCTCACGCTGCCCGGGACCGAGGCGACCGGCACCGAGACTGCCGGGTGGCAGGTCGAGGACCGGCGCGCGGAGGAAGGGGTGCTGGTCTGGCGGCTCCCGCTGCCCGGCGCCGTCAAGGAGGAACTCGGGCTGGTCCGCCGTGGGGATGAACTGCTGCTCACCGTGGGCCCGTTCCGCAGAATCCTTCCGCTGCCGTCCGCGTTGCGCCGCTGCACGGTCTCGGGCGCGGGCCTGGCGGACGGCGTACTCGGCGTCCGCTTCACACCGGACCCCGAACTGTGGCCGCGTGCCCGCTGAACGCCGTACCACTGTTCGGGTAACGTCGAGTGTACGAACCCCCTCATTCCGCAGGAGTACGCCATGAGCGATGCCACCGAGCGTCCCGACGTCGACGCCGACGCCTGGGCCAAGGCGTGCGCCGAGGACCTGGAGGCCGAGAAGGCCCGCCGCCGCGAGCAGTACGGGACGCCGCCCGGCTCCGCGGGTGAAGAGCTGCGCAAACTCCTCGACGCGGTCGCCGACAAGGTCACCTCGTTCCAGTCGTCGCTGCCGGGCATGGCCGCGCAGAGCGCCGTACAGCAGCTGGTCAACCAGGCGAAGTCGGCCGTCGAGCCGGTCATCGAGCGGAACCCGGCGATCTTCGACCACCTCGCGGCGGCGGGCGGCGAACTGCTGGCCGCCTATCGCTCGGCAGTCGAGGGGCATGAGCGACGCTGGACACAGGGCCCGAAGGACGAGAAGGCAGCCAACGAACCCAGTGACCCGCGCGACGAGGGGCCCGGGCCGAGCGAGCAGATCGACCTGGACGACTGACGGTCGGGCGCTTGCCCTCGGGTAACGTTGGCGGTAGCGGGGCTTGACCGAATACTGAGGGACACATGGGACTCACCATCGGCGTCGACATCGGCGGCACGAAGATCGCGGCGGGTGTCGTCGACGAAGAGGGCACCATTCTTGAGACACACAAGGTGCCGACGCCGTCGACCCCCGAAGGCATCGTTGACGCGATCTGCGCGGCCGTCGCCGGGGCGGGCAAGGGCCACCAGATCGAGGCCGTCGGCATCGGCGCCGCCGGATACGTGGACAACAAGCGTGCCACCGTCCTGTTCGCGCCGAACATCGACTGGCGTCACGAGCCGCTGAAGGACAAGGTCGAACAGCGCGTCGGGCTGCCCGTGGTGGTGGAGAACGACGCCAACGCCGCGGCGTGGGGCGAGTACCGCTTCGGCGCGGGCCAGGGCCACGAAGACGTCATCTGCATCACCCTCGGCACCGGGCTCGGCGGCGGCATCATCATCGGCAACAAGCTGCGCCGCGGACGCTTCGGCGTGGCCGCGGAGTTCGGCCACATCCGGGTGGTCCCGGACGGTCTGCTCTGCGGCTGCGGCAGTCAGGGCTGCTGGGAGCAGTACGCCTCCGGGCGCGCCCTCGTCCGGTACGCGAAGCAGCGCGCCAACGCCACCCCGGAGAACGCGGGGATCCTCCTCGCCCTCGGCGACGGCACGCCCCAAGGCATCGAGGGCAAGCACATCAGCGCCGCGGCCCGGCAGGGCGACCCGGTCGCGATCGACTCCTTCCGCGAACTGGCGCGCTGGGCGGGCGCGGGCCTGGCGGACCTGGCGTCGCTCTTCGACCCGTCGGCGTTCATCGTGGGCGGCGGCGTCTCGGACGAGGGCGAACTGGTCCTCGACCCGATCCGCAAGTCCTTCCGCCGCTGGCTGATCGGCGGCCAGTGGCGCCCGCACGCCCAAGTGCTGGCGGCCAAGCTGGGCGGCAAGGCGGGCCTGGTGGGCGCGGCGGACCTGGCCCGCCAGGGCTAGTAGGCCTTTGCGGCTGAACCGCCGCCGCTCTCGCCCTCTTTTGCGGCTGAACCGCCGCCGCTCTCGCGGATGTGGCTGGTCGCCGTTGGGGTTGCTCAATTGATGGTTGCGGTATTCGCCGGGCGGGCTAGTGAGCCTGTCCGGCGGAAAACCAGCCCCGCCGGCGATTGAGGCGCGGGGCTCGGGGCAGCGCCCCGACAAGCGGCCCGCCGCGTATCTTGCTGCGCATGGCGATCACCCCACTACCCAACTCCCGCACCGACCCAGACGGTTCCACCGTCATCCGCGTCCTCAGCTACAACATCCGCTCCCTCCGCGACGACGAAGACGCCGTCGCCCGCGTAATCCGCGCCTGCGAACCCGACCTGGTGTTCATCCAGGAGGCCCCGCGCTTCTTCCGCTGGCGCAAGCACGCCGCCCGGCTCGCCGCCAAGACCGATCTGGTCGTCCTGACCGGCGGAGCGACCGCGACAGGACCGCTGCTGCTCTGCTCGCTGCGCGCGAGCGCGGAGCGCACGGAGGATGTGCTGCTGCCGCACACACCCGGCCTGCACCGGCGCGGTTTCGCCACGGCGGTGGTACGGATCGGTGAGGCCCGGATCGGGCTGCTCAGCTGCCATCTGAGCCTTCAGGCCGACGAACGCTACGCGCAGGCCGGGATGCTCCTCGACCGGCTGAAGGCCCTGGACGCGCCGTACGCGATCGCGGCCGGCGACCTCAATGACCGGCCCACCGGGCGGAGTTTCCGCCGGCTCGCCGCGGAGCTCCAGGACTGCTGGGCGGTCGCGCCCTGGGGGGACGAGTACACCTCGACGCCCGAGAACCCGCACCAGCGGATCGATGCGATCTTCGCGACGAAAGGCATCGAAGTGCTGGGCTGCGGCGTGCCCTCGCACCTCCCCGGCCTCACCCGCTCCGATCTGCTCGCGGCCACGGACCACCTGCCGGTGCTGGCAGCGCTACGCGTCCCCGCCCCCTGACCGGAGAGGTCAGACCACCGCGCCGCGGCCCGGGTCGTCGTCCTCGTCGTCGCCGTGCGACATCCGGGCCACCAGCGTGACGAAGCCGCCCAGGAAACCGCCGATACAGAGCGTGGTCAGCCACCACGTCATGTTCCACTGCAACAGCACGGCGAGCAGCATCAGCATCGGCCCGCCCAGGACCCCGATCCAGCCGAACTTGGCCGTGACATCGGCTTCCGGCAGGGGCGGCGGCTCCGGCGGTACGAAGTGGCCCTCGTCGCTCTCGTCGAGGTCCTCCTCCTTGGGCTCGGCGACGCTGTAGTCGCGCGGGCCGCCGCCCCCGACGCCGGGGGCGAAGGTGATCGAGCTGCCCAGAGCGGGCTTGTCCCCCTCCGGATCGGCTTCGAGGTCAGCCGCGGCCCCGGCCCCAGCCCCGGCTTCAGGCTCCGCGCCCTTGTCCTTCTCCGCGTCCGCGTCCGCGTCCGTGTCCTTCGTGTCCTTCGGCTTCTTCCGGTCCTTCGTGTCTTTCGGGGACGTGTTCACCCCGCCCTCCAGCACGGCGAGGTCTTCCACCGACTTGAAGGGCTTCGCACCCGGCGGGTCCGCCGGCTCATCGCCGTACCCGGCGACGATGGCCGCCCAGGCGGCCTCCTCGTCAATCGGCTGCGGCTCGCGGTCCGCGTCGTGCTGCTCAGCCACCGGTCGTGCTCCCCTTCTTCCCGATACTCGGAGCGAGCCGGCCGATGAACGCGTAACTCTGGTCGAAAATTCGCTCCGCATCGTGGTCCAACGTCGCGACGTGGTAGCTCTGTTCCAGCAGGACCTCGGAAACATCGACCGATGAGACCCGGCTCAGGATCCGGGCCGAGTCGGCGGGCGGCACGACATGGTCCTGCGGGCTGTGCAGCAGCAGCATCGGCTGCGTGACCTGCGGCAGCTCGCCGTCGACCAGCTGAAAGAGATTCCGCAGGGAGTTCGCGGCGTGCAGCGGCACCTTGTCGTAGCCGAGCTCCGTCACGCCCTCCTTGGCGATGTCGCTCGTGATCCCCTTTGACGTACGCACAAGGTGGCGGGCGACGGGCAGGGCGTACGCGGACAGGCCGTGCACCTTGTTGGCCGGGTTCACCAGGACCAGGCCCCGCACCGCGTCCCCGTGCTTCGCGGCGAGCCGCAGCGCGAGCGCGGCGCCCATCGAGAGCCCGAAGACGAAGACCTGCTCGCACCGCTGCCGCAGTTCCCGCAGCTCGCGGTCCACCTCCGCGTACCAGTCCTGCCAGCCGGTTACCTGCAGGTCCTGCCAGCGCGTGCCGTGTCCCGGCAGCAGCGGCAGCGACACCGTGAGACCGCGCTCCGCCAGATATCCGGCCCAGGGGCGCAGCGACTGGGGGCAACCGGTGAATCCGTGGCAGAGAAGAACGCCGACCTCTCCGCCCTCGTGGCGGTATGGCTCGGCTCCAGGAAGGACCGGCACCAGGGGCTCCTGTTCGTAAGCGCGTCAGTGTCTGAAGGTGTCCTTCACCGTACGCGACGGGGCCGACACCGACCAGATGCGCAGGCATCCCTGCTCCTCCACCAAGGGTTAAGGTCTGTTCGACAGCACACAGGAGGCATTCGAGTTGATCTACGGCGCGCTGAAGCTCTCTCTCGGCAGCGGACTGAAGCTTGCCTTCAGGCCGTGGGTGGAGGGCCTTGAGAACATTCCCGCCGAGGGGCCGGCGATCCTGGCGAGCAACCACCTGTCCTTCTCCGACTCGTTCTTCCTCCCGGCGGTCCTCGACCGCAAGGTCACCTTTATCGCCAAGGCGGAGTACTTCACCTCGCCGGGTGTGAAGGGCAAGCTCACCGCGGCCTTCTTCAGGGGCGTCGGGCAGCTCCCGGTGGACCGCTCGGGCGCCCGCGGCGCGGGCGAGGCGGCGATCAAGGCCGGTATGGCGGTGATCGAGGCGGGCGGCCTCTTCGGCATCTACCCCGAGGGCACCCGTTCCCCGGACGGCCGTCTCTACCGCGGCAAGCCGGGTGGCCTCGCGCGCGTGGCGCTCGCCACCGGCGCTCCTGTCATCCCCGTAGCCATGATCGACACCGAGAAGATCCAGCCGCCCGGCAAGGTGGTGCCCAAGCTGATGCGCCCGGGGATCCGGATCGGCAAGCCGCTCGACTTCAGCCGCTACCGCGGCATGGAGAGCGACCGCTTCATCCTGCGCTCGCTGACCGACGAGGTCATGTACGAGATCATGAAGCTGTCCGGCCAGGAGTACGTCGACATCTACGCGACCGCCGCCAAGCGCCGGCTCGCGGAACAGAAGTCAGCGGCGACGACGACGGAACAGCGCCCGGCCGCGTAGTCGCGCGGTTCCGCGGTTCATTCGCCGGGTGGGAAAATCGGGGGTGGGAGAGTTGGCCAAGCGCGAGCGTGTCGTGCGGATGTCGGTCGAGCAGCCGCTGTGGCGCGCGCTGGCGGGCTACCGCGTACTGACCATGATCTACGCGGTGCTTCTCTTCCTCTTCACCAGCGACAAATTCGAGCGCCCCTGGGTCGCGGTGGCCTTCCTCACGGTGATGTCCGTCTGGACGCTGGCCACGCTCCCCAAGGTGGCGGGAGCCGCCCGCTGCACCAGAGGCTTCCTGGTCGCCGATCTCGCCGTAGCCCTGACCGGCATTTTGCTCACGCCGCTCGCCGACGCGCAGGCGCAGAGCATCGACGGCCCCACCCTGCCGACGATATGGGCCGCTGGTTCCGTCCTCGCGTACGCCATCAAGGGCGGCTGGCGCTGGGCGGCTTTCGCGTCCTCGCTCGTCGCCGTGGCCAACACCATCGAGCGCGGCGAGCCCAACCGGGACACGTTCCACAACGTCCTGCTGGTCTGGATCGCCTCCATAGCCATCGGTTACGTCGTGGAGGTCGCCCGCGCCTCCGAGCGCACGCTCGCCCGCGCCCTGGAGATCGAGGCGACGACGCGCGAGCGGGAGCGGCTGGCCCGCGACATCCACGACAGCGTGCTGCAGGTGCTGGCGATGGTGCAGCGGCGGGGTACGGCTCTGGGCGGGGAGGCGGCGGAACTCGGCCGGATGGCGGGGGAGCAGGAGGTCGCGTTGCGGACCCTGGTCTCCAGCGGTCTGGTCCCCACGGACTCGTACGGATCCTCGTACGCATCCGGTTCCGAGTCGGGGCGCGGGTCGGCGGACGAGGGCGGGGGCGAGGACTGCGATGTACGGACGCTCCTCGCGCCCCAGGTGGGCTCGCGCGTCACGCTCTCCGACCCGGGCGCCCCGGTGCTCCTCCCGCCCCGGGCGGCGGCGGAGCTCGCCGCCGCTGTCGGTGCCGCCCTGGACAATGTCCGCAGACACGCGGGGGAGGACGCCCGCGCCTGGATGCTGGTCGAGGACTGGCCGCACGAGGTGATCGTGACGGTACGGGACGACGGCCCGGGCATTCCGGAAGGCAGGCTCGCGCAGGCGGAGGGGGAGGGGCGGCTCGGGGTCGCCCTCTCGATCCGCGGCAGGCTGCGGGAGCTGGGCGGCTCGGCCGAGCTGATCTCGGTGCCGGGCCAGGGCACAGAAGTCGAACTGAAGGTTCCACGGGGGAAGGCACGACGATGAGCGAGACGACGACCGCGACCGGTACGGCGGGGGAGACGGCGCAGCCGATCAGGGTGATGGTGGTGGACGACCACCCGATGTGGCGGGACGCGGTCGCCCGCGACTTGGACGCGGCGGGGTTCGACGTGGTCGCGACGGCGGGCGACGGCCCGCAGGCCGTGCGCCGGGCCACGGCGGTCGTGCCCGATGTCCTCGTCCTCGACCTCAATCTGCCCGGGATGCCGGGGGTCCAGGTGTGCAAGGAACTGGTCGGCTCGCAGCCCGCCCTGCGGGTCCTGGTCCTCTCCGCGAGCGGTGAGCACGCCGACGTACTGGAAGCGGTGAAGTCCGGTGCGACCGGCTATCTGCTCAAGTCCGCGAGCACGGAGGAGCTGACCGACGCCGTGCGGCGCACCGCCGTCGGCGACGCGGTCTTCACCCCGGGCCTCGCGGGCCTGGTGCTCGGCGAGTACCGCAGGCTCGCCTCCGAGCCCGTTCCGGCGGTGGGCGGTGACGCGGGGAAGGCGGCGCCGCAGCTGACCGAGCGGGAGACCGAGGTGCTGCGGCTGGTCGCCAAGGGGCTCTCGTACAAGCAGATCGCCGAGCGTCTGGTGATCTCCCACCGGACCGTGCAGAACCACGTCCAGAACACTCTGGGCAAGCTCCAGCTGCACAACCGCGTGGAGCTTGTGCGGTACGCGATCGAGTGGGGGCTTGACGACGCGTAAGTTTTCCGCCCTTGCCTGCCGTTACCCGTACGAGTGACAGCTGAGGCGACAACCGCCGCATGACGCACAGGAATTGACGCTCCGCCCCATCCCTTAGTGACCTGGATCACCATTAGCGTGGCGGTCACAGGCTCACCAGGCGAAGGGAACCTTCCATGCGCGTCGGAGTACTGACCGGGGGCGGCGACTGCCCCGGGCTCAATGCGGTTATCCGTGCCATCGTCCGCAAGGGTGTGCAGGAGTACGCGTACGAATTCACCGGCTATCGCGACGGCTGGCGCGGACCTCTCGAAGACGACAGGGTTCCGCTCGACATCCCGGCCGTGCGGGGCATCCTGCCCCGTGGCGGCACCATTCTCGGATCTTCGCGCACCAATCCGCTCAAGGCGGAGGACGGCATCCGCCGGATCAAGGACAACCTCGCGAAGGCCGAGGTGGACGCGCTGATCACGATCGGCGGTGAGGACACCCTCGGCGTCGCGGCACGTCTTTACGACGAGTACGGCATCAAGTGCGTCGGCGTGCCGAAGACCATCGACAACGACCTGTCCGCCACCGACTACACCTTCGGCTTCGACACGGCGGTCGGCATCGCGACCGAGGCGATCGACCGGCTCCACACCACCGCGGAATCGCATATGCGTGTCCTGGTGGTGGAGGTGATGGGGCGGCACGCGGGCTGGATCGCGCTGCACTCCGGGCTGGCCGGAGGCGCGAACGTCATCCTCATTCCGGAGCAGCGCTTCGACGTCGACCAGGTGTGCGCGTGGGTGACGTCGCGCTTCAAGGCGAGTTACGCGCCGATCGTGGTGGTCGCGGAGGGCGCGATGCCGAAGGACGGGGACGCGGTTCTGAAGGACGGAACGCTGGACTCGTTCGGGCATGTGAGGCTCTCGGGCGTGGGCGAGTGGCTGGCGAAGGAGATCGAGAAGCGCACGGGCAAGGAGGCGCGTACGACGGTGCTGGGCCATGTCCAGCGCGGGGGTACGCCGAGCGCGTTCGACCGGTGGCTGGCGACGCGGTTCGGGCTGCACGCGATTGAGGCGGTGCGGGACGGGGACTTCGGGAAGATGGTGTCGCTTCAGGGGACGGACATTGTGCGGGTGCCGATCGCGGAGGCGACGGCGAAGCTGAAGACGGTGGAGCCGGCGTTGTACGCGGAGGTGGGGGTGTTCTTCGGCTGAGGGTTCGGGGGGCGGGGTGCGGGTTACGCCCCGCCCCCGCCCCCCCGTACACCCTCCGGGCGTGTCCTCAAGCCCCGCCGGCGGAAAACCCAGCCTCGCTGGGGGCACCTCCCACGCCGCTAGGCGTAGGGGGAGTTTGAGGCGCGGGGTTCGGGGCGGAGCCCCGACAAGGGCCCCAGGGCAGCGCCCCCGACAAGGGCCAGCAGCTCCCGGACCACCCCCGGTCCCCGCAGCGTCAGCACCGACTCCGGGTGGAACTGGATCCCCGCGAACCCCGGCCCCCGCACCGCATGCACCTCCCCGCTCACCCCGTCCCGGCTCAGCTCAATCCCCCGCGCCGCCAGCCCCGCCGCCCCTTCCTCGTCGCACCGCGCCGTAAAGCTGTTGTAGAAGCCCACCGTCTCCTCGCGCCCGAAGAAGTCGATCCGCTCCTGCGCCCCCTGGTACGGCGCGTCCTTCCGTACGATCTCCAGGCCCAGTTCCGACGCGATCAGCTCGTGCCCGAGGCAGACCCCGAGCACTCCGTGCCGGTGCTCGCGCAGCAGCTCCGCCGCCAGCCCCCGCAGGAACCGCATCTTCGGATCGCCGGGATCGTTCGGATCACCCGGCCCCGGGCCCAGTACCACCGGCCCCTCGTGTGCCCGCACCCTCTCCCGCAGACCCGGCTCGTCGTACCGCCGTACCGTCACCGCCAAGCCCGAGGACCGCAGCAGATGCGCCAGCATCGCCGTGAAGGTGTCCTCGCCGTCGACGACCAGCGCGTCGCCGGTCAGCCGCGCGGACCGTTCCTGCATCCGCAGCCAGAACGGCGCCAGGCCCGCGCGGCGGGCGTCGAGGGCGGCCTGGACGCGTGGGTCGTCGGCGAGTCGCGCGACCGCCGAACCCGCCGCCGACCGCTGCCCCGCCGGACGCACCACCCCCAGCGCCGCCAGTACACCCGCTGCCTTCGCGTGGGTCTCCGCGACCTCGCCCGCCGGGTCGGAGTGCCGGACCAGCGTCGCACCGACCGGCACCCGCAGGAATCCCTCTGCGTCGATGTCGGCGGTACGGATCAGAATCGGGGAGTCCAGTGTCCGCGCCCCGCTCGCGTCCTCGCCGATCAGGGCCAGCGCGCCCGCGTAGTAACCCCGGCCGCCCACCTCATGGCGTTCGATGACCCGGCAGGCGTTCTGTACGGGCGACCCGGTGACCGTCGCCGCGAACATCGTCTCCTTCAGTACCTCCCGCACATCGAGCGACGAGCGCCCCCGCAACTCGTACTCCGTATGCGCGAGATGCGCCATCTCCTTGAGCCGGGGCCCGACGACGACGCCGCCCATGTCGCCGACGGTGCACATCATCTTCAGTTCCTCGTCGACGACCATGGAGAGCTCTTCGCGCTCCTTGCGGTCGTCCAGGAAGCCGAGCAGCCCCTCGGGGGTCGGGCCCTGCGGCGGATAGCGGTACGTCCCGCTGATCGGGTTCATCACGACCGTACCGCCGCTCATACGGACATGGACCTCGGGCGACGCGCCGACGAGGGTGCGCTCGCCGGTGTGTACGACGAAGGTCCAGTACGCGCCGCGCTCGCCGGCCAGCAGCCGCCGGAAGAGGGCCAGCGCGTCGGCCCGGCCGAAGCCCCGGATGTGGCCGTTGTAGGTGCGGCGGATGACGAAGTTCGCGCCCTCGCCCTGGCCGATCTCGTCCTCGATGACCCGCCGGACGATGCCCGCGTACTCCTCGTCGTCGACGTCGAAACCGCCGCCGTCGACCCGTACTTCATGCGCGGGCAGGCTCTCCAGGGCTTCGCTGAGCGGGAGTTCCCAGCTCTCGTCGGCCACGAGGACGGACAGCGGCGTCCCGTCGTCCCGTACGTCGAAACCGCGCTCCCTGATCTGGTGGAACGGGACCAGGGCGAGCGAGGGCCGGTCGCCCACCGGGATGTCGGCGAGCCGCTCGGCCTCGTGCACGGCGCCGATCAGGACCTCGACGGTGTCGTGGTCGCGGCCGGGGGTACGTCTGCGCAGCAGGGCGAAGGGCGGGCAGTCCTCGTCCAGCAGTCGGTTGATGATCAACGGGTGTGTTCCTTCCGAGTGGGAGGAACGGCCGCTTCCCGTGGGCGCGGGGCCCGGAAAACACTGAAGGCCGCCCCTCGGGCGGCCTTCGCGTCAGATGTACGCGCGCAATCAGCGGGCCGCCGGATGAGCGGTCCACCACCAGTTTCGGGTCGAGTGCGCGAACATGACGCAGACCCTAACGCATCCGCCCGCGGTGCCGCAGCACCGCGGGCGGACGCGTAGTCACTCAGACCAGCAGGTTGTAGATCTGCCAGCCGGTAGCGATCTGCACCCGGCCCTCGAACGGCGCGGTGGCGCTGCCGCGGCCCTTGTACAGCCACAGCACACCCGCCGCGT
This sequence comes from Streptomyces sp. NPDC052236, assembly GCF_044548015.1. Lineage (NCBI taxonomy): Bacteria > Bacillati > Actinomycetota > Actinomycetes > Kitasatosporales > Streptomycetaceae > Streptomyces > Streptomyces sp. NPDC052236. The sequence goes on along the minus strand of NZ_JBIUBL010000031.1, from coordinate 62,058 downwards.
CCCGCGCGATGAGGTCCGGCCTGCCGTCGCCGGAGAGGTCGCTCGGACCGCCGAGGGTGTTGTAGATCTGCCAGCCCTTGCCGACGGCCGTACGGGCGGCGTACGGCGAGGTGGCGCTGCCGGAGCCCTTGTAGAGCCACATCGCCCCGGAGGTGTCGCGGGCGATCAGGTCGGGCTTGCCGTCGCCGGTGATGTCCCCGGTGTCGGTCAGCTGGTTGTAGATCTGCCAGCCCTTGCCCACCTGCACGCGCGCGGCGAACGGCGTCGCGGGGGTACCGGTGCCCTTGTAGAGCCAGAGCACGCCTGCCGCGTCGCGGGCGATCAGGTCGGGCTTGCCGTCGCCGGTGACGTCCCGGGCGCCCGTCAGCTGGTTGTAGATCTGCCAGCCCTTGCCCACCTGAAGGCGGTTGAGGAAGGGCGCGGACGGGTTGCCGCTCGCCCGGTAGTACCAGAGCACTCCGGTGGTGTCGCGGGCCACGGTGTCGCCCACGGCGTCGGCGCGCAGCGCCGTCATCGAGGTCACCGCGTTGTAGGCGTTCCAGCCGCTGCCGAGGCGGTAGCGGGTGAGATACGGCGCGGTGGCGGAGCCGGTGCCCTGGTACTGCCACAGCACGCCCGAGGGGTCCCGGGCCAGCGTGTTGTAGCGGGTGGTGCCCAGGTCGGGAGCGGTGCTGCTGACCTCCTGGACGTCGCTCGCCCTGACGTAGACCAGGCGGTGGTTGAAGCGGATCGGGTAGAAGGAGTTGGTGCCCTTGACCAGGGTGCCGTCCGTGGCGAACGCGCTGTAGTAGTAGTCACCGTTGACTGCCGCACCGGCCATCGCGTAGCGCTGCCCGGCAGGCAGGCTGTACTTGGTCAGCGACGCGGTGTTGTTGGGCTGGACGGGGACACCGGTCCCCTCGTACGCCGCGTCCTCCGGGTAGGCGCGCCCGTAGACCGGGACCGACGTGGCTCCTGCCTTGGCGGCCAGCACGGTCTGGGAGGTCTTGCCGACCGGCGCGGTGAACTGGCCGCCCGGGTTGTGGAACCAGGCCTTCTGTCCGCCGTACCAGATCGCCGTCCAGTTGGTCCGGGCCTCGGCGACAACGTACTCACCGCCGGCGAGGACCTTGTTCTCCCAGTTCGCGCCGTCGCTATAGGTGACACTGCCCATGTAGACGTCCTGGACCGTCGCCTCCGGGTCCGCCACGGGCGAGGTGTACAGGTAGCCGAAGTTCGCCGGCTGCGTGGCGACCGCCGTGCCGCCGTTGGTCAGCTTGGGCTGGTTCGCCGTGGTGAACGGGGGCACGATGCGGACGAGTTGTCCGGCCTTGACCGGGGAGCCCGCGCCACCGGCGCCCGTGGGCGCGCCGATCAGGGACATGTAGTGGTTCCAGTCCCAGAACGGGCCCGGGTCCCAGTGCTGGCTCTTGACGTTGGCGTCCAGGACGCCGGGCACCTCGTCATGGCCGATGATGTGCTCGCGGTCCAGCGGGATGGAGTACTTGGCCGCCACGTACTTGACCACGGCCGCCGAGGACTCGTACTGAGGCTCGGTGTACCAGCTGCCCTCCTTGATGGCGAAGCCCTCGTGCTCAATGCCGACCGAGTGCATGTTCACGGTCTTGTTGGCCGCGTGCCACGCCTCGTTCTTGGTCTCCACCATCTGTGTGACCAGGCCGTCGGAGGCGCGGATCAGATAGTGCGCGCTCGCCCAGACATCCGGGTTCTGGAAGTGGGCCAGCGAACCCGCGTAGCCGCCCTCCGTGTCGTGGATGACGATCTGACGGATGTCGAAGCCGTTCGCCGGGCGGCTGGCGATGTTGTAGTTGCCCTTGTTCTCGGCATAGCCGGCCGCGACGAAATTGCAGTTCAGGCCGGTCGGGCACTCAGGTGTCGGGGTCGCCGAAGTGGACGCGAACGACGCGGCGAGCGGGAGTTTCGACGGAATGACGGGGGTCACCGAGGGGTCGGCGGGGAGCGAGAGCAGCTGACCGTCCGTGGTCAGTGCGCGCTCACCCGTCTTGATCGACTCGTAGACGCGCTTGGCGAAGAGCTCCGCGCCCTTGGCGTCAGGCGCCTGGCTGAACCGGGCGACGGCCGGGTACCACTTGCCCGGGTCGTCGGACAGTGAGCCGGTGGCGTCGCGCTGGTACTCGGCGAGCAGCGCCGCGCCCGCGCGGATGGACTCCTCGGGGCTCTTCTGGACCGTGTCCGCCGACTTGTCGATGAGCTTGGCGGCCTCATCCAGCGTGTGCAGGCGCGGGTCGGTCGTGTCGACGTGGTCCTTGACGGCCTTCAGCGCGAGGGCGCGGTTGAACTTCTTCGTCACCACCGGGTCGCCGCTGCGGTTGAGGTGCGAGAGGAGGTCCTCGTCGGAGTGCTCTTCGATGTCCTCCGGCGTCACCTGGGTCAGACCCATGACGTTGTACGCGCCGGACGTGCTCGGCAGCCCGTCGTGGCTCTCCCAGCGCGTCTGCCGGTACGACACGGCCATCAGCACGCTCTTGGGGACGTCGAACTCTCGTGCCGCGTTCTCGAACTGGGCCTGGAGCGCCGATTCCGGGGCTGTCGCCTTGGCGTCGGCCGACGAGTCGAGGAGGCCGGGGGAGGCGACCGCGATGGTTCCGATGGTGGCGGTGGCGACCACGGCCGTGGCGATCCCGTAGATAAGCAACTGTTTCTTGCGGTTCCGACGATGTGTTCTGGCCACTGCCCACCCCTTATTCACTGTTTGCAGATCGTGGAAGCGGCGAGAGGGTAGCAGGTGGGAGGGGGTGGCTTGGAGCGACACGACATTCCGGACACGGCTCGGTGTGAGTCCTATTGGCCGGAAACCGAGGTGCGGCGGCCGGGCTCGCGTATCGATTGAGCGGACCGCTCGCCGCCGCCGGATCCGCCCGGTCGGCCGCGCCCGTCAGGGGAAAGCGCCGGCCGTCCTCGCCGGGCGCGTGCCGGCGGACAATGAATTTCCCGTCTCATTTAGTGGTCTGCCGGATGGTCGTACGCGTCGACCCCGTAATGTTGGCGGCGTGACCGTGAACGCTAATACGCCCGCTAAGACCACCTCTGCCGGTGGCAACACCTGGCGAGACCTGCCCGCGGCGCAGCAGCCGGAGTACCCCGATGCCGAGGCCCTGCGCGATGTGATCGCCGACCTCGAGTCGTATCCGCCACTCGTCTTCGCGGGCGAGTGCGACCAGCTGCGCGCCCGACTGGGAGCCGTCGCCAAGGGCGAGGCGTTCCTCCTCCAGGGCGGTGACTGTGCCGAGGCCTTCGACGCGGTGTCCGCCGACCAGATCCGTAACAAGCTCAAGACGCTCCTCCAGATGGGCGCGGTGCTCACCTATGCCGCGTCCGTGCCGGTGGTGAAGGTCGGCCGGATCGCGGGGCAGTACTCCAAGCCGCGCTCCAAGCCGGTCGAGACCCGCGACGGTGTGACGCTCCCCACCTACCGGGGCGACTCCGTCAACGGCTTCGACTTCACCGAGAAGTCCCGCATTCCGGACCCCGAGCGCCTGAAGCGGATGTACAACGCCTCCTCGGCGACGCTCAACCTGGTGCGCGCCTTCACCACCGGCGGCTACGCCGACCTGCGCCAGGTGCATGCCTGGAACCAGGACTTTGTGAAGTCGTCCCCCTCCGGCCAGCGCTACGAGCAGCTCGCCCGGGAGATCGACAACGCGCTGGCGTTCATGGAGGCCTGCGGGACCGACCCGGCGGAGTTCCGTACGGTCGAGTTCTACGCCTCTCACGAGGCACTGCTGCTGGACTACGAGTCCGCCCTGACCCGCGTCGACTCCCGTACGGGCCGGCTGTACGACGTCTCGGCCCACATGGTCTGGGTCGGCGAGCGCACCCGCCAGCTGGACGGCGCGCACATCGAGTTCGCCTCGCAGATCCGCAACCCGATCGGTGTGAAGCTGGGCCCGACGACCACGGTCGACGAGGCGCTGCGCTACATCGACAAGCTCGACCCGGAGCGCGAGCCCGGTCGGCTGACCTTCGTGGTGCGGATGGGCGCGGACAAGGTGCGGGACAAGCTCCCGGAGCTGGTCCAGAAGGTCACCGCCTCGGGCTCCACGGTGGTGTGGGTGACCGACCCGATGCACGGCAACACCTTCGAGGCGGCCTCCGGCCACAAGACCCGCCGCTTCGACGATGTGCTGGACGAGGTCAAGGGCTTTTTCGAGGTCCACAAGGAGCTCGGCACGCACCCGGGCGGCATCCACGTCGAGCTCACGGGCGACGATGTCACCGAGTGTGTGGGCGGCGGCGACGAGATCTTCGTGGACGATCTGCACCAGCGCTACGAGACGGCCTGCGATCCGCGGCTGAACCGCAGCCAGTCTCTGGACCTGGCTTTCCTGGTGGCGGAGATGTACCGCTCTCAGTGAGCCGGTGAGAGACACAGAGCGACGGCAGGGCGACGGTAGGGCGCGGATCGATGTGATCCGCGCCCTACCGTCGTATCCAGGGCTTTTGCGCTCCGGCGGTGGAGGGTAAGGTTAGGTTAGCCTCACCGAATACGGGACGGGCCCGACAGTTGCAGCAGGAAGGTGAGCCGCGTGTACGTCTGCTCATGCTTCGGCATCACCGAGAAGCAGGTCAGGGAACACGCTGACGCCGGCGCCTGCACTCCCCGCCAGATAGCGTCGGTCTCCAAGGCCGGCACCGACTGCGGTTCGTGTGTACGCCGTATCCAGGGACTACTGGGCCGGGGCGGGTGCCCCCGCCGGGAGGCGGACGAGGCGGTCCCCGCCGCTCACGCTCAGCTCGGCGAAGCAGCCTGAAACATCCCTCTCAGCTCTCCGCTCTCCCGGTCAGCTCTCCGGCTGTTCGATCAGCTGGGAGATGTAGAGCTCCTCGCCCAGCTTCTCCACCAGCGCCAGCTGGGTTTCGAGGTAGTCGATGTGGTGCTCCTCGTCGGCCAGGATCGATTCGAAGATGTTCGCGGAAGTGATGTCGCCCTTGGCGCGCATGACCTCGATGCCGCGCTTGAGGCGATCGATCGCCTCCACCTCGACCTGCCGGTCGGCCTGGAACATCTCGGTGACCGTCTGCCCCACCCGTACATGGAAAAGGCGCTGGTAGTTCGGCAGGCCGTTGAGGAAGAGAATCCGGTCGGTCAGTACCTCCGCGTGTCGCATCTCGTCGAAGGACTCCGACCGGGTGTACTTGGCGAGCTTCGTCCAGCCGAAGTTCTCCTGCATCTTCGCGTGCAAGAAATACTGATTGATTGCGGTCAATTCGGCGGTCAGCTGCTCATTGAGGAACTCAAGGACCTCGGGGTCGCCCTGCATCGCAGAGGCTCCTTCCGCGCGTGTGACTTGGGCAGGTGCGCGCATCCTCGCACCGTGTCCGGGGGCCGTCCAGTAAGTGCATGCTTAGTAGGAGTTGCCCGAATCGGGCCAGACCTGGTCATGACCACCCCTCCTGGTCTGTCACCATGGATGACATGGGTCAGCCGGAGAGCCGGGAATACCGCGCAGCAGAGGAGTCCGGGCTTCCGCCGGGTCAGCGATTGCAACGCGGCTGGCCGGTCACCCACTATGGGCCTGTACCCAAATTCAAGCCAGAACGCTGGGAATTCAGGGTTTTCGGAGCCACGGCCGACGGTGGCAAGCACTGCTGGAGCCACGAGGAGTTCTCGGCGCTGCCTTTCTCCACCGTCGTCGCCGATCTGCACTGCGTGACAAAGTTCAGCATGCTGGGGGCCGAATGGGGCGGTGTGCCCGCCCGCACGATCGTGGAGCTCGCGCCGCCCGCCCCGAACGTCACCCATGTCATGGTCTGGGCGGAGTACGGATACAGCGCCAATCTGCGGCTCTCCGACTTCGTCGCGGAGCGGACGATCTTCGCCACCCACAAGGACGCCGAGCTGCTCACCGCCGAGCACGGCTTTCCGCTGCGGCTGGTCGTACCGCATCTGTACGCCTGGAAGGGACCGAAATGGGTCCGGGGCGTGGAGTACATGATCGACGACCGCCGTGGTTTCTGGGAGGAGCGCGGCTACCACAATCTCGGTGACCCGTGGCGGGAGCAGCGCTACTCCTACCAGGAGGAGCCCGGCGACGGCCCGGAGCTCTAGCAGATAGCAGATAGCAGCTTAGAGCTAGCAGCTCTCGCGGAGCTTCTTCAGGCGCTCCACATCCACCGCGTGCCCGTCTTTGCCGCCCGGCGTCTCGATGATCAGCGGTACGCCCTCGGTCGCCGGGTGGCGCATCAGCTCCCGGAACGGCTCCTCGCCGATATGGCCCGAGCCAATGTTCGCGTGGCGGTCCTTGTGTGCGCCGACCACGTCTTTGGAGTCGTTGGCGTGGATCAGCTTCAGCCGTCCCTCGCCGACCGTGTCCACCAGCAGATCCAGGGTCTGCGCCACCCCGTACGGGCCCGCCAGATCATGCCCCGCCGCGAAGACGTGGCAGGTGTCCAGACACACGCCCAGCTTCGGGTGTGCGTCCAGGGCCTCGAAGTACGGCCCGAAGTCCCAGATCCTCGAACAGAGCGAGTAGCCCTGGCCTGCCGTCGACTCCAGCAGCAGGAACGGGTCGTCGTCGTGCGTCAGCTCGTCCAGCAGCGGCAGCATCCGCTCCCGCACCTGCGCCAGAGCCACCTCGCGGGTGCGCCCGCCGGTGGCCGACCCGGTGTGCACCACCACCCCCAGCGCGCCGATCTCCCGGCCCCTGCGCAGAGAGTGGCGCAGGGACGCCACGGACTTCTCGGCCGTCTCCTCGGTGTGCGAGCCGAAGTTGTTCAGATACGGGGCATGGACGTACGCCGTGATCCCTTCGGCCTCGCAACCGGCGCGGAACAGTTCGTCCTGCACGGGGTTGCCGATCGGCGTCGCCCAGCCGCGCGGATTGGCGACGAAGACCTGGACGGTCTCCGCCGCCAGCTCACGCGCGTAGGCGAGGCCGGTCCTGGCGAGGCCGCCGGCCACGGGGACGTGGCTGCCGACGGGGTTGCGGATCAGGACTAGAGCCCCTTGGTCTTGATGGTGATGGTGCTGCCCTCGGCGGCCGTGGAGCCGCCCTTGGCGGACTGGCTCTCCACCGTATCTCCGAGGAAGGGGAAATTCCGTTCCACCTTCACCTTGAAGCCCGCCGACTCCAGGGCTTTCTTGGCGGCGTCCACGTTGTCACCGACGACATCGGGCACCTCGATCATGCGCGGGCCCTTGGAGACGGTCAGCGTGATGGTCTCGCCGCGGGCGAGCTGGGAGCCCTCGGTCGCGGACTGCCTGGCGACGGAGCCCACGTCCTGTGGCGAGTTGATCTGCTCGGCGGCGACCTTGACCGTGAAACCGGCCCCTTCGAGCTTGCTGGTGGCCTCCGCGACGGTCTCCCCGGTGACATCCGGGACATCGATCGGCGCGCCCTGGCTGACGACGAGGGCGACCGCGGAATCGGGGCTGCGGGCGGTGCCGGCCGCCGGGTTCGTACGGATCACGGCCCCCTGCGTGACCTCTTCGCTGAATTCCTTGGTGACGACCCCTGGCGCAAGCCCGAGCTTCTTCAGCTCCTGCTCGGCCTCGGCCTGCGGCTTGCCCTTGACCTGGGGGACCTTGACGATCTCCGGGCCGAGCGAGACGACGATGGTCACCGAGCCATTGCCGCGGATCCGCGCGTTGGTCGTGGGGTCGGTGTCGATGACCGTGCCGCGCTCGACCGTCTCGCTGAAGTCGTGGCGGACCTGCTTCACATCAAGACCGGCGCTCTTCAGTTTCTGCCTGGCTTGCGATTCGGTCGTGCCGATCAGGGCGGGTACGCGGGTGAACTGACCGGAGTTGATATACCAGACGCCCGCACCGACGCCGATGACCAGGAACGCCGCGGCCAGCAGCGCGACGATGGAGCGTCGGCGGGCGAACCAGGGCTGCTGTTGCGGTTCCGGGGCGGGCGGCATCGCGAGCCGGGCGGTGTGGTGGACCTCAGGCTCCTCGCGGGGGAGGATCCGCGGGATCACATCCGTACGGTCCTCGTCGGCGGGTGCCCTGTCGGTCCCGTCAGTCCCGTCCGCCCCGTGCTTTCCGTCCGTCCTGTCCTCGGCGTCCGTACGTGCCTGCGGCGGTACCAGATCCAGCTGCTCGTCACCGAGCGCCGCCCGGGCCTCGCGGACCTGCGCGAGCAGCGCCACCGCGTCGAACGGGCGGACCTCGGGGTTACGGGCGGTGGCGCTCGCCACCAGCTCGTCGAGCTCGACGGCGAGCCCGGGGACCAGAGCGGAAGGGGCCGGTACGTCCTCGTTCAGGTGCTGGAAGAGCACCTGGGCGGGGTTGTCGCCGGCATGCGGCTTGGCGCCCGTCAGCATCTCGTAGAGGACGACCCCGCACGCGTACACATCGGCGCGGGTGTCGGCCGTGCCGTATTCGATCTGCTCGGGCGCGAGGTAGGAGACGGTGCCGAGCACGGTCCCGGTGGTGTTGGTGACCGAGCCGACGGTCCGTACGAGACCGAAGTCGGCGACCTTGACCCGGCCGTCGTCCCCGATCAGCACGTTCTCCGGCTTCATGTCCCGGTGCACGAACCCGGCCCGGTGCGCGGCGCCGAGCGCGGCGAGCACGGGTTCCAGGATGTCGAACACGGCCCGCGGCTGGAGCGCGCCGCGCTCGCGCAGTACGTCGCGCAGGGTGCAGCCAGCGACGTACTCCATCGCCAGGTAGACGTACGCGCCCTCGGCGCCCTGGTCGAAGACCCCTACGACGTTGGGGTGCGCGAGGTGCGCCACGGATTTGGCCTCGCGGATGAACCGCTCCACGAAGGAGGCGTCGGCGGCGAGGGCGGGGTGCATCACCTTGAGGGCGAGCACCCGGTCGAGTCGGGTGTCGACGGCCCGGTAGACCGTGGCCATACCGCCGACGGCGATGCGCGCGTCGACGCGGTAGCGGCCGTCGAGCACGTGCCCGACGAGGGGGTCCTTGAGGGTCGTATCCACGCCGGTGATTGTACGAGCAGGGGCGGAGAGGGGTAGATGGCCGGGTGGGGTCGGGTCTGGACCGCAGCGGTACTGAGGCGGACCTGTGACGTGAATAGAGCCCGTCCGGCGATTGAGGACACGCCCGAAGGGCGTACGGGGTCTGGGGCGGAGCCCCAGTTCGAGGTGAGGCGGGGTGGGGAACAGGCCCCGCGCAGCGGCCCCGCCCGACAGGCCCAGGCGCGGCCGACCGCCTCAGAACGCCGGCCGCTCCGCATCCAGCACCGCCCGCCCCCCCACCGGCGACGACGCCTCCGCGAAGTGCCGCCGCGGAATCCGCCCCGCCCGGTACGCCAGCCGCCCCGCCTCGACCCCGTGCCGCATCGCCTCCGCCATCAGCACCGGCTCCTGCGCGCGCGTCACCGCCGACGCCAGCATCACCGCCGCACAGCCCAGCTCCATCGCCAGCGCCGCGTCGGACGCCGTGCCCGCGCCCGCGTCCAGAATCACCGGCACGCGCGCGTGCTCGACGATCAGCTGAAAGTTGTGCGGATTACGGATGCCCAGGCCGGAGCCGATCGGCGAGCCCAGCGGCATGATCGCCGCGCAGCCCACGTCCTCCAGTTTCCGGGCGAGCACCGGGTCGTCATTCGTGTACGGCAGGACCGTGAAGCCGTCGTCCACCAGCGTCTCCGCCGCGTCCAGCAGCTCGATCGGATCGGGCAGCAGCGTGCGCTCGTCCGCGATGACCTCCAGCTTGATCCACTGCGTGGAGAGCGCCTCCCGCGCCAGCCGGGCGGTCAGCACGGCCTCGCCCGCCGTGAAGCACCCCGCCGTATTGGGCAGCACACGGATACCGAGCTTCTCCAGGACGGACAGGACGGAGCCCCGCACGGTCGGGTCGACGCGGCGCATCGCGACGGTGGTGAGTTCGGTGCCGCTCGCGACGAGGGAGCGTTCGAGTACGTCGAGGCTGGGCGCCCCGCCTGTACCCATGATCAGGCGGGAGTTGAACGTCGTGGAGCCGATGGTGAGACGGTCGTCGGCCATGGTGATCAGCCTCCCTGCACAGCGGTGAGGATTTCGACGCGATCGCCGTCGCCGAGGCGCGTACGGGCCCACTCGCCGCGCGGGACGACCGCCTCGTTGACGGCGGCGGCGACACCGGACGAGGCGGCGGTCAGGGCCGCGACCAGGGCGTCCAGGGTGGTGCCGGTGGCGAGCTCTCGCGTCTCGCCGTTGACGGAGACGTTCAGGACGTTCATACGAACTGCTCCTGAGTCGCGGCAGGCGAGGCAGGCACGGACCCGGCAGGCACGACGGACCCGGCAGAGAAGCGGCGAGGAGTGAAGGGACGCGCCTCCTCCGGCACGTCGCCACCGGCCAGCACAGTCGCCAGCACATCCCCGGTCACCGGCGTGAGCAGCACCCCATTGCGGTGGTGCCCCGTCGCCAGATGCAGCCCCGGCAGCGCGGTCGGCCCCAGCAGCGGCGCGTTGTCGGGCGAGCAGGGCCGCAGCCCGGCGCGCGTCTCGGTGAGCGGCAGCTCGGTGATGCCGGGCACCAGCTCGTGCGCGTCGCGCAGCAGCTCGTACACCCCGCCCGCCGTCACAGTGGTGTCCCAGCCGAGCTCCTCGCTGGTCGCGCCCACGACCAGCTCGCCGCTCTCGCGCGGCACCAGATAGACGTGGCTGCCGCGCACCACCGCACGCACGGTCCTGGAGAGGAAGGGCGCGTACGGAGCCGGCACGGTCAGCCGCAGGACCTGGCCCTTCACCGGCCGTACCGGAGGAAGTACGTCCGCCGGTACGCCGCCGAGCCTGCCGCTCAGGGAGCCGCCCGCCAGCACCACCTGTTCCGCCGCGAGTTCGTCCCCCGGGCCCGCCCCCTGGCCCGCGCCCTGGGCGCCCGCCGCCAGTACGACCCCGGCCGCCCGCCCCCGTACCACCGAAAGCCGCTCCACCCAGCCGCGGTGGAACACCACCCCGGCCCGCTCACAGGCCGTCACCAGCGCCGCGGCCAGCAGCCGCGGATCGACCTGGTGGTCGCCGTCCACCCGCAGGCCCCCGCGCACGCCGGGCGCGAGCATCGGCTCCAGGCGGCGGCATTCACGCCCCGTGAGCCACTCCGACTCCAGGCCCGACTGGCGTTGCAGGGTGTGCAGTTCACGCAGGTGCGCGCGGTCGTCCGCGTCGAGTGCCACGGCGAGCGTGCCGCACGCGCGGTAGCCGACGGACTGTCCGCTCGCCTCCTCCAGCTCGGCGACGAACGCGGGGTAGCGCCGCGCGGACTCCAGATTGAGGCGGAGCAGCGTCTGCTCGCCGTAGTGGAGCTCGGTGACGGCGGCGAGCATGCCCGCCGCGACCTGCGCGGCCCCGCCGCCCGGCGCCGGATCGGCGACGGCGACGCTCAGCCCGCGCTGCGCCGTGCGCCAGGCCGTGACCAGGCCGATGATGCCGCCCCCGACAATGAGGACGTCTGAAGTACGAGACATGGGCGTCCAGCCCCTCCCTTCGCCGGCATGACCCGGATCAGGTTCGTACGGTCGGAGGCCGTCCAGCCTCCCTCTCAGCCCGGTGCGTCCGGACTCCCGCGAGTGCCTTACGGTCGCCACCCTAACCCCAGGCCTCAACGCGGAGTAAGGGACCGGCAACTAAGGTTGCCGGGTGAGCGAGCAGCGGACAGCACAGGCAGCCCATCGGCAGCGCGTGGTCGTCGTCGGCGCGGGCATGGCGGGTGTGCAGACCGCCGTGGCCCTGCGGGAACAGGGTTTCACCGGCCCCGTCACCCTCATCGGCGCCGAACCGCACCAGCCCTACGACAGGCCCCCGCTCTCCAAGGCGATCCTGCTCGGCACGGCGGAGGGCTCGGCCTTCGACGTCGACTTCGAGGCGCTCGGCGTCGAACTGCGGCTGGGCTGCGAGGTGACCGGCGTACGCGCCGACGCGCACGAACTGGACACCGAGGCGGGCCCGGTGCCGTACGACATCCTGGTCCTCGCCACCGGCGCGGAGCCGGTCAGGCTCCCGGACGCCGAGGGCGTCCCCGGCGTCCATCTGCTGCGGACGCTCGATGACGCCGCGCGGCTGCGCCCCGTCCTCGCCGCGCACCACGACATCGTGGTCGTCGGCGCAGGCTGGATCGGCGCGGAGTTCGCCACGGCCGCCCGCGAGGCGGGCCGCACGGTCACCGTTGTCGAGGCCGCCGGGCGGCCCTTGACCGGGGCCCTGCCCGCCGAGGTCGCCGCCCCGATGGCCGACTGGTACGCGGAGTACGGTGTGGAACTGCTCACCCACGCGCGCGTGGCGGCCGTCGAACCGGGGACGGTAATCCTCGCGGACGGCAGGCAGCTCCCGGCGGGCGCCGTCGTCGTCGGCATCGGCGCCCGGCCCGCCACCGCCTGGCTGGCCGGCTCCGGCTCCGGTATCGCGCTCGGCCCGGACGGCGCAATCACCGCCGACGAGTATCTGCGCACCTCACTGCCCGATGTGTACGCCGTCGGGGACTGCGCCTCCTTCCCGTCCGGCCGCTACGGCGAGCGGCTGCTCGTGCACCACTGGGACAACGCCCTCCAGGGGCCGCGTACGGTCGCCGCCAACATCATCGGCAGCCTGCCGGGCGGCGGGCTGCCCGAGGTGCCGGCGGTCTACGACCCGGTTCCGTACTTCTGGTCCGAGCAGTTCGGCCGCTTCGTCCAGTACGCCGGGCATCACCCGGCCGCCGACACGCTGATGTGGCGGGGTGATCCGGCGGGTGCCTCCTGGTCGGTGCTGTGGCTGCGCCAGGGCGCGCTGGTGGCGCTGCTCGCCGTCGGCAGGGCCCGTGATCTGACGCAGGGGCGCAAACTCATCGTGTCCGGAGCGCGGCTCGATCCGGTGCGTGCGGCCGACCCGTCGGTGCCTCTGAAGGAGGCAGCCGACTAGGGTCCGGCTATCCACTGTCAGTCCGGGATGGCACGCTTGTCCTGTGACCGAGATTGACGCAAAAATCGATGCTCTCGTACCCGCCTGGCTCCACCTTCCCGACATCGCGGAAATGCTCGGTGTCGAGGTGACACGCGTACGGCAGTTGGTCAAGGAAGGCCAGCTGATCGCCGTACGCCGCGGTGCGAACCGGGCGCTTCAGGTGCCTGCCGCCTTCATCGACGGCGACAAGGTGGTCAAGGGTCTCGCCGGGACCCTGACCCTCCTGAGGGACGACGGCTTCACCGACGAAGAGATGCTTGAGTGGCTCTTCACCTCCGACCCGTCCCTGCCGGGCACGCCCGCGCAGGCGCTCAGCGAGAACCGCGGCACGGAGGTGAAGCGTCGGGCTCAGGCCCTCGCTGTCTGACGCCTTGCTGTCCTGGCCGTCCTGCCACCCTGACGCCGCGACGTCGGGGCCGTCAGGGTGGCAGGACGGCAATGGCACCCACACGCGGTGGTGCGGGCGGAGGTGTGCAGCCGCCGCCCGTCCACCGCCGACTCAGCCGACCCAACGGGGGGACCAGCCATGCCCGCGGTAGCCATGCCCACGGTTCGTACGCCTCGTACGCCTCGTACGCCGCTGTCCGACGCCCGGCTCTATCTGTGCACGGACGCCCGGAAGGAGGAGGGTGACCTCGCCGAGTTCCTCGACGCCGTGCTCACCTCCGGGGTCGACATCGTGCAGCTGCGCGACAAGGGCATGGAGGCGGCCGAGGAGCTGGAGCACCTCCAGATCTTCGCCGACGCCTGCCGCCGCCACGGCAAGCTGCTCGCCGTGAACGACCGCGCCGATGTGGCACACGCCATAGGCTCCGCCGTGCTGCATCTGGGACAGGGCGATCTGCCGGTCCCCGCCGCCCGCGCGATCCTCGGCGACCACGTGCTGATCGGCCGCTCCACCCACGCCGAGTCCGAGGTCGACGCCGCCGCCGTGGAACCCGGCGTGGACTACTTCTGTACGGGCCCCTGCTGGCCCACCCCGACCAAGCCCGGGCGGTACGCACCGGGGCTCGGCCTCGTGCGGTACGCCGCCGCGCTGGGCACCGAGCGGCCGTGGTTCGCGATCGGCGGCATCGACGCCGGCAATCTCGACGAGGTGCTGGAGGCGGGCGCGCGCAGGATCGTCGTCGTACGGGCGATCACCGAGGCCGACGACCCGGCCGAGGCGACGGCGGCACTGGCCAAGCGGATACGCGCCGCACAGGTGTCCGCATAAGCGTCCACATAGCTGTCCGAAAAGTGTCCGAGGGGTGGACGGCAATCGGATAAATCAGGCATTTCTCTACTGTTCGGTTGGGTGACCGCCGAGCCGTGGTTAACCTGCCCGTATGGCCTCCGGAACAGCTTCTACCAGGACAGATCGCGCACGAACGGTGCGCGAACTGCTTGCGACCGGCAAATCGTCGTACTCCTTCGAGTTCTGGGCGCCCAAGACCGAGAAGGGCGAGCGCAACCTCTGGAACGCGCTGCGCAGAGTCGAAGCGGTCGGTCCCAGCTTTGTGTCCGTGACCTACGGCGCGGGCGGTTCGACGCGCGCGGGCACCGTCAAGGCGACCGAGCGGATCGCCGCCGACACCACCCTCACCCCCGTCGCGCACCTCACTGCGGTGAACCACTCCATCGCCGAACTGCGCAACATGATCGGGCAGTACGCCGATGCCGGGATCCGCAACATCCTCGCCGTCCGGGGCGACCCGCCCGGCGACCCGATGGGCGAGTGGATCAAGCACCCCAAGGGTGTGCGGTACGCCGCCGAGCTGGTGCGGCTGATCAAGGAGTCCGGGGACTTCTGCGTCGGCGTCGCCGCCTTCCCCGAGATGCACCCGCGCTCGGCGGACTGGGACACCGACATCCGCCACTTCGTGGACAAGTGCCGGGCGGGCGCCGACTACGCGATCACGCAGATGTTCTTCCAGCCCGAGGACTATCTGCGGCTGCGCGACCGGGTCGAGGCCGCGGGCTGCGAGACCCCGATCATCCCGGAAATCATGCCGGTCACCAACGTGAAGCAGCTCGAACGATTCGCGCAGCTCAGCAATGCCTCGCTGCCGTCCGCGCTGAAAGAGAGGATCCTCACCGTCAAGGACGATCCCGCCGCTGTACGCTCCATTGGCATCGAGTTCGCGACGGAGTTCTGCGCGGGGCTGCTCTCCGAGGGTGTCCCCGGACTGCACTTCATTACACTCAACAACTCCACCGCGACGCTTGAGATCTACGAGAATCTCGGACTGCACGAGCAGTCGTGATCGGTCGTACCCGCTCCGAACAGGGGCGGCGGCCGCAGGAGGGGGGCGGGCATGGGCTGGACGGTCCTCTATCTCGCGTTCGGCGTTGTCGCGCTATGGCTGCTCGGTGAGGTGCTGCTGCAGTACAAGGCCCGGCTGCGCTGGCGACTGCTCGCCTTCGCGGGCTTCCTCGGGGTGGTTGTCGGCGTACTGGTGCCCTCGGTCCCGGTGATCGCGTTCGGCGCCATCGCCTTCGCGGTCGGCCAGACCTACGTCACGCTCTCCTTCCGGCGCGGCTTCTCCACCGGCTGGGCGCTCGGCGGCAGCCCGGGGGCGAGCCGACGGCGCAAGTCCACAGGCCGGCGGGACCAGGGAGCCTCCCGAGAGCCCACGCTGGAGGTCTCCGACCTCGCCTACGAAGCCGTCGCCGTCCCGGAGCCGGAACTGGAGTCGCGCGCGGTCTACGAGCCGCAGCCGCTGCCGGACGACACGGGGCAGTACGGCGTGTACAGCGACGCGGCGTACGAGGCTCAGCAGCAGGCCGCCCAGGACCAGGACCGGCACCAGGACCAACAGCAGGACCAGAGCCAGAACTACGCCACGTACGACAGCGGTTACGACGCCTACCCCGGCTCCGGCTCCGGCTACGGTCAGCAGCCGTCGGGCCAGGACAGCTACGGCGGGCAGTACGACTACGGCACGGGCCAGCAGCAGTACGCCGCCTACTCCGACCCGTACGTGGGCGGCCAGCAGTACGACACCTACGAGACGTACGACAGCTTCGGCGGCCAGCAGCAACAGCAGTACGCCGACCCCTACGCCCAGCAGCAGTACAGCGAGACGCCGCCCGGGGGCGTCTGGGTGCCGCAGCCGCGCGAGGAGGATCAGCAGACGCCGCCGCTGCCGCAGGAGGACCCCTCCCCGCACGGCTACGGCCCCGGGTACAACGAGCAGCAGCCGTACCGCTACTGACCGCCTCGCGCCGTCGGGGGCGGTCGGGATCCGGTCACTGGGAACCGCGGAATTCCGGGCCCTCCACGATCAGTCCGGCCACCAGCGCACCCGACATCCCGGCGTGCGCCAGACCGCCGCCCGGGTGCGACCGGCCGCCCACCAGATAAAGGCCGGGCAGCCGGGTGCTGTTGGCCGGGTGCAGATACCGCCCGCCGCCCCCGGCCAGTGCCGGAGCGGACACCACGCCCGCCTCCGCGGGCGTCCGTATCTCGTGCCACAGCAGGCGCTCGCGTATTTCCGGAACGGCCGTGCGCGCGGCGTCGATCAGCACCTGGGCGTACCGCTCGCGCAGCGCCGCGTCGGTCCAGTCGACACCCGCACCCCCGTGGGCCGGAACGGTCGCGGAGAGGGTGACCGCCTCATGCACCTCGTCCGGGCGGGTACGCGGATCGTCCGGCCGCAACACCGTGACCGTGGGCCGCTCGGCCGGCCGGCCGGCGAAGACCGCCGCGGCCTCCGCGCCCGCCGCGGGGGAGTGGACCACACTCCGGTGCACTGCCGATCCCGGCCGCGCACCGCTCAGCGCCAGCAGCACGGTGAACCTGCCCGGCAGCGGCGTGCCTCCGGCGCTCCCGTGAGGCCGTACGTCTGTGTCCCGCCACAGCTCGTGCCCGACGAGATCCGCCGCCACCCCGGCGCCCGCCACCACATGGTCGGCCCCGGCGACCGTGCCGTCGGCGAGCTCGACCCCGGCCGCCCGCCCGTCCTTCTCGGCGATCCGGCACACCTCCGTACCGAAGGCGAACTCCACCTTCCGCGCCAGGCACCGCTCGTACACCGCGCGCGCCAGCTCCCGCAGCCCGCCCTCGGCGTACCAACTGCCGAAGGTCTGCTCCATGTACGGCAGCACGGCGGCACCCGCGGGAGCGTGCCGGGGATCCAGGCCGTACGCCAGGGCGTACCCGTCCAGCAGCGCGGCCAGCCGCGGCTCCGCCAACTCCCACGCGCCGACCTCCGCGACCGTGGACGCCTGGCGCATCCGCAGCGCCTTCCGCTGCCGGAGTGCCGGATACGGATCGCGTCCCAGCACCTGCCAGTCGGCCCACAGGGGCTCTTCGAGCAGGGGCCGCCGGGACCGGTCCCAGGCATCCCTGGCCCGCCCCAGGAACGCGCCCCACCGCTCGCCCGCCCCCGCGCCGAGCGCCGCGTCCAGCGCGGAGACGATTCCGGCCCGCGAGGCGTTCGGCAGCAGTACCTCGGTGCCGTCGGCGAAGAGATGGCGGCTCGCCGGGTCCACCTGGACGAGCCCGACGCACTGCTCCAGCGGCTCCTTGCCGGTCTTGATGAACAAGTCCCGCCATACGGCGGGCAGATGCAGCAGACCGGGGCCGGTATCGAAGACGAACCCCGCGCGCTCGAACCGGCCCACGGCGCCGCCGTAGGTCGCCGCGCGCTCATACACCGTCACCCGGTGGCCTGCCACAGCCAGCCGGGCGGCAGCCGCCAGGGCGCCCATCCCGGCGCCGATCACCGCAATCCGTGCCATGTCCGTGACTGTATCGGCCACCACTGACAACGCGATCGTCACCGGGCGGCGCTCGCGCATGGGCATGAGCGCGGATGGCTGAGTATGCGTACCTAGTGGACGAGTTGAGTACGCGCGCGGATGGGCCCGGACCTGCGCGGAGGGAAGAGTGGGGACCACGGAAGGGGCGCGACGCCGGCACCGACGACACGGGGCGGCGGAACGGCGTGGCTCCCCGGACGGTACGGGGAGCAGGACGGGGAACCCAGTGACCGTGGGGGAACAACGGGGGGAATGGGTTCCCCGGAGCGAGAGGTAAGAAGTAAGAAGAGCGCCTGTCCGGTGAGGCTCGGGGGGATCGAGCCTCACCGGACAGGCGCTTTTCTGTCCTGGCACCCGGCACCTGGCACCCGGCACCTGGCACCTGGCACCCGGCACCCCTCGGCACCCCGCACCGTCGTGCCGCCGCGCCAACCGGACGCCTCAGCGACCGCTCACCCGGCCGTGCAGCAACCTCGACAGCGCCGAGTGCACATCGTCGATCGACCGCTCCGGCTGGAACGCCTGCCAGTCCAGCGCCGCCACCAGCACCATCCCGACCAGCGCGGCAGCCGTGAGCGGCACGTCGATCTCGTCGCTCAGCTCCCCGTTCGCGACGGCTTCCGCGAGTACCGTCTCGATCACCGCCACCGCCTGCTGCCGTACGACCAGGAGCGTCGGCTGCCACGCCCGGTTGGTGCGCCACAGCTCCGCCACGTACAGCTGCGTGAAGGCGGGATAGCGGTCGATGAATCCCAGACCGGCCTTGATCATGGCGTCCAGCGCGTCGACCTTGGTGCCGCCGCGCTCGTCCGTCTCGTCGGCGGCGGCCTGGAGGGAGGCGCTGAGCAGCCCGACGCCGTAGCGCAGCAGCTCCTCGAAGAGCTCGGTCTTGCTTTTGAAGTTGTAGTAGACCGTGCCCTTGGCGACCCCGGCGCGCTCCGCGATCTCGTCTACCGTGGTCGCCGAGAATCCCTGCTCGGCGATGAGCGTCACAGCGGCCTCGTAGAGCTTCGCCCGGGTCGCCCGCCGTCTCGTGCTGGTACTCGTACCGATCCTGGTGCTGGTGCTGGTGTTGTCCATGCCGTCCATGGCATCGATTCTCACAGGCCACCAGCCCTCCCCGGCTCTCACAGACTCAGCTCGGGGTGCAGCCGGTCGAGCGTCCACACCTGCTTGCGCCGCGCGGAGACGGCCGTCAGCGCGAGCGCGCCCGCGGTGAAGGCGGCCAGCACCGCGCACGCCTGCCACACCGGGCCGAGTCCGCCGCCCGTGATCAGCCTGCGCAGCGCCTCGACGACGTAACTCATTGGCAGGAAGGGATGGATCGCGCCGAAGAAGGCGGGGCTGGTCTGTACGGGATAGGTCCCGCCCGCCGAGGTCAGCTGGAGCATCAGCAGTGCCAGCACGAGGATCCGGCCCGGGGCCCCGAAGCGCGCGTTCAGCCATTGGATGATCGCGGCGAAGCAGCAGGTCACCAGGGCCAGGAAGCCCACCGCGCCGGCCGCGTACGCCATCCGCAGCCCGAGGCCCCAGTGCAGGACAGACATCAGCGCCGCGACCTGGAGCACGCCGATCGCGGCGACCGGCAGCCAGCCCGCCAGGGCGATCCGCCGGGCCGATGCGCCGGCGGCGAGGGCCCGCCGGTTGAGCGGCTGGATGATCATGTACGCCACCATTGAGCCCACCCAGAGGGAGAGCGGAATGAAGTAAGGGGCGAAGCCGGTGCCGTAGTTCGGCGAGGTGTGCAGGGACTGACCGGCCAGCCGTACCGGATCGGCCATCACTTCGGTGCGCGCGTCGCGGTCCTTCTTGCCGTAGTCGGGGATCTCGCGCACGCCGTCGTTCAGCCCGCCGGCCAGCTCGGTCGATCCGTCGGCGAGTCTGAAGAGCCCGCCGTCCAGGTTTCCGGCGCCCTTCTTGAGCTTGCCGACGCCGCTGTCGAGAGCGGCGGAGGCCGTCTTGGCGCCGCTCAGGCCGGTGTGCAGGCTGTCCGCGCCCTGGGCGACCTTCTTGGCGCCGGAGTTGAGCCTGTTGATGTCGCGTACGGCCGACTCCAGGTCCTCGGCCAGGTGCGGTGACCGTTTGGCGAGCTGCGTCGCCTGCTGGTGCAGCGTGGCGAGATGGCCGTCGAGCTTCTTCAGGGTGCCGCTGTTCTCCGCCACCAGCGTGTTGAGGTCGCCGGCGACGAGGGCGACGTCGGACGCCGTGGTCCTGGCCTGCTTGAGGGCGGGGCAGAGGTCCGGGTCGGGCAGGGGCGTGTCCTCGCAGCGAGTCCCGTAGAGGGCGCTGAGCTGGTCGGCCGAGGTGCGGGCGAGCGCCGCGGAGCCGGGGGCCGTCTTCACAAGGAGGCCGAGTTGGCGGCGCAGGGCCTGGGAGGAGTCGGCGACCAGCCGGGCCGTGTCACCGATGGCCCTGCCGTTGTCCCTGAGGTACGGACGGACGACGGCGGCTGTTCCATTGACCTTCTCGGCGAGCAGCCGCGTACCGTCGGCGACCTGCTGCGATCCGGTCTCCAGGTCGCTCGCGCCCTTGTTGAGCTGCGTCAGCCCGCCGGCCAGCCTGCCGCTGCCGTCCTTGGCGTCCTTGAGCCCGTCCGCGAGGTCCTTGGCGCCCTTCTTCGCCGTGCCGATGCCGCCCTTGAGCTCGTCGGCGCCCTTCGCGGCCTTCTCGGTCGCGTCGTGGATGCCGGAGAAGGAGATGAAGATCCGGTCGAGGAAGGAGCGGGATGCGTTGGTCGATGCGGCGGTGCGCACCTCGGCGAATACCGTGCGTGAGATCTGCCCGACCAGGTAGTTGTTGGCGTCGTTCGTACGGACCTGAAGGGCGCCGGTCTCGGGCGAGTCGCCGGAACTGGACGCGATGCGCGCGCTGAAGTCCTCCGGCATGGTCAGCGACAGGTAGTACCTGCCGTCCTCGACACCCTTGCGGGCCTCGGCCGCGCTCACCTCGTGCCAGGCGAACAGCTTGCTCTCGCGCAGCCCCTTGGTGATCTCGTCACCGGCCGCGAGCTTCCGGCCGTCGGCGGTGGCTCCCTTGTCGTCGTTGACGAGCGCTACGGGCACCCGGTCCAGCCGTCCGTACGGATCCCAGAAGGACCACAGGTACAGCGCGCCGTACAGCAGCGGCAGCAGCAGGACCGCGACGAGCGCGGCGCGCGGCAGCCTTCCCCTGGCGAACCGCTTCAGCTCAAACGCGGCCAGCTTCGGCGAGCGCATCGGCCGTCCCTTCCTCGGTCGTGCCGCCGGCGGTCGTGCGGGCGGAGGTCGTGCGGACGACGGTCGTGCCTTCGGGGGCCTGGCTGCACACGGCGAGCACCGTCGTACCGCCGTCCGCGACGGAGCGCAGCAGCTTCCAGGCCTCCGTCCGGTCGGTGTCGGAGAGCTTGAGATCGGTGTCGTCCACGGCGAGCAGGCGGGGGCGGCCGATCAGGGCGAGGGCCACGGACAGGCGCAGCGTCTCCAGCCGCTCCAGATCGCGTACGCGGGTGTGCCGGCCCTTCGGCAGCGTGGCCAGGTCGACTCCCGCGGCCTCCAGCGCCTCGTCGGTACGGCTCCGGGCCGCGGCCGACCGCTCGGCACGCGACCACGACAGTGAGCGCGGCATGGCATGAGTCATGGCATGCGGCCGGGGCCGCAGCCGCAGCAGGGCGCCCGGCGAGCCGTCGAAGCGGCGTCGCAGCAGGACGCGTTCCCGCAGGTGCTCGGCGACGGTCAGGGCGGGGTCGAGTTCGCTGACATCCGGCACCGGGCCCAGCGCGCTGATCCGGCGTACGGCGGCCATCCGGCGCGGCAGCTGAAGCCCGCCGACCTCGCAGCGGCCCTCGGTGGGGCGCATCCGGCCGGTGAGCGTGAGCAGCAGGCTGGTGCGGCCGGAGCCGGAGGGACCTTCGACGGCGACGAGCGCGCCGGGCTCCGCGGCGATGTCGACCGAGCGGAAGGCCCAGCCGCGCGGGCCCCTGTGCCCGAAGCCCTCGGCGGTCACGGCCGCCCCGTACGGACTGTCCTCCACGTACCCCTCCCCAGGTTTCACACCGGCCAGTTTTTGTACTGACCGGTCAGTACAAAAACTATCCCGAACCCTTGATCGATGCAAAGCCGCAGGTCAGAGCCGATTGTCAGTGGTGGCCCTCACGATGGATACATACGGCCACAGCGCCGTCACACGACGACAGGAGGTTCGTCATGGCCAGCTCCTACGCAGCAGCCGCACACCGGCGCCGCGCCACCGGCCCTGCCTCACTCCCCTCGCCCCCCTCACTCTCCCCACTCCCCTCGGCGGCAGGACCGGCGAGCGACGTGCACCCCGTCCTGCGGCGGGCCTCGGCGCCGCCCGCCGCCCTCGACCTGCTCGACCAGGCACGTACGGGACTGGACGAGGCCGCCACCCTGGAAATGCCGAACGAGCGGTACGCCACGGCGCATCTGGCCGCCCTGCGCACCGCCGCCGCGGTGCTGGCAGTCCGCGGCCGTCCGGAGACCAGCGAACGGCGCAGGCAGCGCATCCGCAGCGCCTGGGAAGTCCTTCCCGAGGTCGCGCCCGAACTGTCCGAGTGGAGCCTTCTCTTCGCCTCGGGCGCCCGGCGCAGGGCGCGTGCCGAGGCGGGCATACCGGGCGCGGCCTCCAACCGTGAGGCCGACGACCTGCTGCGCGACGCGGCCATGTTCCTGCGCCTGGTCGAGCAGATGCTGGTGCTCCAGCCGGTGCTGCCGCTGCCCAGGGCGGAGCAGCCGGAAGCGGGTGACGCCGCGGGGTGAGACGGAGCGGGGTGAGATGGAGCACGGGTCTGCCTGGCGGAGGCCATAGGGTGGAGGCGTCTTGACCTGTGCGACCTCCCGAGGAGTCACCTGCCGTGTCGGATCCGATGCGACCCCGCGCCTCTCTCCGTACCGCCGTGGTCTGGGAGGTCCTCAAGGACGCCCTCGACCGCCGGGTCAAAGCGGCCGGGAGGGACGCCCTGGACGTCCTCGACACCGGCGGCGGCACCGGCAACTTCGCCGTGCCCGTGGCCAGGCTCGGCCACCGCGTCACCGTGGTCGATCCCAGCCCGAACGCGCTCTTCGCGCTGGAGCGCCGGGCGGCCGAGGCAGGGGTGGCCGACCGGGTCCGCGGGGTCCAGGGCGATATCCACGGCCTGTTCGATGTCGTGGAGCGCGGCGGCTATGACGCGGTGCTCTGCCACGGCGTGCTGGAGTACGTCGACGACCCGGCCGAGGGCGTACGCAACGCGGTGGACGCGCTCCGTCCCGCCGGCGCGCTCAGCCTGCTCGCCGCCGGGGTCGGCGGCGCCGTCCTGGCCAGGGCGCTGGCCGGGCACTTCAACGAGGCCCGCAGGGCGCTGTCCGACCCCGCGGGCCGCTGGGGCGAAGGCGATCCGGTGCCCCGCCGCTTCACCGCCGACCAGCTCACCGAACTGGTCGCGGCCGCCGGCGTCGAGATCGGCGCCGTGCACGGCGTACGGGTCTTCGCCGACCTGGTTCCGGGCGTCCTGGTGGACACCGAGCCGGGGGCTCTGGACGCGCTGCTCAAGCTGGAGGCCGCCGCCGCCGAACAGCCCGCATTCCACTCGGTCGCGAGTCAGCTGCACATACTGGGTGAGAAGCAGGGCTGATCAGCAACGCAGCGGCAGATGGAGTACGCCACAGAGCCCCCGATCGCGCCGCGCGCCCCGTATGATCGAAGGACACCATCCGGCATGACGGCTCGGATGTTGGGGAATCTACGCCTCGACAGCTGAGCCGACATGGCGGCCCGGACTGGCGAATTGGCGAAGAGGGCGGGTTTCACGGGGGCGATTCCCTGCCTATCCTGAAAGGGCCGCATACCGGTCGCCCCCCGCGACCGACGACTAGGAGGACTCCGTGCCGCTCTCGGAGCACGAGCAGCGAATGCTCGAGCAGATGGAGCGAGCGCTGTACGCCGAAGATCCCAAGTTCGCTACAGCGCTTGAGGGAAGCGGGCTGCGTACGTACACCCGGCGACGGGTCTACCAGGCGGTCGCAGGCTTTCTGGTGGGTATCGCGCTCCTCATGGCCGGAATGGTCGCCCAGCAGATCTGGATCAGCGTGGTGGGGTTCCTCGTCATGCTTGGCTGTGCGGTCCTCGCGGTCACCGGTTGGCGCAAAGCGCCGAAACCGGGAGAGCAGCAGACCCTGGGAGACACGGCATCAGCAGCTCGCCGACAGCCGCGTCAGCGCAGGTCGGTAATGGACCGCATTGAGCAGCGGTGGCAGCGCCGCCGTGACGAACAAGGTCAGTGAACTTGTTGTACAGGTAAGCGAACAACATGCGGTACGGGTAAGGGGCGACGCTCAAGAGCGTCGCCCCTTACCCGTTCTCGTACTTCGTTCTCGTACTTCGCGAGGTCAGCCTCGCTGCCGGGACGGGCGGCGCAGGAAGCGGAAGCCCGCCCACCCGTTCAGCTGCCTGCGACGTGCGTCCCACCGGTCCGTGAGCGCCGTCCAGCGCGCCGAGAACGCCCACACCACCCGGACAGACGACCGGGGCGCGAGCACCGCCCGCAGGCGCGTCGCCCGGCCCACCGGCTCCCGCAGTCCGGCCTGGATCAGCCGGGCGTCATCGGCCAGGCCCGTACCGGGCTGCGGCTCACGGGCGTACAGCACCTGCTCCACCGCACCGGACACCCGGTGCACCGCGTCCGCGGCCTCTCCCTCCAGCCTGCCCAGCCGGACGATGCGCGCGGCCGTCTTGCGCGGCGTCTGCGAGTCGTCCGGCAGGATGCCGTGGTCCCAGGCCGTGTCGGTGATCTCCTGCCATGCCGCCAGTGTTCTGGCCACGGCGTCCTCGGCCGTACGCCCGGCGGAGCCGAGCCTGCGCGCACGCACCCGGATGCGCCAGAGCATCGGCAGCAGCGGCACCACCACCACCGCCAGCACGGCCAGACTCACACCCAGCACGGTCCCCAGTGACACCCCCGGGTCGGCGGGCGGCTGGACGTCCTGCGGCGTGAGCGCGCCGCACTCGCCCAGCTGCCTCGCCTGCGCCGGGCAGGTCTCCTCGGCGGTAGGCGTCGCGGAGGGCGTCGCCGAACCAATCGCCTCGGGCTGCGCCGGGTCGCTGGGGCCGCCGGGCACCGTCTCCGCCCGGGTGTACTCGGGCACGGAACCCCGGGTCGGGGTCGGCTCGAACCGCGTCCACCCCACACCCTCGAAGTACAGTTCCGGCCAGGCGTGCGCATCGCGCAGACCGACCGACATGGTGCCGTCCGCCAGCGGGGAGCCCGGAGTGAAGCCCACCGCGACCCGCGCCGGTATGCCCAGCGTCCTGGCCATCGCGGCCATCGAGAACGCGAAGTGGACGCAGAAGCCCTCCTTGTTGGCCAGGAAGCGGCGGATCGCCAGCACGCCAGTACCCGACTGGACTTGGGTGTCGTAGCTGAAATCGCCCTCGACGGCGAACCAGTCCTGGAGCTTGACCGCCCGCTCGTAGTTGTTCGTGGCGCCCTGCGTCACCTCCAGCGCCGTTTCGCGGACCACGCCCGGCAGCTCGCGGGGCACTTTTGTGTACTCGCGCAGCAGCGCTTCCGGCGGCGAGGTCGCCTCGGCAAGCTGCTCCGGAGTCGGGTTCACCAGGAGGCTGTTGACCGAGTACTCCGCGCCGCGGGTGGTCTGTCCGTCGTCGCCGACCAGGGTCCGCCCGTCGGGTTCGTACCGCCAGCGCCCGTCGATGTCCACCTTCGTCGCCGGGTAGGGGAGCGGCAGCCAGTTCTGCTGGTAGGACTCCGCGGCCGAGATGTTCGTCCGGATCCCGGTGGTGCCGACGGACGGACTCAGGCCATCCGGCTGCGGCAGGTCGTCCGGTACGTCCTTTACCTTGCGCTCCGAGGACTTCCACGCACTGCCGTCGAACTGGTCCAGGGCGACGATCCGCAGGTACAGGCTCTGAGTGTCCGTCGCGTTGGTGCGGTACCGGATGACCTCGCGGTCCGCGTCCTGGTTGAGGCTGTCCTGGAGCGAGACCAGCGGGTTCACCGCGGAGATGGTGCCGCCTCCCGCGCCCGCGCCGTCTCCGTTGCCCGCGTTGGCCAGCAGCCCGCCGTCCAGCGCGGGCAGCGCCGCCGGGA
This sequence comes from Streptomyces sp. NPDC052236, assembly GCF_044548015.1. Taxonomy (NCBI): domain Bacteria; kingdom Bacillati; phylum Actinomycetota; class Actinomycetes; order Kitasatosporales; family Streptomycetaceae; genus Streptomyces; species Streptomyces sp. NPDC052236. Next base: position 36,372 of record NZ_JBIUBL010000031.1, on the reverse strand, counting down.
CCGCGAGCGCGACGCCCAGCGCGAGCGCGCCGATACGGCGGCCGGCGCGGACCGGCGCGAGCGGAGTGCCGCCCGTCGCCTCGAGTCCGCCCGCACTGCCCTGCCGGCCGGGCGCGGCTCCGCCGAAGACCCGGCCCCACTGGGAGAGCCGGTCCCGGCCCTCGGCCAGCAGAAGCACCAAATAGCCGGTGGCCGCGAGCAGGAAATACAGCCAGCTCGAGCCGCCGCCGGAGAGCCCCGCGGCCACCGAGTACAGCGCGAGCAGCGGCAGCCCGGCAGGGGCCGCGCTGCGGAACGTCACCGCGAGGGCGTCCACCGCGAGACCGATGATCAGCACGCCGCCGATCACCATCAGCCTGATGCCGTCCGTCGGCGGCGCCGGGATCGCGAACCGCCCGACGTCCTCGCCGCCCGCGTTCAGCAGTTCGCCGAACCGCTGGAACGCCTCGGGCCCCGGTATCAACCCGAGGATCGCCTGCTCCCTGGCGAAGACCACGGTGAGCAGCAGCAGGACCGCGAGGGCCTGCACCACCACGGTCAGCGGCCTGGCCAGCGGCACCCGCCGGGCGAGCGCGCCCACCCCGCTCTGGATCGCCAGCAGGACCGCCGCCTGCACCATCCAGGAAGCCGAATCAACCAGTGGCAGCATCGCGCCCGCCGCCATCAGCGTGGCGGCGAAGGCGCAGAGCGCGAGCCTTCCGCGACCGCTCATGACCAACCCCCAGAGAAACCGTTCGTACCGCTGCCCGACGCCCCTGAAGATTCCGAGGGCCCTGACAGCCCGGATGATTCGGCGCGGTGTCTGCCCGCCTGCTGCCACAGCTCCGACAGCGCCGCCCCGGGGGTCACGGCCAGCGCCGTCCAGCCGGACTCGCGCAGCTGCCTCAGCCGCTCGTCCACCGACCCGGCGACCGCGCCGCTCGTCACCCATGTCCCGCTGTCCAGGACGAAGGCGACGGCGCCGCCGCTGCGCTGCCGCATCCTGGCCGCCACCGCGGCCTGCTCCTCGTCCATATCGCCGAGGAAGGCGACCAGCAGGCCTTCCTTCCCGCTGCGCAGTACGTCGTACGCGCGCGAGAGCCCGGCCCCCTCGGAGTGGTCCACGACCGCGAGCGTGTCCATCATCAGACCCGCGGAGTCGGCGGACTCCTGCGTGGGCCCGGCGAAGCCGTCGGCGCCCTCACCGGGCACCGAATCCCCGGTGTCCGTCAGCAGCCGGACGGCGAAACCCCGTCCCAGCATGTGCACCAGCGCCGACGCCGCGCCCGACACCGCCCACTCAAATGCGGAATCGGGACCGGAGCCCTGGTAGGCCAGCTGCCGGGTGTCGAGCAGGACCGTGCACCTGGCCCGCTGCGGCTGCTCCTCGCGGCGCACCATCAGCTCGCCGTAGCGCGCGGTGGAGCGCCAGTGCACCCGGCGCAGATCGTCGCCGTAGCGGTAGGCGCGCGGAATGATGTCGTCGTCGCCGGCCAGGGCCAGCGAGCGCTGCCGCCCGTCGCCGTACCCCGGGGCCTCGCCCGCCAGACGGACCGGAGGCAGCGCCTCCGTCCGTGGGATGACGGTGAGGGTGTCGTACGCGCTGAAGGAGCGGGTCAGCTCGCACATCCCGAAGGGATCACTCAGCCGCAGCTGCAAGGGCCCCAGCGGATAGCGCCCGCGCAGATCCGAACGGACCCGGTACGACACCTCGCGCCGCCCGCCCGCCTCCACCCGGTCCAGCACGAACCGGGGCCGCGGCCCCAGCACGTACGGCACATGGTCCTGGAGCATCAGCAGCCCGGTGGGCAGCCGCGAGACATTGTCCATCCGCAGGTGCACCCGGGCCTCGGACCCGGCGGGCGCCCGCGACGGCGACAGCCGGCGGCTGGCCGCGACCCGGTAGCGGGTGCGGTACAGCACGGCCACACACAGCAGCGGCAGTACGGCGAGCAGCAGCCCGACCCGCAGCAGGTCGCCCTGTCCCAGGACGTACGCGCACACCGCCGCCGCCACTCCGGCCGCCAGGAAGGAGCGGCCGCGCGTGGTCAGCCCGCCCAGGGCCGCCCGCAGCCCGCCCGTTTCCTTGCTCTCGGCGGCGGCGGGCGCCCCGGCCGACATCACAGCCTCCGGGCGCCGGGCTGGCCGTAGAGCGGCGGCTGCGCCGGCCTGCCCGGTACATAGGCGGCCTCGGTGCCCCCGGCCGTCGGCACCGGGATGCGCTGCATGATCTCCAGTACCACCTGCTCGGCCGTGCGGCGGTTCAGCTGCGCCTGCGCGGTCGGCAGCAGCCGGTGCGCCAGTACCTGCACCGCCAGCGTCTGGACGTCGTCCGGCAGCGCGTAGTCACGGCCGCTGAGCGCGGCCGTGGCCTTCGCTGCCCGCAGCAGATGCAGCGTGGCGCGCGGGGAGGCGCCCAGTCTGAGGTCGGGGTGGCTGCGCGTGGCCGCCACCAGCTCCACCGCGTACCGCCGCACGGAGTCGGCGACATGGACCTTGCGCACCGCGTCGATGAGCTTGACGATGTCGTGGGCGTGCGCCACGGGCTGGAGATCATCCAGCGGTGAGACGCCGCCGTGCACATCGAGCATCTGCAGCTCGGCCTCCGCGCTGGGATAGCCGATCGACACCCGCGCCATGAAGCGGTCGCGCTGCGCCTCCGGCAGCGGGTAGGTGCCCTCCATCTCCACCGGGTTCTGGGTGGCCACCACCATGAAGGGGCTGGGCAGTTCGTACGAATGCCCGTCGGTGGTGACCTGGCGCTCCTCCATCGACTCCAGCAGCGCCGACTGCGTCTTGGGCGAAGCGCGGTTGATCTCGTCGCCGATCACGATCTGGGCGAAGATCGCTCCCGGTTTGAACTCGAACTCGCGTGTCTGCTGATCGAATATGGACACACCGGTGATGTCGGACGGCAGCAGATCCGGTGTGAACTGAATACGCCGCACGGAACAGTCGATGGATCGCGCCAGCGCCTTGGCCAGCATGGTCTTGCCCACGCCCGGAACATCTTCGATGAGCAGATGTCCCTCGGCGAGCAGCACGGTCAGCGAAAGCCGTACGACCTCAGGCTTGCCTTCGATCACACCTTCCACCGATGTGCGGATACGCCCCGCTGTGGTGGTCAGATCTGTGAGGCTCGCTCGATCGTCATAGGTCGTCACCCGGCCCTCCTCGGCCCGTTCCAAACAGGGCCGGATGCTCTTCGGACGGTCCGGCCCACCCCAAAACATGGGCATCGTCTCCGGACGGTTCCGGAAGGATGCCTGTCACTCATTCTTGTTGCCGTTACCGCTTCGTGTCACTCGCCCGTGGATACCTGTGGATAACTCGGGGAGATATGCCGGGTTCGCGGGTTTTTGTCCAGTGCGGGACTGGTCACACTGTGGGATCGATCTCCCTCAGCAGACCGGTCGTCACGTCGAATACGAACCCTCGTACGTCGTCGGTGTGCGGCAGGAAGGGCGAGGTTCGCACCCGCTGCATCGACTGCCGTACGTCCTGATCAACATCCCGGAACGCCTCCACCGCCCACGGCGGCCGCTGCCCCACCTCATCCTCCAGCTCATGCCGGAAGTCCTCGGTGAGGCTCTCCAGACCGCAGTTGGTGTGGTGGATGAGTATGACTGTTCGGGTGCCCAGCGCGCGCTGGCTGATCGTCAGCGACCGGATCACGTCGTCCGTGACCACGCCGCCGGCGTTGCGGATCGTGTGGGCGTCACCCAGTGCCAGGCCGAGCGCGTCGTGCAGGTCGATACGGGCGTCCATGCAGGCGACCACGGCCACGTGGAGCACGGGACGCGCGTCCATCCCGGGGTCCTGGAAGTGGGCGGCGTAGCGCAGATTCGCCTCGACGAGACGATCGGTGACCGTACCGCCGGTGCGCGCCGCGTCGGCAGGGTGGTGCGCGGAAGTCGACATGGAGATGACGGTAATGGGCACAAGCTGTCGAAGCCCGCTGTGAGAGCGGACAAAGAACATCAATGGGCTGCGTGTGACCTAACCCACAGCAATGGGTGGCCCCACCCGTACGGGTGAAGTGTCGTGGGCCCGGTCCGTCCGGCGACGCCCCGCGCGACGCGCCAGCCGGTTGATTGACCCGAAGGAGGTGTGGACTAAAGTGACGCGAAGTTCACAGACATGTTCACCAGGTACACGGACATCCTGTACATCCTGCAATTTCTGACGTTTCCCCGTGTAAGCGGCGTACGTACGGCTCGGCCTCCTCCCGCTCGCCGGTGGGCCGACGCCACCTTTCAAGGCGCCGGCGGACCACCTCCCCTTCTGAGCGGGCGGGGACCCGGCAGTACGTACACCCGCGCCGGACCTGAGAGGGCGCATGAACCAGACCCGACACGTCCCGGTGATGCTCCAGCGGTGCCTGGACCTGTTGGCCCCGGCGCTCACGCAGCCGGGCGCGGTTGTCGTGGACTGCACCCTCGGCCTCGGCGGACACAGCGAGGCCCTGCTCACCCGGTTCCCCGAAGCGCGGCTCGTCGCGCTCGACCGGGACAAGGAGGCGCTGCGCCTGTCGGGTGAGCGGCTCGCCCCCTTCGGTGACCGGGCCACGCTGGTGCACGCCGTCTACGACGAGCTGCCCGAGGTCCTCGACCGGCTGAGGATTCCGCGCGTCCAGGGCATCCTGTTCGACCTCGGCGTCTCCTCCATGCAGCTGGACGAGGCGGACCGCGGGTTCGCGTACGCCCAGGACGCCCCGCTCGACATGCGCATGGACCAGACGACGGGCATCAGCGCCGCCGAGGTGCTCAACACCTACCCGCCGGGCGAGCTGGTGCGGATCCTGCGCGTGTACGGCGAGGAGAAGCAGGCCAAGCGGATCGTTTCCGCGATCGTGCGGGAACGGGCGAAGGAACCCTTCTCGTGCAGCGCCCGGCTGGTCGAGCTGATCCGGGACGCGCTGCCCCAGGCCGTCAAACGCACCGGCGGCAACCCCGCCAAGCGCACCTTCCAGGCGCTGCGCATCGAGGTCAACGGCGAGCTGACCGTCCTGGAGCGGGCGATCCCGGCCGCGGTCGGGGCGCTCGCGGTCGGCGGCCGGATCGCTGTGCTGTCGTACCACTCGCTGGAGGACCGGCTGGTCAAGCAGGTTCTCGTGGCGGGCGCGGCCATTACGGCGCCGCCAGGTCTGCCCGTGGTGCCCGAGCGGTACCAGCCGCGCCTGAAGCTGCTGACGCGCGGCGCCGAGCTGCCGACGGAGGCGGAGGTCGCCGAGAACAGCCGTGCGGCGTCCGCGCGGTTCAGGGCGGCGGAGCGCATCCGGGAGGACGAACGGTGAGCGGCGCGCGCGAGACGGCGGGACCGCGTACGACCGCGGGGCCGCGTACGACCGCGGGCGCACCGGACCGCGTACGGCGGCGGGGGGAGCACAGGTGAGCGCAGGGGCCAAGCGGCTGAAGGGACGGGCCGCGCGGCTCGCCAGGCTGCTGCCCTCGGGCCCGAGCACCGCGGCCCGCACGCCCTTTGTCCTGCTGGTCGTGCTGCTCCTCGGGGGCGGGCTGATCACGCTGCTGATACTGAACTCCGCTCTCAACCAGGGCTCGTTCAAGCTGAGCGAACTGAAGAAGGAGACCACCGAGCTGACCGACGAGCAGCAGGCGCTGCAGCGCGACGTGGACAGCTACTCCGCCCCCGACGCGCTGGAGCGGCGGGCCCGCGAACTCGGCATGGTGCCCGGCGGCAGCCCCGCCTTCCTCGATCCGGACGGAACGGTCCGCGGCGTGCCCCGGAAGGCGTCCGGACAGCCGAACCCGGACCCGAGCCCGAACCCCGGCCCCTCGCCCATGGAGCAGCAGACGGCTCCCGTGGCGCAGGCCCAGCCGCAGCCGCCCGCGCCCCCGCTGCCGCCCGCCCCCGCTCCCTCCCCGGCCGTCTCCGCCTCGCCGCCCCCGGCTGCCGGCAGCCCGTCCGTACCCCGGCCGACCCCGACGACCCCCGGCAGGTGACGCAGTGCCCCCCCAGGACCCCCCGCGCCGCCGCGTGCCAGGACCCGCCCGGCGGTCCGCCCCCCGACCTTCCGCCGGGCCTGCCCCGCGTCCCGCGTCCCGCCGCCCGCCACCGGCGGCCCGCACCGTCCCGCGCCCCATCCGGCTCGGCAGCCCCCGCCCCCGGCTCCGCCTCGTCAGCCTCGGCCTGACCCTCGTCATGCTGGCCTTCGTGGTCCGGCTGCTCCAGGTGCAGGCCGTCGACGCCAACGCGTACGCCGCCAAGGCCGAGAAGAATCGCTACCTCAGCCATAAGCTCGCCGCCGAGCGCGGCGAGATCACCGACCGGGCCGGAATCGCCCTGGCCTCCAGCGTCGACGCGCACGACATCATCGCCGACCCGCAGATGTTCACGTTCAAGGAGAGCAAGGCCGCCGACGCGCCGGAGCAGGCAGCCGCGCTCCTCGCGCCGATCCTCGGCGCGGACGCCGCCACTCTGGCCAAGAAGCTCAGGACCCCCAAGTCCCGCTACACCGTGCTGGCCCGGCGCCAGACCCCGCAGGTCTGGAACCAGATCAAGGACCTCAAGGGCGTATTCGCCCAGAAGGCCGCGGCCGACAAGCGCAAGGGCGGCCCCGGCGCCAACGTGCTGAGCGGCGTCTTCCAGGAGGCGAGCAGCAAACGCGTCTACCCCAACGGTGAGCTCGCCGCCGGGATACTCGGTTACGTCAACGCCGACGGCCGCGGCGGCGGCGGCGTCGAGTCCATGCTCGACGAGGCCCTGGCCGGGCAGGACGGGCAGATCACCTACGCCCAGTCCGGCGGTCGCCAGGTCCCCACCGCGGGCTCCCGCGAGGTCCCCGCCGTCCCCGGCTCCGACATCGAGCTGACCATCGACCGCGACATCCAGTGGGCGGCCCAGCAGGCCATCACCGACCAGGTCAAGAAGTCCAAGGCGGACCGCGGCTATGTGATAGTCCAGAACACCCGGACCGGCGAGGTACTGGCCATGGCCAACGCGCCCGGCTTCGACCCCAACGACCTCAGCCAGGCGAACGCGGCCTCCATGGGCAACGCCGCGCTCCAGGACGCGTTCGAACCGGGCTCCACCGCCAAGGTGATGTCCATGGCGGCCGTGCTGGAGGAGAAGGCCGCCACGCCCGCAACCCATGTCGTCGTCCCCAACCGGCTGCACCGCGGCGACCGCCTCTTCAAGGACGACATCGACCATCCCACCTGGTACCTGACGCTCAACGGCGTACTGGCCAAGTCCAGCAACATCGGCACGATCCTGGCGACCGGCCAGCTCGGCAAGACGCAGGCCCAGGCCAACCAGGTCCTCTACTCCTACCTGCGGAAGTTCGGCCTGGGCAGCCCGTCCGGGCTCGGATATCCGGGCGAGACAGCCGGCATCCTGGCCAAGCCGCAGAACTGGTCCACCTCCCAGCAGTACACGATCCCCTTCGGCCAGGGCCTCTCGCTCAACGCCATGCAGGCCGCCTCCGTCTACTCCACGATCGCCAACGGCGGCGTACGCATCGAACCCACCCTCGTCCGCGGCACCAAGGGACCCGACGGGCGCTTCACCCCGGCCGCCGCCCCCCAGCAGACCCGGGTCGTCAGCGAGCGGACCGCCAGGACCCTGGCCACCATGCTGGAGTCGGTCGTCGGCAACGAGGAGGGCACCGGCACCAAGGCCCGTATCCCCGGCTACCGCGTCGCGGGCAAGACCGGCACGGCCAACCGCGTCGATCCGGAGCTGGGCCGCTACAAGGGCTACACCGCCTCCTTCGCGGGCTTCGCGCCCGCCGACAAACCGCAGATCACCGTCTACTGCGCCATCCAGAACCCCACCAAGGGCAGCTACTTCGGCGGCCAGATCTGCGGCCCGATCTACCAGAAGGTCATGCAGTTCGCCCTCAAGACACTCCAGGTCGCGCCGACCGGCAGCGATCCAGCCGGGCTGCCCGTCACCTTCCAGCCCGGCCAGTGACCGGCGACCGGCCCGTACCCGTAAGCAGCCCTGGCGACCGCCCCATGAACAGCCCGAGCGACGGACCCGTACACATCCCGAGCGACGGACCCGTGAGCGGCCCGAGCGACCGGCGAGCACCCCGAGTGACCGATCAGCCCGACCCGGAGGAACCTCCCGTGACAACCACCACCTCCCATCCCGGGAACCGGCCGGACGGCGCTACGCCCGCGGCCCCCCCTTTTGGCTCCGGGCCGGGTGCGCCCGGTACGCTCACCGCCGTGTCACACGCTGATCAGCACCGAACCGCCCAGCAGGACGCCCCCAAGCACCACCCGGGAGCGCCCCGCCCGGACCGGCCCCACCCGACTCCGCTCGGGGAGCTGGCCGCCCGGCTGGACGCGCGGCGCCCCCTGCCGGAGGAGGCCGCGGCCACCACGGTCACCGGCATCACCCACGACTCGCGGGCGGTGCGCCCCGGCGATGTGTACGCGGCCCTGCCCGGCGCCCGCTTCCACGGCGCCGACTTCGCAGCCCAGGCGGCGGACCTGGGCGCGGCGGCCATCCTCACCGACCCGGCGGGCGCCGACCGCGCTGCCGCGACCGGCCTGCCGGTCCTGGTCACCGAGAACCCGCGCGGGCGCATGGGCGGACTCGCCACCGAGATCTACGGACACCCCGGCGCGGCCCTGCTCCAGCTCGGCATCACCGGCACCTCGGGCAAGACCACCACGGCCTACCTGATCGAAGGCGGCCTCCAGGCGGCCGGCCTGTCGACCGGGCTGATCGGCACCGTGGAGACGCGCATCGGCGACGAGCGCATCAAGTCCGAGCGCACCACCCCCGAAGCCACCGACCTCCAGGCGCTCTTCGCGGTCATGCGCGAACGTTCCACCGAGGCGGTCGCCATGGAGGTCTCCAGCCACGCCCTCGTGCTCGGCCGAGTGGACGGCTGCGTCTTCGACGTCGCCGTCTTCAACAACCTCAGCCCCGAGCACATGGAATTCCACACCGGCATGGAGGACTACTTCCAGGCCAAGGCGCAGCTTTTCACCCCGCTCCGCAGCAGGGCGGGGGTCGTCAACTTCGACGACGAGTACGGCCGCAGGCTGGTCAAGGAGGCGTCCGTCCCGGTCACCACCTTCTCCGCCGAGGGTCACCCGGACGCCGACTGGCGCGCCGAGGATGCCCACGTCGGCACCCACGACTCGACGTTCACCGCGCTCGGCCCGGCAGGCGAGCGCATCCGCGCCAAGGCCCCGCTGCCGGGCCCGTTCAACGTCGCCAACACCCTCGCCGCCCTCGTCACCCTCGCCGTCGCCGGTCTCGACCCGCAGACCGCGGCAGACGGCATCGCCGCCGTCCCCGGCGTACCGGGCCGCCTGGAGCGCGTCGACGCGGGACAGCCGTACCTCGCCGTCGTGGACTACGCCCACAAGACGGACGCCGTCGAGTCCGTCCTGCGCTCCTTGCGCAAGGTGACCGAGGGCAAGGTGCACATCGTGCTGGGCTGCGGCGGCGACCGCGACAGGACCAAGCGCGCCTCCATGGGCGCCGCCGCCGCGCGCCTCGCCGACACCGCCGTACTGACCTCCGACAACCCCCGCTCCGAAGACCCGCTCGCCATCCTCGCCGCGATGCTCGCGGGCGCCGCCGAGGTGCCGGTCCACGAGCGGGGCGACGTCCTGATCGACGCCGACCGCGCCGCAGCCATCGCCGCGGCGGTCGCCCGCGCGGAGCCCGGCGACACCGTGCTCGTCGCGGGCAAGGGACATGAGCAGGGACAGGACATCGCCGGGGTGGTACGCCCCTTCGACGACCGACAGATCCTGCGCGCCGCCATCGTCGCGCGCCTCGCCGCCACAGCCACCAACGACACCGCCCCCGCCCCCGCAGGAAGCGCCACCGCAGCCACCGCCGCCCCCGGGCGAGCCGCCCACGAGCGATCCGCCGCCCCCGAACCCCCGGTGGACCGCGCCCGCCCTCATGAGAACAGTCAGGGATAAGTTGTGATCGCCCTCTCCCTCGCCGAGATCGCCGAAATCGTCGGCGGGCAGTCGTACGACATACCGGACCCAGCCGTACGTATCACAGGACCCGTCGTCATCGACTCCCGCGAGGTGAAGGACGGCAGCCTCTTCGCCGCCTTCGCCGGCGAGCAGGTCGACGGCCACGACTACGCCCGCCGCGCCGTGGAGGCGGGTGCCGCGGCCGTACTCGCCACCCGGCCCCTCGGCGTGCCCGCGATCGTGGTCGACGACGTCCAGGGAGCGCTGGGCAGACTCGCCCGCGCCGTGGTCGAGCGCCTCGGTACCGAGGTCGTCGCCCTCACCGGCTCGGCCGGCAAGACCAGCACCAAAGACCTGATCGCCCAGCTGCTTCAGCGCAGAGCCCCCACGGTCTGGCCGCCCGGCTCGCTCAACAACGAGATCGGGCTGCCCCTCACCGCCCTGCGCGCCACCGAGGAAACCCGCCACCTCGTGCTGGAGATGGGCGCCCGGGGCCAGGGCCACATCCGCTACCTCGCCGAGCTCACCCCGCCGCGGATCGGCGTCGTACTCAACGTCGGCAGCGCCCACATCGGCGAGTTCGGCGGCCGGGAACAGATCGCGCAGGCCAAGGGCGAGCTCGTGGAAGTCCTTCCCGAGGACGGCGTCGCCGTACTGAACGCCGACGACCCGCTGGTCCGCGCCATGGCAGCGCGCACCAAGGCACGCGTGATCCTCTTCGGTGAGGCCGCCGACGCGGACGTACGCGCCGAGAACGTGCGCCTCACAGGCTCCGGACAGCCCGCTTTCAGGCTCTGCACACCCACCGGGTGCAGCGACGTGACCATGCGCCTGTACGGTGAGCATCACGTGTCGAACGCGCTCGCCGCGACCGCCGTCGCCCATGAGTTGGGCATGCCCGTCGACGAGATCGCGCTTGCGCTCTCCGAGGCTGGCACCCTCTCCCGCTGGCGCATGGAGGTCACCGAGCGTTCTGACGGCGTGACGGTCGTCAACGACGCCTATAACGCGAACCCCGAGTCCATGCGAGCCGCGCTGCGCGCGCTCGCGGCCATGGGCAGAGCCTCACAGGCACAAGGGGGTCGTACGTGGGCGGTGCTCGGCCCGATGGCCGAGCTCGGTGACGAGTCGCTCGCCGAGCACGACGCGGTCGGACGGCTCGCCGTCCGGCTCAACGTCAGCAAGCTCGTGGCAGTCGGGGGCAGGGAAGCGTCCTGGTTGCAACTGGGCGCTTATAACGAGGGTTCGTGGGGTGAGGAGTCGGTGCACGTGTCCGACGCGCAGGCGGCGGTCGACCTGTTGCGCAGTGAACTGCGGCCGGGAGACGTCGTGCTGGTGAAGGCTTCCAGATCGATCGGTCTGGAGCGGGTCGCTGTGGCGCTGCTCGAAGGCAGCGGTATCCCCGCGGAAGGCAGGGGTGTCCGCCGATGAGGCAGATCCTCTTCGCGGGGGCCATCGGCCTCTTTCTGACCCTGATCGGCACCCCGCTGCTGATCAAACTCCTGGCCCGCAAGGGCTACGGACAGTTCATCCGGGACGACGGTCCGCGCAGCCACGGCAGCAAGCAGGGCACGCCCACCATGGGCGGCATCTCCTTCATCCTGGCCACGCTCATCGCGTACGCCCTGGCCAAGGTGATCACCGGCGAGGACCCGTCGTTCTCGGGTGTGCTGGTGCTCTTCCTGATGGCGGGCATGGGCATCGTCGGGTTCCTCGACGACTACATCAAGATCGTCAAGCAGCGCTCGCTCGGTCTGCGGGCCAAGGCGAAGCTGGCGGGTCAGCTGATTGTCGGCATCACCTTCGCCGTGCTGTCGCTCCAGTTCGCGGACAGCCGCAACCAGACTCCCGCGTCCACCAAGCTGTCGTTCATCACGGACTTCGGCTGGTCGATCGGCCCGGTCATCTTTGTGATCTGGGCGCTGTTCATGATTCTCGCCATGTCCAACGGCGTGAACCTCACGGACGGTCTGGACGGTCTGGCCACCGGTGCTTCGGTGATGGTCTTCGGTGCGTACACCTTCATCGGGCTCTGGCAGTTCCAGGAGTCCTGCGCCAACGCGGAGACACTGACCAACCCCAACGCGTGTTTCGAAGTACGCGATCCACTCGATCTCGCGGTCGTCGCCTCCGCCCTGATGGGATCCTGCTTCGGCTTCCTGTGGTGGAACACCTCGCCCGCCAAGATTTTCATGGGGGACACCGGCTCGCTCGCCCTCGGCGGCGCGCTCGCGGGTCTGGCCATCTGCTCCCGTACGGAAATCCTGCTGGCGCTGCTCGGCGGACTGTTCGTCCTGATCACCATGTCCGTGGTCATCCAGGTCGGCTTCTTCAAGATGACCCGCAAGCGCGTCTTCCGGATGGCGCCGCTCCAGCACCACTTCGAACTCAAGGGGTGGTCCGAAGTCCTTGTGGTGGTCCGCTTCTGGATCATCCAGGGCATGTGCGTGATCGTGGGCCTCGGACTCTTCTACGCGGGCTGGGCGGCCGGGAAGTGAACACCCAGGGCCAGGGCTGGCAGGGCAAGCGGGTCACCGTCGCCGGTCTCGGCGTCTCCGGGATCCCCGCGGCGCGGGCGCTGCACGGCCTCGGCGCGGTCGTCACGGTCGTCAACGACGGTGACGACGAGCGCTCCCGTACGCAGGCGGCAGAGCTGGAGGCGCAGGGGATCACCGTGCGCCTCGGCGACGGCGCGACGCTGCCTCAGTCCACTGAACTCATCGTCACCGCGCCCGGCTGGAAGCCCGACAAGCCGCTCTTCCAGGCCGCGGCGGCGGCCGGTGTGCCCGTGTGGGGCGACGTCGAACTGGCGTGGCGGCTGCGGGGGCCCGGGGCGGCGCCCTGGCTCGCGGTCACCGGCACCAACGGCAAGACCACGACCGTACGGATGCTCGCCTCGATCCTCGAAGCGGCGGGTCTGCGGACGGCGGCCGTCGGCAACATCGGCGTCTCGCTGCTCGACGCGGTCCTCGGGGACACGGTGTACGACGTGCTCGCCGTCGAACTCTCCAGCTACCAGCTGCACTGGGCGCCCTCGCTGCGCGCCCACTCCGCCGTCGTGCTCAATGTGGCGCCGGACCACCTCGACTGGCACGGCTCGATGGAGGCATACGTCGCCGACAAGGGCCGCGTCTACGAGGGCAACACGGTCGCCTGCGTCTACAACGTCGCGGACAAGGCGACCGAGGAGCTGGTGCGGGCGGCGGACGTCGAGGAGGGCTGCCGGGCGATCGGCTTCACCCTCGACGCGCCCAGGCCCTCTCAACTCGGCGTGGTCGACGGGATACTGATCGACCGCGCCTTCGTGGCGAACCGCCAGGAGCAGGCCCAGGAGCTCGCCGAGGTCACGGACGTCAACCCGCCGGCCCCGCACAACATCGCCAACGCCCTGGCGGCGGCGGCGCTGGCCCGTGCGTACGGGGTTCCGGCGGCTGCCGTACGCGACGGGCTGCGCAACTTCCGCCCCGATCCGCACCGTATCGAGAAGGTCGCGGACGTGGCGGGTGTCGCGTACATCGACGACTCCAAGGCCACGAACACGCACGCCGCGCAGGCGTCCCTGGCGGCCTACGATCCCCTCGTGTGGATCGCGGGCGGCCTGGCGAAGGGCGCGACGTTCGACGAGCTCGTCGAGCAGTCGGCGGAGCGCCTGCGCGGTGTCGTCCTGTTCGGCGCGGACCGCGCCCTGATCCACGAAGCGCTGACGCGACACGCCCCGCAGGTCCCGGTCGTCAACCTCGACCGGACAGACACTGGGGCGATGTCGGCGGCGGTCCGGGAGGCGGCCCGGCTGGCCCGGCCGGGAGACACGGTGCTGCTGGCCCCGGCCTGCGCGTCGATGGACATGTTCACCAACTACAACAAACGCGGCGAGGCCTTCGCGGACGCGGTCCGCACCCTCGCCACCGACCGCGCCTGACCGGCCCGCCCACCGCGCTGCGCGTCCGAGGCAGCCGCGCCAGGCACGAGTGGAGGGGACAGCGACGATGCGGCCCGATGACCCCGCAACGGGGCACGTCCCACCCCGGCCGACGCCCACGCCGCCCGGGCGCATGAGGGATCCCGGCCCGCCCCTCGGCGTCGCGGCCGAGCCGCCGACTGCCGCGCGCCGTGTGGCGGACGCACTGTCCGCCGGGGCTGCTGCCGGCGGTGGTGTCCGGCCCCGGAGGGGGCTGTCCGGGCTGATGCGACGCGGTGTGCGGGATGCCGACGGCGACTGGGTACCGGTTGCGCCGAAGGCTTCCGCGGAACGTGTGGCGGACGCACCGTCCGCCGACGCGCCTGGACACGGCGAGCGGCTGCTGGTTGCGCCCGAGGTTTTCGCGCGACGCCCGATGCTGTCCGCGGACGCTGCGTCCGCCGCTGTCCCCGCGTCGCCGCCGGTTGCTGCCGCGCGCCGTGTGGCGGACGCACCGTCCGCGGAGGCTGCTGTCGGCGGTGGTGTCCGGTCGTGGAAGGGACTGTCCGCGCTGACGCGACGCGGTGCGCGTGTCCGGTCCGCCGACGCGCCTGCGCACGGCGAACGGCTGCCGGTTGCGCCGGGTGTCGCGGACGCGGCGTCCGGCGCTGCTCCCGCGGCGGCGCCGGAGACGTCCCTGCGGCGCGCGGTGTCCGCCGGCGCCCGTCCCGCGGCGCTCGCCGCCCTGGCGCGGCGCGTACGACCCCGCCACAGCCCCCGCCCGCCGACGGGCGTCCTGCCCGCGCTGCACAGCGCGGGCGAGGCCCTCGGGCGCGCCCTGCTGCCCGTACCCGCCCTTGCCCTCGCCGGCTCGGCCGGCCCCGCCGGCCCCGTCGGGCTCGCGCTGCGTGGGCGGGCCGTCGGAGGCGCCCTCCGGCGGCCGCCCGCCGCGCGCTTCGGCGGGCGCACCCCCGGCGCCCCCCGGCCACCCCGCGGCAGCGGCTTGCGGCGGCTGTACGAGCAGGCGCGCCGGGCCTGGGACCGGCCCCTGACCGCGTACTACCTCATCCTCGGCAGCAGCCTCCTCATCACCGTCCTCGGCCTGGTGATGGTGTTCTCCGCCTCGATAATCAAGGCGCTTGAGCTCTCCCTCCCCGCCTCCTACTTCTTCCGCAAGCAGTTCCTCGCGGCAACCCTCGGCACCGGACTGCTGCTGCTCGCCTCCCGGATGCCCGCCAAGCTCCACCGCGCCCTGTCCTACCCGCTCCTCGTCGGCGCCGTCTTCCTGATGGTGCTCGTCCAGGTCCCCGGCATAGGGCACGCGGTCAACGGCAACCAGAACTGGATCTACCTCGGCGGTCCGTTCCAGCTCCAGCCCAGTGAGTTCGGCAAGCTGGCCCTGATCCTCTGGGGCGCCGACCTCCTCGCCCGGAAACAGGACAAACGGCTCCTGACCCAGTGGAAACACATGCTGGTGCCCCTTGTCCCCGTCGCCTTTCTCCTCCTCGGCCTGATCATGCTCGGCGGCGACATGGGCACGGCGATCATCCTCACCGCCATCCTCTTCGGCCTGCTCTGGCTGGCCGGAGCACCCACCCGCCTCTTCGCCGGCGTCCTCGCCATCGCCGTCTTTGTCGGCGTCATGCTCATCAAGACCAATGAGAACCGGATGTCACGGCTCTCCTGCATCGGCGCGATCGACCTCGGCCCCCAAGGCGAGTGCTGGCAGGCCGTGCACGGCATCTATGCTCTTGCCTCTGGCGGATGGTTCGGTTCCGGGCTCGGTGCCAGTGTGGAAAAATGGGGGCAACTTCCCGAACCACACACCGATTTCATCTTCGCCATCGCCGGTGAGGAACTGGGCCTCGCGGGGACACTGTCGGTGCTCGCCCTCTTCGCGGCCCTAGGCTATGCGGGTATCCGCGTGGCCGGACGCACGGAGGACCCCTTCGTGAGGTACGCGGCGGGAGGTGTGACCACCTGGATCACGGCGCAGGCCGTGATCAACATTGGCGCGGTGCTCGGACTGCTGCCGATCGCGGGTGTCCCCCTCCCGCTGTTCTCCTACGGAGGGTCGGCCCTGCTGCCGACCATGTTCGCGGTGGGGCTGCTGATCGCCTTCGCGCGAGAGGAGCCCGCCGCAAAGGCTGCCCTGTCCATGCGGCGGCCCGGGGTGAGATGGAAGACGATGAGACGGCGCGTCAAGAAGCGTCCGTCCGGAGAGCGGTGAATTTCGGTGCATGTCGTACTCGCAGGCGGGGGGACCGCCGGCCACATCGAGCCCGCGCTCGCCCTCGCGGACGCCCTGCGCAGGCAGGACCCGACCGTAGGAATCACGGCTCTGGGCACGGAGAAGGGGCTGGAGACCAGGCTCGTGCCCGAGCGGGGTTACGAGCTGGCGCTCATCCCCGCCGTCCCGCTGCCCCGCAGGCCCACCCCTGAGCTGATCACCGTCCCCGGGCGGCTGCGCGGCACCATCAAGGCCGCCGAGCAGATCCTGGAACGTACGAAGGCGGACTGCGTCGTCGGCTTCGGCGGCTACGTCGCCCTGCCCGGCTACCTCGCCGCCAAGCGCCTCGGCGTGCCGATCATCGTCCACGAGGCCAACGCCCGCCCCGGCCTGGCCAATAAGATCGGCTCGCGGTACGCGGCCGGGGTGGCCGTCGCCACCCCCGACAGCAAGCTGCGCAACTCCCGCTATATCGGCATCCCGCTGCGCTACACCATCGCCACCCTCGACCGGGCCCGGGTGCGCCCCGAGGCGCGTGCAGCCTTCGGGCTCGACCCGCACCTGCCGACGCTGCTGGTCTCCGGCGGCTCGCAGGGCGCCCGCCGTCTCAACGAGGTGGTGCAGCAGATCGCCCCGCTGCTCCAGCGCTCCGGCATCCAGATCCTGCACGCGGTCGGCCCGAAGAACGAGCTGCCGCATGTGGACAATATGCCCGGCATGCCCCCGTACATCCCGGTACCGTACGTGGACCGGATGGACCTCGCGTACGCCGCGGCCGACATGATGCTCTGCCGCGCGGGCGCGATGACCGTCGCCGAACTCTCCGCCGTCGGGCTCCCCGCCGCCTACGTACCGCTGCCGATCGGCAACGGCGAACAGCGGCTCAACGCCCAGCCGGTGGTCAAGGCGGGCGGCGGACTGCTCGTCGACGACGCCGAGCTGACCCCCCAGTGGGTCCAGGGCAACGTCCTTCCCGTGCTCGCCGATCCGCACCGGCTGTACGAGATGTCCCGAGCGGCAGCCGAGTTCGGCCGCAGGGACGCCGACGACCTCCTCGTCGGCATGGTGTACGAGGCGATTGCCGCACGCCGCCGGGCGTGAGGCCCCCGCCGGCCGGCCGGAAGGAGACCGGGAACGTGGCCCGACCGACCACCGCCGAGGCCCGCCGGCCGCGGCTGGCCCTCCCGCTGCGGCTGCGGCGGCTACGCCTGCCGCAGTGGCGCCCCAGCCGTGGCACCCTGCTGGCCGGGCTCGCCGCCACCGGGCTGGCCCTGGCCGGATACTGGGTGCTCTACGGCTCCGACTGGCTGCGCGTGGACAGCGTCCGGACCAGCGGAACCGAGGTTCTGACGGTCCATGAGGTGGAGGCGGCGGCGGACGTTCCGATCGGGTCGCCGCTGATTTCCGTCGACACGGATGCCATTGAGGCCCGGCTGCGGCATAAGCTGCCCCGTATCGACTCGGTGGACGTCACCCGGTCGTGGCCGCACGGGATCGGTCTCAAAGTGACCGAACGAAAGCCGGTCCTGCTCATCGAAAAGGGCGCAAAGTTCATCGAAGTGGACGGAAACGGTGTCCGTTTCGCCACGGTCGACAAGGCTCCCAACGCTGTCCCGCTGGTCGAATTGACAGTGGATCAGTCGGCGAGTCTGCGGCGTTTCGGCACGGAACGGCTCCTGACGGAGGCGGTCCGGGTCAGGGGTGAACTCCCCGGAAAAGTCGTGGCGGACACCAGAGCCATCACCGTGCGCTCGTACGACTTCATCTCCCTGGAGCTGAGCCGGGACCGTACGGTGGTCTGGGGCAGCGCCGAGGAGGGCGAGGCAAAGGCACGCGCACTCATGGCACTGATGAAAGCCGAGCCCCAGGCCCGGCACTTTGATGTCAGCGCTCCTACCGCGCCTGCCGCGTCAGCGAGTTGACGCACATTTGCGCTGGCCAGCACCCTGGTTGGTCAGCGCTAAGGGTGATCACATAGGGTGAAAAGAAAAACGGGAGGTTCGGCGTGTTCGTTGAACGCGCGCCACTTGTCGACTTAGTGTCCTGTTCGGAGAGTCCATGAAGCGGACACACTGGTAACCCTGAACTTCAGCGTTAGGGTTTGGGTCGGCGTTCCGGACCGTCCCATCGGCATCCGTCGTCGCGGCGTGACAACCGCGAAGCGACGACACGTAACTCGAGGCGAGAGGCCTTCGACGTGGCAGCACCGCAGAACTACCTCGCAGTCATCAAGGTCATCGGTGTCGGCGGCGGTGGTGTCAATGCCATCAACCGAATGATCGAGGTCGGTCTCAAGGGCGTCGAGTTCATCGCCATCAACACCGATGCGCAAGCACTGTTGATGAGCGACGCCGACGTCAAGCTCGACGTCGGCCGTGAACTCACCCGAGGCCTCGGCGCCGGAGCGAATCCGGCAGTCGGTCGCAAGGCGGCAGAGGACCATCGCGAGGAGATCGAGGAGGTCCTCAAGGGGGCCGACATGGTCTTCGTCACCGCAGGCGAAGGTGGCGGCACCGGCACGGGTGGCGCGCCTGTCGTCGCCAACATCGCACGCTCGCTCGGCGCCCTGACGATCGGCGTGGTCACCCGCCCGTTCACCTTCGAGGGCCGGCGCCGCGCCAATCAGGCGGAGGACGGCATCGCCGAACTCCGCGAAGAAGTCGACACCCTCATCGTCATCCCCAACGACCGGCTGCTGTCCATCTCGGACCGGCAGGTCAGCGTGCTCGACGCGTTCAAGTCCGCCGACCAGGTACTGCTCTCCGGCGTCCAGGGGATCACCGATCTGATCACCACGCCCGGTCTGATCAACCTCGACTTCGCGGACGTCAAGTCCGTGATGTCCGAGGCCGGATCGGCGCTCATGGGCATCGGCTCGGCCCGTGGCGACGACCGCGCGGTGGCCGCAGCCGAGATGGCGATCTCCTCGCCGCTCCTCGAGGCGTCCATCGACGGCGCCCGCGGTGTGCTGCTCTCCATCTCCGGTGGCTCGGACCTCGGTCTCTTCGAGATCAACGAGGCCGCGCAGCTGGTGAGCGAGGCCGCCCACCCGGAGGCCAACATCATCTTCGGCGCGGTCATCGACGACGCGCTGGGCGATGAGGTACGGGTCACGGTGATCGCCGCCGGGTTCGACGGCGGTCAGCCGCCGACCCGCCGGGAGACCATCCTCGGCACCACCGGGGCCAAGCGCGAGGAGCAGCCCGCCGCTCCGGCCCGCTCCTCGGACACCTCGCGTTCGTCCGGCGGACTCGGTGCCGTGCCGTCGCGCGAAGAGCCCTCGGCCCCGGCCGAGCCCGCGACGCCGATCAGAGACGACCTGAACTCTCCGGCTGCGCCCGCGCAGGTCCCGACGGCGCGTCCGTATCAGGACCAGGCCGAAGAGCTGGATGTTCCGGACTTCTTGAAGTGACGGTCAGGCACGACGCGATACACGCGAGCGGCGCGCATTTCGCCTTCACCGACAGGTGGGGCGGGGTGAGCGCCGTTCCGTACGAGGAGCTCAACCTCGGCGGAGCGGTCGGCGACGACCCCTCGGCCGTACTGGCGAACCGGGCGATCGCCGCCAAGTCGTATGAAATTGACCCGGACCAGGTCGTCTGGATGAACCAGGTCCACGGCAACGAGGTCGCCGAGGTGACAGGGCCCTGGGGCGAGGGGCCCATCCCGTCGGTGGACGCGCTGGTCACCGCGCGGCGCGGGCTCGCCCTCGCCGTACTGACCGCGGACTGCACTCCCGTACTGCTGGCCGATCCGGTCGCGGGAGTCGTGGCCGCCGCGCACGCGGGCCGCCCCGGGATGGTCGCGGGCATCGTGCCCGCCGCGATCGAGGCGATGAGATCGCTGGGCGCGGAACCCGCCCGCATCATCTCCCGTACCGGACCCGCGGTCTGCGGACGCTGTTACGAAGTCCCCGAGCGGATGCGCGAAGAGGTGGCCGCGGTCGAACCGGCCGCCTGGTCCGAGACCAGCTGGGGCACACCGGCCGTCGATGTGACCGCCGGAGTGCACGCCCAGCTCGAAGCGGCCGGGGTACGGAACCGGCAGCGCTCGTCCGTGTGCACACTGGAGTCGGCCGACCACTTTTCGTACCGCCGCGACCGCACCACCGGGCGGCTCGCCGGTTATGTCTGGTTGGACACACAGGAATGACGGACCGCGAGAGCGAACTCGCCGCGAATCTGGCGGCCGTGGAGGAACGTATCTCCTCCGCCTGTCGGGCAGCCGGCCGCGAGCGGACCGAAGTGACCCTCATCGTGGTCACCAAGACATATCCCGCGAGCGATGTGCGGATCCTGCACGGACTCGGCGTACGCCATGTCGCCGAGAACCGTGATCAGGACGCCGCCCCCAAGGCCCGTGCCTGCTCGGATCTGGATCTCGTCTGGCACTTCGTCGGTCAGTTGCAGACCAATAAGGTCCGCTCTGTGGCGGGTTATGCCGATGTCGTGCAGTCTGTCGACCGTCTCAAGCTCGTCTCGTCGCTCTCCGCCGCCGCGGTGCGCGCGGAGCGTGAGATCGGGTGCATGATCCAGGTCGCGCTGGACGCGGAGGCGGGCGAGCGGGGAAGCCGCGGCGGCGTCGCGCCGGACGGAATCGGGGAATTGGCGGCGGCGGTGGCCGCGGCACCAGGACTGCGGCTCGACGGTCTGATGACCGTCGCGCCGCTCGCCGGACCGTACGCGGGACGGCAACGGGCGGCGTTCGAGCGGTTGATGGAATTGTCATCCGGCCTGCGCGGCGCCCATCCGGCTGCGAACATGGTCTCGGCGGGGATGAGTGGGGATCTCGAGGAGGCCGTGGCGGCCGGAGCGACACATGTACGCGTCGGCACTGCGGTACTCGGAGTCCGACCCCGGCTCGGGTAACGTCGCGAAGCAAGTCGGACCACAGTAGAAAATATGGTCATTCCCGCCCACAGCGGGCAGGCCGAGTGGATCGCGGGCACTTGGTGACGAATGCCGATCCACCACAGAGCGGAGGACTCAGAGAATGGCCGGCGCGATGCGCAAGATGGCGGTCTACCTCGGCCTCGTGGAGGACGATGGGTACGACGGCCGGGGATTTGATCCCGACGACGATTTCGAACCCGAGCCGGAGCCCGAGCGTGAGCGCCGGCTCCACCAGCCCCCGCATCAGGTGGAGCGGGAGGAACCGGTGCGGGTAGTGCAGCCGCCGGCGCAACGTGCGCCGGTGGCACATCCTGCTTCACTTCCCGCCGAAAGCGGACGTCCGGCACGAATCGCCCCCGTGGCATCCATCACACCTGAACGCCCGAACATGGAGAAGAACGCACCGGTGATCATGCCCAAGGTCGTGTCCGAGCGGGAGCCCTACCGCATCACCACACTGCACCCGCGGACCTACAACGAGGCCCGTACCATCGGGGAACACTTCCGTGAAGGCACTCCGGTGATCATGAACTTGACCGAGATGGACGACACCGACGCGAAGCGACTTGTCGACTTTGCCGCGGGTCTCGTCTTCGGCCTGCATGGCAGCATTGAGCGAGTGACGCAGAAGGTGTTCCTGTTGTCGCCTGCTAACGTCGATGTCACGGCGGAGGACAAGGCCCGCATCGCAGAGGGCGGGTTCTTCAACCAGAGCTGAGAAATACCGCAACGGGAACGACCCGGCCGCCAGGCCGGATTCACAAGAGCAGCGAGAGCCAGGGGAGAGGGAAGCCGCAGGATGAGCGTCGCACTACAAGTGGTCTACATCGCGCTGATGTGCTTCCTCATCGTGCTGATTTTCCGGCTGGTCATGGATTACGTCTTCCAGTTCGCGCGCTCATGGCAACCCGGCAAGGCGATGGTGGTCATTCTGGAGGCCACCTACACTGTCACCGATCCACCGCTCAAGCTTCTGCGGCGGTTCATTCCGCCGCTGCGTCTCGGGGGCGTGGCACTCGACCTGTCCTTCTTCGTTCTGATGATCATCGTCTACATCTTGATCTCGCTCGTAAGCAGCGCTGCGAGGTGAGGGTGGACGATACGGTCTTGCCGACTGCCGACGACTACGTAGAGGTGAAGAAGAGATGCCGCTGACTCCCGAGGACGTGCGGAACAAGCAGTTCACGACCGTCCGCCTCCGAGAAGGCTATGACGAGGACGAGGTTGATGCCTTCCTCGACGAGGTCGAGTCCGAGCTGACCCGCCTGCTCCGCGAGAACGAGGACCTGCGCGCCAAGCTGGCCGCGGCGACCCGTGCGGCGGCGCAGAACCAACAGCAGCAGGGTATGCGCAAGCCCCCGGAGCAGCAGGACGGCCGCGGTCCGGGCGCGCCGGTGCCCGCCGCCATATCGGGACCGCCGGTCCAGCAGCAGCAGCAGCCCCCGCAGATGGGTCCGCCCCAACTGCCCAGTGGTGCTCCGCAGTTGCCGGCCGGTCCCAGCCACGGCGGTCAGCAGGGCCAGCACGGCCCCGGACCGATGCAGGGCGGCCCCATGGGCCAGCAGCAGATGGGCGGCCCGATGCAGGGCGGTCCCATGGGCCAGCAGATGGGTGGCCCGATGGGCCAGCAGATGGGCGGCCCGATGCAGGGCGGTCCCATGGGCCAGCAGATGGGCGGCCCCATGGGCGGCCATCAGCAGCAGATGCAGCAGCCCGCTCAGGCCCCCGGCGGCGACAGTGCCGCGCGGGTGCTCTCGCTGGCGCAGCAGACCGCCGACCAGGCGATCGCGGAGGCCCGTTCCGAGGCCAACAAGATCGTCGGCGAGGCCCGTAGCCGCGCCGAAGGTCTGGAGCGGGACGCCCGCGCCAAGGCCGACGCCCTGGAGCGGGACGCTCAGGAGAAGCACCGCGTCGCGATGGGCTCGCTGGAGTCCGCGCGCGCCACGCTTGAGCGCAAGGTCGAGGATCTGCGTGGCTTCGAGCGCGAGTACCGGACCCGGCTGAAGTCGTACCTGGAGAGCCAGCTGCGTCAGCTGGAGACCCAGGCGGACGACTCGCTTGCTCCGCCGCGCGCTCCCGCGGCCGCGTCGCTGCCGCCGTCGCAGTCGATGGCTCCGGCCGGCGCGGGTGCCATGGGTCACACCATGGGCGGCAACCCGTCGATGGGTCAGTCCATGGGGCAGTCGATGGGCCAGTCCATGGGTCAGTCCATGGGCAACAACCAGTCCATGGGCAGCGGCCCGTCGTACGGTGGCCAGCAGCAGATGTCACCGGCGATGACCCAGCCGATGGCGCCGGTGCGGCCGCAGGCTCCGCAGCCGATGCAGCAGGCGCCGTCGCCGATGCGCGGCTTCCTGATCGACGAGGACGACAACTGACGGGGCTGAGTCGCGCGAACAGCGCGTAGCCGTCGGCAGGCTGCAAAGGGCCGGGCCCGGGACATGATGTCCTGGGCCCGGCCCTTTTGTGCGTGCGGTGGGGGTGGGCGGCGGGTCGTGGCGCGGGTGCGGGGCGCCTGCGGCGGGTTGGTCCCCGCCCCGCCCCTTCCCAAACTGGGGGCTCCGCCCCCAGGCCTCCGCGCCTCAATCGCCGGCGGGGCTTGAGTTGCAGGCGGGGCTTGAGTTGCCGGCGATTGAGGACACGGCCGAAGGCCGTACTCAGTTACTCCTTGCGGAGGCGGAACGTCAGGGACAGGCCCTCGTCCGTGAACGGGGGGCCGAACGACGCGTCCGGCTCGGCCGTCGTGAAGGAAGTGGCCAGCACCTCGTCCGCGATCAGTGACGCGTGCTCGGTCAGCGCCTCCGAGGTGGACGGGTCCGAGGCGGACCAGCACACCGTGATCCGGTCCGCGACGTCCAGCCCGCTGTTCTTACGGGCCTCCTGGATCAGCCGGATCGCGTCCCGCGCCAGACCCGCGAGGCGGAGCTCCGGGGTGATCTCCAGGTCCAGGGCGACCGTCGCGCCCGAGTCCGAGGCCACCGACCAGCCCTCGCGCGGGGTTTCGGTGATGATCACCTCGTCGGGGGACAGCGTGATCGTCTCGCCGTTGACCTCCAGTGTGGCCGTGCCCTCGCGCAGGGCGAGCGAGAGCGCCGCGGCGTCCGCGGCCGCGACCGCCTTGGCGACATCCTGAACGCCCTTGCCGAAGCGCTTGCCCAGCGCGCGGAAGTTCGCCTTGGCCGTCGTGTCGACCAGCGAGCCCCCCACCTCGGAGAGCGAGGCGAGCGAGGTGACGTTCAGCTCCTCGGTGATCTGGGCGCGCAGTTCCTCGCCCAGCGCCTCGAATCCCGCGGCCCCGACCAGCGCGCGGGACAGCGGCTGGCGGGTCTTCACCCCAGACTCCGCACGCGTCGCCCGTCCCAGCTCCACCAGCCGGCGCACCAGCGCCATCTGGGAGGACAGGGTGGGATCAATGGCGGAGAGGTCCGCGTCCGGCCAGGCCGACAGGTGCACCGACTCCGGCGCCTCCGGTGTCACCGGGACGACCAGGTCCTGCCAGACCCGCTCCGTGATGAAGGGGGTGAGCGGCGCCATCAGCCGGGTCACCGTCTCAAGGGCGTCGTGCAGCGTGCGCAGCGCCGCCTTGTCGCCCTGCCAGAAGCGGCGGCGCGAGCGGCGTACGTACCAGTTCGACAGATCGTCGACGAAGCCCGAAAGCAGCTTTCCGGCGCGCTGGGTGTCGTACGACTCCAGCGCCGAGGTGACCTGATCGGTCAGCGCGTGCAGCTCGCTCAGCACCCAGCGGTCCAGGACCGGCCGGTCGGCGGGCGCCGGATCGGCCGCGGACGGCGCCCAGTTGGACGTACGGGCGTACAGCGCCTGGAAGGCGACGGTGTTCCAGTACGTCAGGAGCGTCTTGCGCACGACCTCCTGGATCGTGCCGTGGCCCACCCGGCGGGCCGCCCACGGGGAGCCGCCGGCCGCCATGAACCAGCGGACCGCGTCCGCGCCGTGCTGGTCCATCAACGGGATCGGCTGCAGGATGTTGCCCAGGTGCTTGGACATCTTCCGGCCGTCCTCGGCGAGGATGTGGCCCAGGCAGACGACGTTCTCGTAACTGGACTTGTCGAAGACCAGCGTGCCGACCGCCATCAGCGTGTAGAACCACCCGCGCGTCTGGTCGATGGCCTCCGAGATGAACTGCGCCGGGTAGCGCTTCTCGAAGATCTCCTTGTTCTTGTACGGATAGCCCCACTGCGCGAACGGCATCGCACCCGAGTCGTACCAGGCGTCGATGACCTCGGGGACCCGGGTCGTGGTCAGATCGCACTCGGGGCAGGGGAAGGTGATCGCGTCGATGTACGGGCGGTGCGGGTCCAGGGCCGACTGGTCCGTGCCGGTCAGCTCGGTCAGCTCGGCGCGCGAGCCGACCACCGTGAGGTGGTCCTCCTCGCAGCGCCAGATCGGCAGCGGCGTGCCCCAGTAGCGGTTCCGCGACAGCGCCCAGTCGACGTTGTTGTTCAGCCAGTCGCCGTACCGGCCGTGCTTGACCGAGTCCGGGAACCAGTTGGTGTTCTCGTTCTCCTGAAGCAGCCGGTCCTTGACGGCGGTGGTGCGGATGTACCAGGACGGCTGCGCGTAGTAGAGGAGCGCGGTGTGGCAGCGCCAGCAGTGCGGGTAGCTGTGCTCGTACGGGGTGTGGCGGAAGAGCAGCCCGCGGCTCTGGAGGTCCTTGGTCAGGGCGTCGTCGGCCTTCTTGAAGAAGACGCCGCCGACCAGCGGCACGTCCTCCTCGAAGGTGCCGTCGGGCAGGACCGGGTTGACCACCGGCAGGCCGTACGCACGGCAGACCTTGAGGTCGTCCTCGCCGAACGCGGGGGACTGGTGGACCAGGCCCGTACCGTCCTCGGTCGTCACATAGTCGGCGTTGACGACGTAATGCGCCTCGCTCGGGAAGGGGATCAGGGCGAAGGGACGGTCGTACGTCCAGCGCTCCATCTCCGCGCCCGTGAAGGACTGGCCGGTGGTCTCCCACCCTTCGCCCAGGGCCTTTTCGAGGAGCGGCTGCGCCACGACGAGCTTCTCCTCGCCGTTCGTCGCGACGACGTACGTCACGTCGGGGTGCGCGGCGACGGCGGTGTTGGAGACCAGCGTCCAGGGGGTGGTGGTCCACACAAGGAGGGCCGCTTCGCCCGCCAGCGGGCCACTCGTCAGCGGGAAGCGGACGAAGACGGACGGGTCCACGACCGTCTCGTAGCCCTGCGCCAGCTCATGGTCGGAGAGGCCGGTGCCGCAGCGGGGGCACCAGGGGGCGACGCGGTGGTCCTGGACCAGCAGGCCCTTGCTGTGGATCTCCTTCAGCGACCACCAGACCGACTCGATGTACGACGGGTCCATGGTCCGGTACGCGGCGTCGAGGTCGGTCCAGTACCCCATGCGGGTCGTCAGCTCGGCGAACGCGTCGGTGTGCCGGGTCACCGACTCGCGGCACTTGTCGTTGAACTCGGCGATGCCGTACGCCTCGATGTCCTGCTTGCCGGAGAAGCCGAGCTCCTTCTCGACGGCGAGCTCGACCGGCAGGCCGTGGCAGTCCCAGCCCGCCTTACGGGCCACGTGGTAGCCGCGCATGGTGCGGAAGCGCGGGAAGACGTCCTTGAAGACGCGGGCCTCGATGTGGTGTGCGCCGGGCATGCCGTTGGCGGTCGGCGGGCCCTCGTAGAACACCCATTCGGGGCGGCCCTCGGACTGCTCCAGGCTCTTGGCGAAGATCTTGCTCTCGTGCCAGAAGTCGAGCACGGCGCGTTCGAGCGCGGGCAGGTCGACCTGTGCGGGCACCTGGTGGTACTGCGGTGGTGTCATCGGACGAGCTCCTCCAACGGGACAATCCTGTTCCGTCGGAGGGACGAGAGCGCGTGCTCCCGCGGTACCACCCTCCTTGGCTCCGGGCGGACAGCCCCGAGCCCCCTCATTGGGTCGCGATACCGGTTCTACTGACCTCGGGGCGCATGGCCTCGTGGCGTTCTTCCGGCAGCTCCGGGGTGATCCTTCACTTCGCGCTCGCCCCCGGGCTCACACCGTCCCCGGGTCGCTCACGGCTGCGTACGACGCTACTCGTCCCCATCCAAGCCTTTCGCTGCGGCCAGTGTACGGGCCCGTACGGGGACGGGCCGACCGAATTCCACAGGACGGCGGGCAGCCACGGGGCTGACCCGAATGGCCCGTCGGCCGACGGGCGACGAGTGACCGACGAGTGGCGGACCGGTGGCGGATTACGCGGCGGGGAGCTGGGCACAACGGATGCAGGTTCGTCTCGTCGGAGGCTGGGGCGCGCCTGAGTGGCGGCGTGCCCCGTTTGCCGCGGAGCTGAGGTCGATTTATCGTCCCAGCACGATTCGCGCGCAAGATCACAATATGTGAAGGGGCCGCGGCCATGGTGGCGAAGAAGACCGCCGAGAAGACGGCGTCCGCGAGATCCACCGCTGCTGAGGCGGTGGCCGGGGGCAGGAGCGGGAAGAAGAGGACCGTCGCGAAGGAGGCCGTGGCGGCGGAGAAGCCGGTGAGGAAGAAAGGGGCGGCGGGTAAGGAGCCCGCGAAGAAGGCGCTGGTGAAGAAGACGGCCGTACAGGCCGGCAGCAAGAAGACCACCAAGACGGCCACCCGGAAGACCGCGAAGAAGGTCACCAAGAAGGCTACCTCCGGTCCGGAGCATCCGAAGAAGACGAGCGCGACAAAGGCCGCTGCCAAGAAGACAGCGCCCCCCAAGAAGACGACTCCGAAGAAGACGACACCGAAGAAGAAGGCGACGGTCGTGGAGGAGACGGCCCCACCGGCGGCGAAGAAGACGCCGGTGAGAAAGGCACCTGCGAAGAAGGCCGTGGCCGAGAGGGCCGCGAAGAAGGCCGCGCCAGCGGCCAAGGAGGCGGCCGAGGCCGCCAAGCAGACAGGAGCCAGAACGGTGGGAGCGAAGAAGACCACGGGTAGGGCGTCGGCTGCCGGCAAGAGCACGAGCGCGAGCGCGACTGCGGTGCCCACGGCCCGTACAGCCGCCGCGACGCCGCCGGAGGAGCTCGCCGTAAGGCCGGGCGAGGACCCATGGACCCCGGAGGAGGTCGCCGAGGCCCGGGCCGAGCTGGAGGGCGAGGTGACCCGGCTGAACAGCGAGCTCACCGCATCGGAGGTGGCGCTCGCCGGGCTGATGCGGGACTCCGGTGACGGCGCGGGCGATGACGACGCCGATACCGGGACCAAGAACATCACGCGCGAGCACGAAATGGCGCTCGCCGCCAACGCCCGGGAGATGCTGGAGCAGACCGAGCGGGCCCTGCTGCGGCTCGACGCGGGGACGTACGGTCTCTGCGAGATCTGCGGCCAGCCGATCGGAAAAGCCCGTATGCAGGCATTTCCACGGGCCACACTGTGCGTGGAGGACAAGCAGAAGCAGGAGCGGCGGGGCTGAGGATCCGTACGTGTGTGCCGTACCCTCGTGCTCAGTCAGGTACCTAGGTTGAGGGACACACGTGGCAGAGGCGGAGCGCACCATCGGTACGTCCGGTACGTCGGATTCAGAGGGCCCCAACGAGGCTTTCGGGGCCGAGAGGGCCGAGAGGGCCGAGAGGGCTGACGGGGCTGCCGGGGCCGAGGAGGCCGCGGCGCCCGCCGGGCCGTCCAAGGGCAGGCGCCGCGTCGCCGTGCTGCTCGCGGTCGCGATCGTCGCCTATCTGCTCGACCTCGGCAGCAAGATGCTCGTGGTGGCCAAGCTGGAGCACCATGAGCCGATCGAGATCATCGGCGACCTGCTGAGGTTCGAGGCGGTACGGAACGCGGGGGCCGCGTTCGGCATCGGCGAGGCCTTCACCGTGATCTTCACCTGTATCGCGGCGGCGGTGATCGTGGTGATCGTCCGGCTGGCGCGGAAGCTCTACAGCCTGCCCTGGGCGGTCGCCCTCGGCCTGCTGCTGGGCGGCGCGCTCGGCAACCTCACCGACAGGATCTTCCGCGCGCCCGGCGTCTTCAAGGGCGCGGTCGTCGACTTCATCGCGCCCGCGCACTTCGCCGTCTTCAACCTCGCCGACTCGGCGATCGTCTGCGGCGGGATCCTGATTGTGATCCTGTCGTTCAAGGGCCTGGACCCCGACGGGACCGTTCACAAGGACTGACAAGGCATACTCGACGGGTGAGTACCGTTTCCGAAGTCCGCACCCTGCCCGTACCCGATGGCCTTGAGGGCGAGCGCGTCGACGCCGCCATCTCTCGTATGTTCGGGTTTTCCCGTACCAAGGCGGCCGAGCTCGCTGCCTCGGGAAAGGTGCAGGTCGACGGGTCGGTGGTAGGAAAATCCGAACGCGTGCAC
Organism: Streptomyces sp. NPDC052236; assembly: GCF_044548015.1. Classification (NCBI taxonomy): domain Bacteria; kingdom Bacillati; phylum Actinomycetota; class Actinomycetes; order Kitasatosporales; family Streptomycetaceae; genus Streptomyces; species Streptomyces sp. NPDC052236. Next base: position 7,160 of record NZ_JBIUBL010000031.1, on the reverse strand, counting down.
GGCGGCGCCTGGCTTGAGGTGGAGATGCCACCGGCGCCCGCTCCCGTGCAGATCGTGGCCGAGCCGGTCGAGGGCATGGAGATCGTGCACGACGACGACGACATCCTCGTTATCGACAAGCCGGTGGGCGTGGCCGCGCACCCCAGCCCCGGCTGGACCGGTACGACGGTGATCGGCGGTCTCGCTGCGGCCGGGTACCGGATCTCGACCTCGGGCGCGGCGGAGCGGCAGGGCATCGTGCACCGGCTGGACGTCGGCACGTCCGGGCTGATGGTCGTCGCCAAGTCGGAGCGGGCGTACACCCTGCTGAAGGCGCAGTTCCGGGACCGCGTCGTGGACAAGCGCTACCACGCGCTGGTGCAGGGCCACCCGGACCCGCTGAGCGGGACGATCGACGCGCCGATCGGCCGCCACCCCATCCACGACTACAAGTGGGCTGTCACGGCCGAGGGCAAGCCGTCGGTCACGCACTACGACCTGATCGAGGCGTTCCGGGCGGCTTCGCTGCTGGACATCAAGCTGGAGACGGGGCGTACGCACCAGATCCGGGTGCACATGGCCGCGCACCGCCACCCGTGTGTGGGCGATCTGACGTACGGCGCCGACCCGACGATAGGGAAGCGCCTGGGGCTGACCAGGCAGTGGCTGCACGCGGTGGGGCTGGCCTTCGAGCACCCCTCGGACGGGCAGTGGGTGGAGTTCAAGAGCACGTACCCGGCCGATCTGCAGCATGCGCTGGACACGATCGAGGCCGAGAGCGCCTGAGCGTTCCAGGCGGACGCTGTACGCGGTGCTTTGTGTGCGGCCGGGGGTGTTGAGGTGGTTCGGGTGGCGTGCGTGGCAGGCTTGAGAGCCTGAACGCTGCTGTCTCCCCGCCGCCGGAGGGCACACCGTGGACCAATTGGCGCTGCTGTTCGCGCTTTTGTTCGGGGCCGTGGTGATGGTGCCGCTCGGGGACCGGCTCGGTGTGCCCTCGCCCGTGCTGATGACCGTCGCCGGCGGCGTGCTGGCCTTTCTGCCGTTCGTGCCGAACGTTGAGGTGCCGCCGGAGTTCATTCTTCCGCTGGTGCTGCCGCCGCTGCTGTACGCCGCCGTGCAGCGCACCTCCTGGCGTCAGTTCGCGGCCAACGTACGGCCGATTCTGCTGCTCGCGGTCGCGCTGGTGTTTGTGACGACCGCGGCGGTCGCGGCCGTCGCCCACACGATCCTGCCGGGGCTGCCGATCGCCGCGGCGGTCGCCTTCGGCGCGCTGGTCGCGCCGCCCGATCCGCTCGCGGCGACCGCCGTCGCCGGGTCGCTCGGGCTGCCGCGCAGACTCGTCTCCATCCTGGAGGGCGAGGGGCTGTTCAACGACGTCACGGCGATCGTGGTGTACCACGTGGCGATCGCCGCGGCGGTGAGCGGGACGTTCTCCTGGCCGGTCGCCGCGGGGGAACTGCTGCTCTCGGGCGTGGTGGCGGTAGTGGTGGGCCTCGGACTCGGCTGGCTCTCCAACAGGCTGATGGGCCTGCTCGGCGACGCGACCCTGCAGATCGGCCTCTCCCTGATGGTGCCGTTCGCGAGCTATGTGCTCGCGGATCAGCTGAAGGGCTCAGGAGTCCTCGCCGTCCTCATCACCGCGCTCTTCCTCGCCGAGCACACCGCCGATGCCGACGACGTGATGGGGCGGCTGGCCGGGAACACGTTCTGGCAGGTCGTCGACATGCTGGTGACCGGCGTCGCCTTCGGACTCATCGGCCTGGAAATGCATCACGTCTTCGGCACGCTCGAGGAGCGTGCGGGCCAACTGCTGGGATGGAGCGCCGCGATCATCGGGGTCGTCGTGGGCGTACGACTGCTGTGGCTGCTGCCCGCGACGTGGCTCGCCAAGAAGCTGCACTCCCTGCGCGACTACGACGAGGAAATCCCCATGAGCTGGCGGGAGACCGTCGTCATGTGGTGGTCGGGGATGCGGGGCGTGGCCACGGTCGCGCTGGCGCTGGCCATTCCCCTGAAGACGGACAGCGGCGCGGCCTTCCCGGGCCGGGACGAGATCATCTTCTTCGCCTTCGCTGTCATCACCGCGACCCTGCTGCTCCAGGGGCTGACCCTCCCCTTCCTGGTACGGCGGCTGGGCGTCCGCGCGGACACCGACGCCGAACGCGAGTTGGAGCGGCGGCTCGCGAGCCGCGCCGCGAAGGCGGCCAAGCACCGGCTCAGGGAAATCGAGGAGACGGAGGAGCTGCCGGAGGATCTCAGCGAGCGGCTGCTGCGCAGGGCGTACGACATGGGGGTGCGGATCAGCCCGGACATCCTGGACGAGGACCGGCGCGAATGGTTCACCAAGCGGGTGGACCGGCTGCGGACCATGCAGCGGATCCAGCGCGAGATGCTGTCGGCGGCGCGGCACGAGGTGCTGGCGGCACGCAGTGAACCGGGCACGGACCCGGAGGTGGTGGACCGGGTACTGCGGCACCTGGACGTACGCAGCCTGCACTGAGCCGGCGTACGTGCGTGTACGTGTGCGTGTACGTGTGCGTGTACGTGGCGCAGCGTCAGCCGCGGCCGGTGCGGGGCGGGGTCTCGTCGTCGTTGTGCGCGTCGGGCGGAGCTGCGTGCGCCGTCGCCGTCTCGCCCCGTACCGCCCACTGGCCGTCCGGCGGCAGTGTCGCGGGTGACGTCGCGATCCGCGGCAGCGCGTACGGATGCTTCTCGTACAGCCAGCCGATCATCTGCTCCCGTACGGCACACCGCGCCGTCCATATGTCGTCCGCGTCCTTCGCGGTGACCACGGCCCGCACCTCCATGGTGCTCGGGGTGGTGTCGGTGACCGCCAGGCTCCAGTCCCGCCCGTCCCACGCCGGGCACTCGCCCAGGATGTCCCGAAGCTTCTCGCGCATCAGCCCCACCGGCGCCGAGTGGTCCAGCTGGAAGTAGACCGTCCCGGTCATCTGGGCTCCGCCGCGCGACCAGTTCTCGAAGGGCTTGCTGGTGAAGTACGACACGGGCATCGTGATCCGCCGCTCGTCCCAGGTTCGTACGGCCAGGAAGGTCAGCGTGACCTCCTCGACCGTCCCCCACTCGCCGTCCACCACCACCGTGTCGCCGATGCGCACCATGTCGCCGAAGGCGATCTGGAAGCCCGCGAAGAGATTGCCGAGCGTGGACTGCGCGGCGACACCGGCGACGACGCCGATGATGCCCGCGGACGCCAGCATCGAGGTGCCGACCTTCTCCAGGGCGGGGAAGGTCAGCAGCATGGCCGAGACCGCGACGACCGCGACGACCGCGGTGACGATCCGCATGATCAGCGTGACTTGTGTACGCACGCGCCGTACGCGGGCGGGATCGCGGGTCGAGGACGCATAACGGGCGTACGTCGACTCGACCACGACGGAGATGGTCCGTACCACCAGCCAGGCACCGGCGCTGATCAGCACGAGCGACAGCACCTGACCGATGAGGACCTCGCGGTTCTCGATCAGCTGCCACTGCGTTTCGCGGTAGGTCCCTCTCAGCATGGCGGCGAGGGAGACCACTTGGAAGGGCGGGCGGCAGCGGCGCAGCAGCCCCCACAGCGGAGTTTCGGGGTGGCGGCTGTCCACGCGGCGCAGCAGCAGATCGAGGGCCCAGCCGAGCAGGAGCGTGAGCGCGATCGAGCCACCGATCACGGCCAACGGGCGCAGTGCGTTGTCCATGCCCCCGACGCTAACGGGCGCGAGGGCTGAGGTCTAAGGGCGGGTGCAGCGGCCGGATGTGCCGCCGTTCGGCGCGGGGGTGCAGAGGTACGCGCTGTCGGACGCGTTGGTGCTCACATAGCGGCCGAAGCATTCGTTCGTCGTGCTGAGGCCGTTGGACTGGCACCAGGTGACCGCGTGGGCGCCGTCGGCGAAGCCGGGGACGTAGAACACCCAGTAGCCGGGGCGCAGTGAGGCGTACGCGCTGCTGTCGAGGTACTGGATCTCGGCGAGGCCCTCGTGGCGCAGGGCATCCTCCTGGCGGTCGCGGGCCGCGATGCCGCTCGACTTGGCGACGGAGGCGAGTTGGGCGACCCAGATTCCCGTGCCCGGAATCTGGGTGGGCGTGGGCGTGGGGGTCGGAGTCGGAGTTGGGGGCGGGGTTGGAGAGGGGCTCAGCGTCGGTGTCGGTGTGGGGCTTGGCGTAGGCGTTGGCGTTGGCGTGGGGCTCGGGACGCTGATGCTGGTCGTGCTGCCATTGCCGCCGTCGGAGCCGTCGCCCTCGCGGCTGTCCGTCTCGCGCAGGGCGAAGACCAGGGCAGTGCCCGCGACGAGGGCGAGGGCTCCCACGATCGCTGCCGCGATCACCGCCATCCGGCTCTTCCGAGTCCGCGGCGCGGGCTCGTAGGGAAGCTGATACGACGCCTGCGGCAGCGGCAACATGGGTGGCACCGGCGGCGACGTGACCGTCGACTGCGCCCAGTCCGGCGCCGTCCCCGACTGGGCCTGCGCCAGCATCGCGTCCAGCTGGACCGCGTCGGGCCGCGCCGCCGGGTCCCGTACCAGCACAGCGTTCAGTACGGGCGCGAGCGGACCGGAGCGGACCGGCGGCGGTACCGGGTCGTCCAGCACGGCCGCCAGCGTGGCCATCGTCGTGTCGCGGCGCAGCGGGTTGACGCCCTCCACGCACACGTACAGCACGAGCCCCAGCGACCAGAGGTCGGAGGCGGGGTCGTCGTCGCGCCCGCGGACCCGCTCGGGGGCGATGTACTCGGGCGAGCCGACCAGTTCGCCGGTCACGGTCAGCGACGTCGAGCCCCGCAGGGCGGCGATGCCGAAGTCCGTGAGCACCGCGCTCCCATCGGCGCGCAGCAGCACATTGGACGGCTTGACGTCACGGTGCCGAATGCCCGCCGCATGCGCGGCGCTCAGCCCGGACAGCACCTCACGGCCGATTCTGGCCGCCTCCTGCGGGCCGAGCGGGCCCTCGGCCAGCCGGTCCTGGAGGGTGCTGCCCGGCAGCAGCTCCATGACGAGCCACGGATGAGGGTCGTCGTCGACGATGTGATGGATCGTCACCACATGGGGGTGGCTGATCCTGGCCAGCGCCCTGGCCTCGCGCACCACGCGTTCCCGCAGTATGCGCGAGGCATCCGGATGCTCGGCTGTGACCGCCGGGTCGGGCGGCCGGACCTCCTTGAGGGCCACTTCGCGGCGCAGGGCGGTGTCCCAGGCGCGCCACACCAAGCCCATGCCGCCGCTGCCGAGCCGCTCACGTAACTCGAAGCGTCCGCCGACAAGCCTGCCTTCGGTACCGCCGGTGCCGCTTGTGCCCCCATTCATACGGTTCAGCGTACGGGTTGAGCGACCCGCTCGACACGCTGCGTACCGGACAGTGTGCGGTAGGAGCGGGACCATTTGACAGTTGCGTCCTGCTTTGTCCTGTCGGACAGGGCGTAGTAGTCCATCTGTGAGCGCTCGGCGGTGACGTCGAGTACGCCATAACCGTGCGCGTCCATGTCCAGCCATTTCACATGGCGGTTGGCCGCCCTGAGGGCCGCGGAGGCTATCAGCGAGACCGTACCGGGCGCGACGTGGAGGATGTCGTCCAGGTTGTCGGAGGTCACCGACGTCACGACGAACTCGGTCGCGGCGGACGGGGTGAGCGGATACGTCGCCGCCTTGACCGGGACGTCGTTCGCCCACGCCATATGGATGTCACCGGTCAGGAAGACGGTGTTCTTGATGCCACGCTGCGTCAGGTGCGTGAGCAGTTCCTTGCGGTCGTCCGTGTAGCCGTCCCACTGGTCGACATTGATCGCGAGGCCTTCCTTGGGCAGCCCCAGCAGCCCGGCGATCGGCTCCAGCAGATGTGCCGGTACGGAGCCGAAGGCGACCGGCGAGATCATCACGGAGGTGCCGACGAGCTTCCACGCCGCGTCGGACCCGGCGAGGCCCGCTTTCAGCCAGTCCAGCTGGGCGCGGCCGGTGATCGTACGTTCCGGGTCGTCCACGCCGCCGTTGCCGACGGTCGACTGCTGCGAGCGGAAGGACCGCAGGTCCAGCAGGTGCAGATCGGCGAGCGTGCCGAAGCGCAGGCGGCGGTAGACGGTGCCCTCGGTGGAGGCGCGCACGGGCATCCACTCGAAGTACGCCTGCCGCGCGGCGGCTGCGCGCGCCGCCCACGCGCCCTCGGTGCCCGGCGTGTGGTTCTCCGCCCCGTCCGACCAGGTGTCGTTCGCGAACTCGTGGTCGTCCCAGATCGCGATCACCGGGTGCGCGGCGTGCATCGCCTGGAGGTCGGAGTCGGTCTTGTACGTGGCGTGCCGGGTGCGGTAGTCGGCGAGGCTCAGGATCTCGTGGCTGGGCCGGTGCTGCCGTACGACGTACTTGGGCTCGGGGTAGCCGCCGGTCCCGTACTCGTAGATGTAGTCGCCGAGATGGAGGATCGCGTCGAGGTCGGCGCGGGCGGCGAGATGGCGGTACGCGGAGAAGTAGCCGGCCTCCCAGTTGGCGCAGGAGGCCACGCCGAAGCGCACACCGGGGGTGGTGGCGTCGGCGGCCGGGGTGGTGCGGGTGCGCCCGACGGAGGAGAGGGCGGTACCGGCGGTGAACCGGAAGTAATAGACGCTCGCCTGGCGCAAGCCCCTTACGTCCACCTTGACGGTGTGGTCGGAGGCGGCCGTCGACGTGGTGACCCCGCGGGCGACGACCTGCGCGAAGTCCTTGTCCTCGGCGACCTCCCAGCTCACTGCGGTGTCGGGGCCGTTGCCGGAGCCCGGCAGGGCGTCGGGGGTGGGCGTGAGCCGCGTCCACAGCAGCACACCGTCGGGCAGGGGATCGCCGGAGGCTATGCCATGGAGGAAAGCGGGAGCCTCTTGCGCGGCGGAGGCGGCTGCGGCACCCGTGAGGACGGGAGCGGCGACGGCGGCGGTGGCGGCGGCGGCCTTGACGACCGTGCGGCGGCTGGGAGTTGAGAAGAGTCGACTGGTCACGGCCGATCAGACTACTGATCGGTAGCTCAGGTGTGCGAGGGAACGGACAAAGTTCGTCGGTGGGTGGGGAAAGGTCCACCGGGATGTTCCCGGCGGGCCAAGTCCCGCAACGCGCGGGCGGGGGGGGGGGGGTGGGGGGGCCCCCCCCCCCCCCCCCCCCGGGCGCCCCCCCCCCCCCAGAAGTACCGGTGGAAAAACCAAGTGTAAATGAAAACACACAAAAGGCGGG
>NZ_JBIUBL010000030.1:0-115783 GCF_044548015.1 Streptomyces sp. NPDC052236 | reverse complement strand
GCACTGCTCGGTCAGATTCGCATCCCCGAGCTACCGAGAGGCCCTGTCTTCATGCGCGTACAACAGGAAGATCACCCCGGCGGGAAACCTGTTCGAGCAGCACGTTCCATGATCGGTTGAGATACGGCTTCTGAACCAGAAAGCCCAGCTCAGAAGAGTGTCTGAGCTGGGCTTCACAGAGCCCCCTGTCGGATTCGAACCGTCCTACGCAAGGGCACGGATAGGGCACGGCTGTCGTTCCAGGTTCGACTGGAGTGGCCAGCCCTCCTGCGTCACCTTGTGCATGCCGCGGCAACGGCGTTCTCGGGTGGGCCGTTGCACGCGCGAGCGGTGCCAAATGGATCACGCAGCGAGCTCCAGCCCGGTAACGTCGATCACCTACGCAGTAGTCCTATCCACCCGGCGCAGAGGAAAGCCGTGGCCATGGGGTGCACCGCCGTCCTACCCTTCGCAGGTGATCGACGAGGGAGGACCCAGTGATCCCCACGTGCGCGTAGGCGGCTCCGGCCCACGCGCTGTCCAGCTTCACTTTTCTGAGCCCACACGGCCGTTCTCGGAAGACTCTGAAGACGGGGAAAACCCGGTGCTCGACTTCATCGTGAGGGCGCGGGGTGAGTGGGCGAGCGTCGAGGTCTCGGCACGGACTTGGAGAGGCGATGGCCTCGAATCGTTCCTCGCGGAGTTGGCGGAGGACTTCCGGGGATGGGATGGGGCTCGTACGTGGCACTCCCTTGAACGTGACCTGACTCTCTCGGCCGAGCACGGCCCCGAGGGCTACGTCCACCTCACGTGGGGTCTTCACGACCGGCCACCGTCCGGCCAATGGCACTTCGAGGCCACCACAGTGCACGCGGCCGGCGAGGACATGCGGAATCTGGCCGCCGACATCCACGCGTTCCTGACGAGCTGTCCATGACGTCCCCGGCTGACAACGGCCTGCCGGACTTCGACAGAGCGTGGGAATCCTGGGGTGGCACGCTTCCACTGGGACACCTGCTACGCACCGCTCACCCGGACCGATGGGTGCGTTTCCACAGCCTGCCGGAGTCCAAGAGATACGCCGCCACCGAGGAGGAATACGCGACCCTGCTCGGACGGCAGCACACGCTCCTCGCCGACCTCGGCGCGCCGCAAGACCTCATGGCGATCACCTGCGAATGGAGCGAGGATCCATCTCCGCGCGGACGGGAACCGGACTTGGAGCGGGTCGCCCCAGGTGACCACTGGCGGACCGTCCTGGAGGACGAGACAGAGGTGCCAGAGTTCCGTACGTATACGCACCTCTATCTGGGAACGCTCACGAACCTGCCCGCGACTCTCGACCCCTTGTTGCGCAAGGTCGCGGACTTCGAGACGGCGGGGGTCATCCTCGCGCCGAGGGGGCTCGGATGGCTTGTCCACCCATACGACGGCGGGGTCGACGTCGTCACCGCGACGCCCGCCGAACGGGACGCACTCCGCGCGCGCCACCCGGATTGGCTCTCGCAGCACCCCGGGGGCCTCTAACACCGCTGGCAGCCGGACACGGTTTTGTCCGCCAATCGTTGCCTCGTGACCGCCGGCCGGCCAACAACAAAAAGGCCCGGTGTCTGACCAAGGCCTTCGTCATGTGAGCGGGTGACGAGAATCGAACTCGCGCTCTGAGCTTGGGAATCACGGGCCGTATGGCCCGATCTGTGGCCTGACCTGGTCAAACGCCGACTTCCCGTGCAACGGACTGAGGGTCTACTTGCTCGGCATTGACGTGGCTTACCGCTCGTTCTGGTGCGCATCTGGTGCAGCCGTGAGCTCATCCTGCTGCAAGGCGGCGATGGCTTTCTTGCGTCAGCGACGCTGGTGAGTAGGGCTGCGGTCACCGCTCCGGCCAGCCCGCCATAGACGATCAAGGCGGCGGCGTATCCGTAAGTCTCCGCATCCCCTCCTGCTACAGCATCGCGCTGAGGCCCCAAGCGGAAACGATCAACACAAGATCGTTCGCAGTCCGCCCTGCCGCATCCTGCGATGTCCATGCTGAGGGCGCTTCTTGCCCTGGGTCTTGTCAGGGATCTTGGTGAGCTGGGTTTTTGCTGCTCAGGAGTGGTGCCCCAGAGCGCCTGGTAGTCGTCGTTGGTCGTCCTTGGCCACTGGTTAGCGGCCTCGGACGGCCCAGGGACGGCCCAAAGAGGGGCCTCAGAAGGCAGCCCTCCAGGCTCAGCGCGAGGGGCGCCTCTTCGGGGGAACAGGGCCAGGAATCACATCCTTGCCAAGGTGTTCCTTGATCAGGTACTTAAGTTCCGGCCCTTCGATGAGCTGGAGCCGACCATGCTGGCGGGCAAAGTCGTGGCTGGCCCTGCCGAACCACGACGTGGTGATCAGGATCCCCTTGGCAGCACGCTTGTGCTCAACCACTCCGGCAAGCGCCTGTACGGACTCAACGCCCACGAGTTTGCTGTAGCGCTTCGCCTGGATAATGCACTCACCGTTGAAAACGGGGTCCTTGCTGACAGCCACCGCATCATCGCCCTCGTCCTTTGACGCCTGAGTGTTCCAGGCCTCCATGCCGATCGCCTCGAACAGCTGGCGAATCAGGTCGCAGCTGGTCGCATCCGCGGTGAGGAGTTCGTCGGCACCGACGGGAACGAGTACGGTCACGCCGATGATCGGGGGTCGCCAGTTCTCGTACGGGGCCCGTGCGCGGAGGAGAGGGGCGGCGGGCGCGGCGGTCGGCATCACAACCACCCGCCGTCCGCGACGGCGTTCGCGATGTCCGCGAGGTGCTGGGGGTTGCTGGTGCCGGGGATGGGCGCGACGTGGGGGCCGAGTTGGAGCAGCCACGACAGGGGGGCGGAGACGTTCCCGTCCAGTGCGGCGCTGCCCGCGTCGAGCGGACGGTAGGGCACGAACGGGATGTCCTGGTCCCGGCAGAGTTCCAGCATGGGGTCGTAGCGGTCGTGGATGTTGAGGACGTTCTGCACGGCCGCGACGGTGACCTCCTTCGCCACCCGGTGGAAGTCCTCGGGGGCGATCTTCGACAGGCCGATGTGCCCGATCTTGCCTTCGTCCTGGAGGGCCTGGAGCGTGCCGATCTGGTCTGCCACGGGCACCTCCATGTCGATGCGGTGCAGGTAGCACAGCTCCAGCCGTTCGACGCCCAGGCGGCGAAGGCTCGACTCGACGCAGGACCGGAGGTACATGGGGTGGCCGTGAGGGGCCCACATGTTGGGGGCGGGCCGCACCATGCCGACCTTCGTGGCGATCAGCACGTCCTCGGGGTACGGGTGGAGGGCGTCCTTGATCAGGTGCTCGACGGTGTGGGGGCCGTAGGCGTCCGCGGTGTCGATGTGTGTGATGCCGTACGTGTGGACTGCCTGGCGGAGCACGCTGAGGGCCTGGTCGCGGTCGTCGAGGTCGCCCCAGGTGCCGGGGCCGGTCAGGCGCATGGTGCCGAACCCGAGGCGGGAGACCGTCTTGCCGGCGATGGTCATAGTGCCTGCCGGCGGCGTGCTGCTCATACCGCGGCCTCCTTGAGGCAGAGCTGAAGTGCGCGCTCGACGGCACGGGCCTGGCTGTCCGGGTCGCTGGTCACACGCTGGTGCGGAATCTCGTCCTCGGCGAGGAGCGTGTGCGTGTACCGATCGACCAGCGTGCGGTAACGGGCGTCGTAGTCGTGCTTGCGCTCGACCGGCAAGGCCGGGTCCAGGACCGTCGCCAGAAGCAAGTCGTACTTCGGGCCCCGAGTGGAAGCCAGGAGACGCAGCCGCTCCCGCTCCGGGCGGTTCGGCTGCTCCTGGCGCCACTCCTGGGCCGCGTGGAAGTAGGCGAGGGCATCCCAGGCGGCGCGGTCGGCGAGGACGACCTGAATGGGCTCGGGGTCCGGCCGGGCGGCGGCGGCGATCTCGTCGGCGATGCCCTGCGCGATGACCCACTCGGTAGAGGCGGCGGTGTGCTTCTGCATCTTCGGCAGGGGGACGAGCGCGGCGCGCCTGCCGAGCTTGCCCGTGCGGGCCACGGGGATTCCGTGGCCGCGCAGCTCCATCTCGATGCGCTTGAGCAGCATGGTCTTGCCGGTGGAGTGGGCGCCCATCACGCCGATGCAGATGGGCGGGGTCGTGGTCACCACAGCATGGGGTCCTTTTCTGGTTCGGGGGCTCCGGGCAGGCCGGGCGGTACGGCCGCGGCGACGAGCTGGTCCCAGGTGTCGTAGTGGGCGGCCATGGCGATGAGGAGCTGCGCCGTGGCGTAGGCGTCGAACGTGGCGCGGTGTCGCTGCGCGGGGGCCGCGCTCAGGTCCGGCCGGCCGTGCTCGATCAGGGCGTCGAGGGAGTACTTCTGCAGGTCGGGATAGGTGGCTTTGGCCAGCCGGAGTGTGTCGAGCACTCCGGCCGGCTGCCACTGCGGAAGGTGCGCCGACAAGACCCGGTAGTCCACATGTACGTTGTGCGCGCAGATCCAGGAGAGGCCCAGGAATGTGTGGACCTGGTCGGCGATCTCCTCCCAGCCCGGAGCGCTTTCCAACCGCTGGTTGGTCAGGCCGTGGACGCGAGCGGCGAAGGGCGTCACGGGGCGCAGCGGCTTGGTCAGCCACGCCCCCGCCGTGCTCGTGTCCGGCTGCCCGTCGCGTACGGGAAGGGCGGCGACCTCGACCAGGTCGGGCGGGTTGGTGCCGTTGCCCTCGACGTCGACAACGAGCAGCGGGGGCCAGGAGGAGAAGTTCATGCGGTTTCGGTTCCGTTCCCCGCCTTCCAGCCGATGGGGGCTCGGCCGTGCCGGCGGTGGTGGTGAGGCTTGGCGCGGTCGTGGCACTGGTAGCCGAAGCCGTGCTGGAGGAAGTAGCGCGGCGGCTCGTCCAGTCCCTCCACGACAATGGCACGGTCGTTGACCTCTACCTCACCCGTCGCGCCGAGGGCACGGGCCTCCTGCGTGACCGCTGCCGGATCCGGCTTGACCCACGCTGCCTGGCACCGTGCGATCTGGTCCTTGGGGCAGATTTCGCACAGCTCTCGTACGCCGAAGTGGCCGTTGTAGTCGGCCTCGCCGTGCGCGAACGCCACCCCGCAGCTCGTCTTGCGGAACAGGGCGCCCCAGGAGCCGTTTTGGTGGAAGGCGTCGAGTACCCGCTGTTCGGCGACTTCGGGCATGATCTTTCGCCGGGCCGTCTCGTCGTACGGCATCGGCAGGCCGTGCGACTCGTAGTAGGAGGCGATCTCCTCGCGGAAGAACAGGCCGGTGAAGACGGTGGCGTGCGCGTGCTGGGACAGCTCCCGGGCCCGCTCGATGTCGGCGTCACAGTCGTTCAGGCCGGGCACGATCGGACGCCAGTACAGGACCGTGCGGTATCGCTCGGCGTGCTCGTACAGGGTGCGCAGGCTCTCCGCGGCGATGCGGGAATCCACCGGCTCGATGGCGGGGTCGGCGATGTTGGAGTGCGTGACCAGCACGGTCAGGCGCAGGTTGGTGAAGCTGTTGAGGACGTCGCAGTCCTCGGGGGCCACCCGCCAGCGCGTGATAATCAGGACGTGATTGGTCAGACCCTGCTCGTCCAGCTGCCGCAGCACGTTGAACAGGTGCGGCTTGACGATGGGCAGCATGGGGTCGGTGGCCCGGTTCAGGAGCTGGATGGGCGTCTTGTGCGCCCGGAAGTACGGGTGGCCGACGAGGCGGGCGACAGCCTCCTCGTCGCTCATCAGGCGCCGGGGGATCTTTATCTCGAAGTTGTCGAAAAGGTGCCGGACGCAGTACCCGCACTCCAGCGGGCAGCCGACGATCCAGTTCAGCGACAGCCCCGACTTGCGGTACTCGATCACGTCGGCGAGTTCCGGCTTCAGGCCACCGATCTTGTCGGCGGACAGGATCGGCAGAGCGCGGCGCGGGGCTTCGGCAGGTGCGGTCATAGGGACCTCCGGTGGCTGGGGAAGGGCTCACGCATCGGCGGGTGTGGCCTGGAGCGGGACGGGAGGAGCGAGGAGTTCGCGGCGGCCGGCGCCGAACCAGGTGCCGAAGTCCCGGCGGGCGGCGTCGGCATCGTCCGAGGTGTGCACGAGGTTCCTCACCAGCCGCTTCTCCGCGAGCGCGACTTCGAGGCTGTCGTCGCCGAGGTCAGCGCGGATCGTGCCGGGCGCGGCGTGGGTCGGGTCGAAGTGGCCGAGGAGCTGCCGCAGGCGACCGTGGAACCCGGGTTCGCCGTGAGCGAGCGCGACGGCCACGGGCCGGTGGCCGTACTCGGCTTCGAGGCACGCGGGGATGTCCCGGTCCGGGAACCAGTCGGCGTCCACGAGTAGGTCCCAGTAGTGGACATGGGCCTGCCACGCCTCGACTGTGATGTCGCGGCGATCGGTGACCGTCGCTCCAGCGGCGGCGATCCGTTCGAGTACGGCGTCCACCAGGCCGCGCTCCACGGCGTCCGGCTTGCACAGGATGACCGAGCAGCGCTCGAAGTCGGGCACTTCGAGCGGGCGGCCGGTGCCAAGCCAAGTGCCGAAGTCGCGACGGGCGGCGTCGGCATCGTCCGAGGTGTGCACGAGGTTCCTCACGAGCCGCTTCTCCGCGAGCGCGGCGGCCAAGCTGTCGTTGCCCAGGTCCCGGCGGATCGTGCCGGGCACAGCCCGGGGGGGATCGGTGTGCCCAATGAGTTGCCGCAGGTGTGCATGCACGCCCGGTTCACCGTGCGCGAGCGCGACGACGACAGGCCGGTTCGCATACGCGGCGTCTATGCGGGCGGGGAGGACGCGCGGGGTCGCGCCGGTGTTCGTGAGCAGATCCCGGTAGGCGACGTGGGCCTGCCACGCCTGCGCGGTGAGGTCTCGGCGGCTGGTGACGGTGACGCCGGCGGCGGCGATCCGTTCGAGTACGGCGCCCACCAGGCCGCGCGCCACGGCGTCTGGCTTGCACAGGATGACCGCCCAACGGTCGAAGTCGATGCCCTCCACCACGGCGCCGCTCGGCGGCTTCCGGCTCACTGCCCGCCCTTCCGTGGTCGCGCAGGCTGGCCAACGGTGTCCGAGGAGCCAGCGCAGGCCCGGGTGCAGCGCGTCGAGCACGTCGCGGCTCACCGTGTCGGTCTTGTCGTGCTCGATCTGCCGGTACACCTCAAACAGCAGCACAGCCTGCTCCCAGTACGCGTCCACGTCGAGGCCCGCGACGTCGTCCGCGCTGTACTGGACCTTGTTCGTGCGCAGCAACTCCTCGTGTTCGAGGACTCGCGCGATGGTGGCGGGGTTGGTCTCCTCGGACATCGCCGGGAACGGGAAGTGCTGCGGGTGGCGTCGCACGTCCGCCTCGTTCAGCACCTTCTTGACGCGCTCGGCGTTCCGGTCGTTGACGTGTGCCGAGCCGATGAAGTGGGTGTACGTCCCCAGCTCCAGGCCGAGCTGCACGGCCGCGTACTCCTGGATCATCGTGAAGCTGAACACGTCGCTGAGCAGGCCACAGTCCAGGTCGTTGGCCCGCATGTAGCACACCATGTGCAGGCGTCCTTCACGCGCGAACAGGTGCAGCCCGGCCAAGCACGCCATGTCGGGGTTGTCGCTGACGGCCAGCTCAGCGGCGGAGAAGACCGGGAGGTACCCGCGCTTGCTGTCTCTCTCCGTGCGCAGCAGCTCCAAGACCCGGTCGAACGGCGAGACCGTGTCGCCCTCGGCGGGGTTGAAGAGGGTGTAGCCGTAGGAGGACCCCCCGAGGTTGACGCCGTCGGGGGAGCTGGAGCGCATGGACGGCGCGTAGTAGCCGATCATCTCCAGGTCGCGGCGGCCGGCGAGGTACCAGAGCGCTTCGGCGAACTGGAAGATCGGGTTGGCCTTGCGCGTGACCAGGTAGGGGAGTCTCTGGCGGGGGTCGGTCAGGCAGAAGCCGACGCCGATCACCTCGCGTGCCTCGTTCCCGCGAGCAGCGATGTGCTGCTCGTAGTTGGTGGAGGTGAATTGCAGCAGGGCCAAGTAGGCACCCTCAACACTGCGATAGGTCGGGGCGGTGAGCATGAACTTCTCCAAGGTCGGTACGCAGCCACGGGTACGGCTGGTGGGCAAGGGCTCTGTGGCATCCGGGCCCGGACGGTGATCTATGCCGCGGCGCCGAGTTCGTCCAGGTCAACAACCGTGAAGCCCCGTACAATTCGGACCAGTTGCGAGGCAAGGAACCAGCGCAAGGTGTTGTCCCCGTACGGCACAGGGGCGTCGTCACCGGCCAGGGCCTGCACTTCGTCGCCATTCCACTGGTACGGGGTACCGATGACGCCATAGAGCGGGGCGCTCCGCACCATCAGTGCGACGTGCCCCCGCTGGGCGAGGTGCGGGCACTGCGCGGCTGCGTAGCGGGCGTGCGGCAGGCAGACCGCGGGCTGCGCGGTTCGTACGGACCCTGGCTGGGGAGCTCCGTTGGCACCGCTTTCCAGGAACAGGTATCCATCAGGCGCTCCGCTCGCGGCTGAGGCGAGAGGCGCGGGTTTCCAGGACGTGGAGGGAGTCGGGGTCGTCGGTCTCCCACTGAGTCGTTGTGCCATCCGACGGTGGCCGCAGGACCCAGGTCTTGCCATGCTTGATGTCGGTCACGATCGCTTGGTGCCCATCCCGGTCCTCGACCAGGTCACCGACTTCGGCCCGTGCCCGGATCACCGGACGATCCCCGGCATGACGTGTCCCCACGGTGACCAGGCTGCGTCCGCTTCGAAGAGGGCGCGGCGGCGCTCGTGCTGGCCCGGGGTACGGCGCAAGAGTCCGGGTGTCGCTTCGACCAGGAAGCCCCCGCGGTCGCGGACGAGGACCCCGAGAGCGGCGAACTGTGCAGCGTCGGCGGCGAGATGGGAGGCGCCTACGACGACGACGCCACGGATCATGCCGGACGACAGAGCGCCCGTTATGCCCGACCATCCCGGCCGGGTGTCCAGGGGCACGGCCGGGTCGTCGTCGGTCCATGCTCCGGCCACGTGCCAATGGCGGGCGTCAGCGTAGTGGCGTGCGCGTCGTTCGGCCTCGCGTACGACGGGGGGTTCGGCGGCGCAGGCGTAGACGGCGACGGGGACGTGTCCGAGGCCGCCGGGCGGGGTGTTCGGCATGTCCCAAGCGTGCTGCTCGGGGCGTGTGCCGGACAGACACGGGCCGTGGCGACAACGGGAGTTCGTGGTGCCGTGTGCTGCCACGCCCCATGCCGCTCCGTCCGGCGTAACCGGCAGGGACTGCCACGGGGCGTGGTAGTCGTGGTGATGGCGGCCGCCGGACTGCCACGGTTCGTGGCGGTCAGCGGACGCCGAGGGGAACGCCCGCGGCGTGGGCGAGTCCCCGCAGGCGGCTGACGGACACGCCGGCCAAGCGGGAGATGATCACCCCCGGCAGCATCTGGTGTTGCACCCACCCCGGGGCCATGGCGCAGACGGCTTCGAGAGTGTCGGCGGCCTGCTCCCAACGGCGGCACTCCACGTGGGTCAGGGCGACGTCGAGGCCGTAGCGGGCGCGGGTGGCGAGGGGAACCGTGTCGTCCAGCCGGACGGTGTCCATGAGCCGAAGTGCTCCCGCAGTGTCGCCGAGGGCGACGGCGATGCTCATGGCCTGTGTGGCGGCGTAGAGAGGGCCGTAGGGCTGGGCATGCCGGCCGCGGGCGTGTTCGGTGCCGAGGCGGGCGCCGACGGCGTGCGCCTGGGAGAGGTATTCGCGAGCGGTGTCCGGGGAGGCGCCACCGCGGGAGGCGGCTACGGCGGCGTTGGTGACGAGCTGCCCGTACACCGACAGCCGGTCGGGGTCGTGCTCCGACATCTTCGGCTCGATCCGGTCAGCCTGGGCGGTGGCGAGCGCGAACCCCT
This sequence comes from Streptomyces sp. NPDC052236, assembly GCF_044548015.1. Taxonomy (NCBI): domain Bacteria; kingdom Bacillati; phylum Actinomycetota; class Actinomycetes; order Kitasatosporales; family Streptomycetaceae; genus Streptomyces; species Streptomyces sp. NPDC052236. Next base: position 106,017 of record NZ_JBIUBL010000030.1, on the reverse strand, counting down.
GCGCCGTCCGCCCGTCGCGGAGGTTGACCCACGCTGTGGTGGCGGCAAGGTGGGCCTCACGCAGGTCGTCCCCGGCCTGCACGGCGATCTGACGGCCGTAGGTGAGCGCCGCGTAGGCGAGGTCCCGCGAGCCCCAGACATTCGCGGCCATGCCCGCGGTCTGGAAGGCGTCAGCCAGGACACCGGCCGCGGCCTCCTTCTCGCAGGTGTCAGCAGAGTCGTAGCGTGCGCGGGCCTCGGGTAGCAGTGCGCCAAGCAGTGCACCGAGCTCGGTGTACCGGCCCGCCCAGTAGGCGGCATCGGCGCTCTGGACAACGGTACGGAGCTCTTCGACGGTGCCCGGTGCGGCGTCGGCGGGGATACCGATGGCGGCGTCGTGGGTAGCGGCGGACAGCGTGCGCAGGGCCGCCCGCTCGTCGCGGTCCATGGAGCGGCGGGGTGCCTGCTGGCCGAGGAGTACGGCGATGTCCGTACCGAGGGCGGAGGCGATGGACAGCAGGGAGGGGAGGGAGGCGGTGCCGCCGCGTTCCAGCTTCCGGACGACGCCGACGGACACGGCGGCCGCTTCCGCTAACTGCTCCTGCGTCATGCCGCTGCGGAGAGTCTTGAGCCGTTCAGCGGTGGTGTACTCCGACCATTGCATGACAGCCACTTCCTATCCTGATCAGCCGGGTACGGACCGTACCCACAGCTGGCCAACCACTGACACCCCTCGGTACGCGAGGAGTTGACGGGGCGGCTGATTCCGGCCTCACATGGCCAGGACCGCCGTCACCCCAAGGAGGCTCTCCAGCTCGGCAACCGTGTCGACCTCGTGCGTCGCGAGGACGGTAGTGATGCCCAGAGCCTCGGCCGGCGGGAGGTTCACCGGGTGGTCGTCAACGAACACGCACGCCTGCCCGGGAAGGCCAAGGCGGTCCAGCGCCAGTTCGTAGATCGCCGGGTCCGGCTTCGCCATGCCGACCGCCTCTGAAATGACGTGCACGTCGAACAGGTCCCAGATGCCGACGTGCTCGTACGGGTTGAACGGGTCCAGGCCGAAGCTGTTCGAGAGGAGCGCGAGCCGGTATCCCGCTCCCTTGGCAGCACGTGCGAGCGCGGCCATGCTCTGCGCCCCAGGAACCCCGGCCCAGGCGCGCCCCATCAGGTTCTCCGGGGGGACGTGTGCGCCAAGCAGGGCGGCGGTGCCCTCATTCCACTCGGCTTGACCGATCTGCCCGATCTCCAGCGCCGAGTACAGGCGCCGTCCTTCAGGGTTGTCGTTGAGGGTGGCACGCCATGCCTCGGCGTGAAGTCCTTCCGATTCGGCCCATGCGCGGTGTGTGGGACGTGGGTCAGCGGTCAGTACCCCGGCGAAGTCCAGGATGAGCCCACGCGGGGCTTGGTGATTGGCGGTGTCCGTGGGCCGCGGCATGCTGCGTGTCCTCTCCGTTGGGCTCACGAAGGACGCTACCGTGCGCCGGAATGAGGAGAAGTCCTGCTTTCTACCTGACAGTTGTTTCGTGGGTGGGCGAAACCGGCGGAGGTGGGCTGGAGTGGGATGCCAGGGGCTGGTCCTGTGGCATTGCCGGGATGCTCACTTTTCGCACTTCTCGCACTTCTCCGCGAAGCGCACACTTCGGCCGCTAAGGTTCCCTTTCATACGGCGAGTGTGTGACGCACCGCACAATGTCATGCGACGGGCTGCCGGGGTGCGTCCCGAAGCGGCTGTGCATCTGGGGGGCCGCGTGCACAAGATGGTCAAGGGCGCGAACATCGGTTTGGCGTCTGTCAGCGAGGATGCCGGCTCGGTGATGGTGAGCCTGGGCTGGAGCAGTTCGACGGGGGAGGGCGACGCGGACGTTTCCGTGCTCCTGCTGGACAGCAACGGCAAGGTGCGCAGTGACGCCGACTTCTACTTCTACAACCACCCGGTCGCGGACGACGGTAGCGTGCAGCTCCTCGGCAAGACACCCACCGCGGACGGCAACGAGGACCGCATCAGCTTCGACCTCGACGCCATCCCGCCGGACGTCGAGCAGATCGTCGTAGCGGCGAGCCGGTACGGCGGGGCCCGTTTCGGGGATCTGAACGATCTGCGCATGACTCTCGCCGACGGCTCTGGTGAGAGCCTGCTCCAGTTCTCCATCGAGGACGCGGGGGAAGTGAGCGGGTTCATCTTCGGTGAGCTCTACCGGCGGGCCGGGGAATGGAAGTTCCGAGCCGTCGGGCAGGGATACGAGTCCGGGTTGGCGGGTCTGGCGGCGGACTTCGGTGTCGACATCGAGGACGATGCCGCGGAGGAGGAGCCCGAGCCGCAGCAGGCGGTCACGGCGGTCACCGAAGCGGAAGTGCCGTCGGCCGTTCCGTCGGCCGTTCCGTCGGTCGTCCCGTTGCCGGAGGCGGAGGCAGTGCTCAGTCCTGAGCCTGTGGAGCCCGCAGCGGAGCCGCCCGCAGTCGAAACGAAGGTGGCCCCTCGACCCCGTACGGCCAAGAAGAAGATCACGCTTCCCAAGTCCACGAAGAAGTCTCTCGCGGAGAACGAGTCTTGGAGAACGGCCAGGCTCTTCCCCGTTTCGGCGCTCAAGAGCGACCGGGAACGCGAGATGCGGGCTACCTCGGTCCTGTTGTCAGTGATGGCTCACGTGCCGGAATTCGGCCGCCGTCTCACCGCCGGGTTCGGAGCGCCGAGCGGACGTATGGAGACGTTCACGGAGGTCTCTCTGCCGCACGGTGAGTCCCCCAGGCGTCCGGACGGTGTCATCCGCGTCGAGCGAGCCGGCAAGTTGTGGACCGCGCTGGTCGAGACCAAGACGAACGGCAACCCGCTCAAGCCGGATCAGGTGCAGGCCTACGCGGACATCGCGGCCCGGCGTGGCTACGAGGCCGTGATTACGTTGTCCAACGATGTCGCGCTGGAGGGCAGCCCTCTGGTCGACGTCAAAATTGACGGCCGACGCAAGCACAAGGTCGCGCTGTGGCACCTGTCCTGGGCCGAGGTCACTCATCAGGCACAGCTGCTGATCCGCCACGAGGGCGTCGGCAACGCCGCCCATGCATGGCTGCTCCAGGAACTGCTGCATTACCTCCAGCACGAGAACTCCGGCTGCCACGGCTTCCAGAACATGGGCCCGGCATGGGTGCCGGTGCGCAACGGAATCGATGACGAGACCCTGTGCCAGGGCGACCAACGGGCCACCGACGTCATCGAGAGCTGGGAACGGCTGATCCGGCAGGTCTGCCTGCGGCTGGGCGGTGAACTCGGCCAGAAGGTGCTGCCCGTACAGCGCACCAAACGCGGCACCGATCCGCACACGCGCCGCGCCACCCTGGCCGACCAACTCTGCACGGAAGGACGACTGGACGCCGAACTGCGCATAGACGGCACTTCCGGAATCCTCGCCATCGCCGCGGACCTGCGCACCGGGAAACTGCGTACGTCCATCGAAATACCGTCACCCGAGCAGGGCTACCCGCTCACGTGGGCCAAGCGCCTGATCCGCCAACTTGCCGCCGCTCCAGCGGACCTGCACATCGAAACACTCGTCGAAGGCCAGGGAGCCGGTCCGCGGGGCACACTGGATAGGCTGCGCCCCGAACCGGCCGACATCCTTCCGAAGGACACCGCGCAACTCATCACAGGCTTCCGCCTCTCCCTTTTCAAAGGCATGGGCAGTGGCCGCGGCAACGCCGAATCCGGCTTCATCCGGAGCGTGGACGAGGCCGTGGACCGATTCCACACCAACGTCGTCGCCCACTTGGACAGCCGAGGGTCCCGCCGTGCCCAGGCGGCTGCCCCGCAGAGCACCGGATGACGGCCGGAGCACGGCCCTGACCATCCAGCGGTCGGTTCGATTCGAAGGGGAGCCCGTTCGAACTCGCCACACCGTCCTCGTTCAACGACGCATCCAGCACCATGCAGGACGACGACACCGGCTTCCGCTGCGTCGTAGTGGCGGCGAGCATGCCGCCTGCCGAGTGACGGGATGACGATGGGAACGCTGCCGGGTGGTCACCGTGGCCGGTGACCACCCGGTCTTGTTCGCCTGGTCAGCGGCGCTTCAGCGCTGAGCCGGGGGTGTCAAGCGGAAGACGCCCAAAAAGTAGGGTCACCGACCGCTCCGCTCACGCATCGCTCACGCAAGCCATCCCGCGCCACCCCGGCCGTGTGACGCGTCATGCCCCGGGCAAGCGAAAAGGCCAGGTCAGCAGCTATCTGACCTGGCCTTCTCCGGAGCCCCCTGTCGGATTCGAACCGACGACCTACGCATTACAAGACCGTGAGCGTTCGTGTTGCGTAGTGCCTGATCGTGTTGCTGAGTGACGTTCTGCCTGATCAGAGCGCACGCGGCTAGTTGGTCTGTGCTACCTCTTGTTACGTCGTCCAAAGGCGTCCGGCCACCAGCTGGCCACCAGGACAGGCACCGCTAGCCACAAAGAACCGAATCACCGGGGCTGTCGGACTCCCACAAACCTTCCTGAGGGCGTCCCATCGGACTCCGCTCCGCCTGGTGAAGTTCCGCGAAGCTCGTGCCCCGCTCCCGCCGCCGGCTTCGGGCCGTTCCCGGTGAGCGGGCTTCGCACCACCGAACTTTTGAGAACTATAAGAAACTTAATGGTGTGATCTCAGACGCAGGACACTAGGCGCCCGACTTGGCTGGGTCGGCAGACGACGATGCGGGGCCGCTGGCCGGCCCGCCGCCCGAACCGATCGGGCGGAAGGTGAAGATGTGCTGGCCCGGGGCGAGCAGGTTATTCGGGTCGTAGCGGCGCTTGGCGGCGGCGAACTCTTCCCACGCCTCGCCGTACTGGGCGCGCCAGTCGTCGGCGGTCATCGGGATGGCCCCCACGGGGTACTGGGTGCCGCCGGCCGCGCGGACGCGCTCGTACGCGGCGTGGTTGGCGGCCACTCGGGCGGTCACCGCCGCCTGGTCCGCCGGGTCGAGCGCCCACAGGACGGCCATCAGGTACGGCACCGGGTCGTCCGGGACCCGCAGCAGCGGGGAGCGCAGGTGGCGGCGGACCAGTGGGTAGAGCAGCACCACGCCGCCGACCTTTTGTCCGGCGAGCTCGTCAAGCAGGGTGCGGGACAGCTCGGCGGCGCGGTCGCCGGGCAGTAACAGGTTGAGCCAGGGGTGGGCCCAGGTCCATTCGTGGACGCGCTTGAGCACTTCCACGCCCTCGGCCAGACGGTTGAGGAAGCCGAAGTACGTTCGCGTCTCGACCTTCTTGCTCAGGCCGGACTGGTCGTACCGCAGGCCGCGCAGCAGCTCAGCGTCGCTCCGCTCGGGCCCGGCGGGCGGACCGTAGGCGACGGCCTCCAGCACGTACTTGGTGTACCTGCCCGCGTCGTCCGCCTCGACCGTGCCCTCGACGTACGCGAATCGCCCGTCGTCGGCAAGGATCCGCTGGTCGGCGAGGAACGTCTCCAGGTCCGAGTACGGCAGCAGGAAGTGCCGTACGGTCCTGGGGGCGGTGATCAGCCGCAGCGTCGCCGAGACGATGACCGCGCACTGGCCGAGGCCGGCGAGCACCGCGTGGAAGAGGTCCGGCTGCTGGGTGGGCGAGCAGCTGACCACGTCCCCGGTCCCGGTGACGACCTCCAGCGCGATGACGTTGTCCACCTGTGCACCGAGCCGGTGCGCCTGGCCGCCGAGCCCGCCGACCGACAGGGTGCCGCCCACTGACAGCTCCAGGTAGTCGGTGAAGACCGGGGGCGTCAGCCCGTGCTGCAGCGTCTCAAGTGCCACCGCGCTCCACAGTGCCCCGGCCCCCACCGTGATTTGCCCGCCCTCCACGGGCCCGATGTGGTTCAGCGGCTCGGTCTCGATCACCATCCCGCCGTCCACCTGCGCCTGCCCGTACGTGGCGTGTCCCTGGCCGCGGGCGGCCACTTTGATGCGGTACACGTTGCAGAGGGCGATCATCGCCGTGATGTCCTCGACGGAATCGGTCCGCAGCACGACTACCGGGGTGTGGTGCACGATGTGCCCGAAGTCGTCCGCGTCGTCGGTGAGCGACGTGACGTGCGCCCGCAGGGAACCCTCCAGCCGCGGCACATGCGCCAGGCCGGCCCGCCCGGCCCTCACCTCCGCCTCCTTCACCCACACCCGTGCCTGCGGATCGAAGGCCACCACCTCGGCCCCGGCCGCCCCGGCTCGTAAATCCGCCGGTCGCTCCGACTGTTCCGCCATGCCTCCCCCTTCCGGCCGCCGCCCGTCCCGGGCGGCACGTCACCGACTCCACGCCATAAACCAGACGATCGTAACGGCCCTCATTGCGCCCGAATGGTGCCGCTTCGTGATCGGACCGAAAATCGGCGCCAGGCAGGCGGTACGACCACGGTCCGGAAGACTTATGAAGATCTTGGGTTCTGGCCCTGCCTCGTGAGCGGCAGGGCCGGACTCGTCATGTGGCGATGAGTGAGTGAATCGGCGAGAGCGTCGGGCCGGACGTGTGGGAGACGTGTCGGGATCTGATTCCGGCCGGGAGTGTGTTCGCGTTCTTGGCCGAGCATCGGGGTCAGCTGTTTCCGGCGGAGATGTTCGTGGACATGTACCCATCGGCGAACGGGCGGCCCAGTATGCCGCCGCAGATCTTGGCTGCCGCCGCCATCACGCTGCAGGCCCTGCACGACCGCCGCCATCGAGGCCCCAGGATTTCCGCATTCCCTGAGCGAATCGTTGCCTCGGCTTTGTTCTCCTTTCTCTTCCGTCCCTGGCGAAACTTGGGTCCTCGTAAGGAAAAGCCGAGCAAGTCGAAATTCCGCCAAGCAGGGCGATCGGCGTTTTTAGGACTTTACCTTCCGGAAGAATCACGAAATCGTTTCTCCATATCTACGATCGCAAGCTATGACCGACACTCCTCGGGACAACTCCGCCACCCGTGCGCGCTGGCAGACGTGTCTCAAGCTGGCCCGCGAACTCCTCCTCGTCGGGCCGGACGGCAAGGACCTCAAGCTCAGCTATCTCCACACCCTGATCGACACGGGCCGCCTCGGCCCCTCCCACCACCCGCCCAAGAAGATCCTCGTCGTCGGCGCCGGCATCACCGGTCTCGTCGCCGGCCGCTTGCTCAAGGACGCCGGCCACGACGTCACCATCCTGGAGGCCAACGCCAGCCGTGTCGGCGGACGCATCAAGACCTTCCGCGCCACCAAGCACCACCAGCCCTTCGAGGACCCCGCCCAATACGCCGAGGCCGGCGCCATGCGGCTGCCCGACTTCCACCCGCTCGTCCTCGCCCTCATCGACAGGCTCGGGCTCGGCCGCCGCCAGTTCTACAACGTGGACGTGGACCCCTCCACCGGCAGCGGCCCCGACGTCCCCGTCCCCCCGGTGACGTACACCTCCTTCACCGGCCAGACATGGACCTACGGCGAGGACAGCCCCGGCTTCCGCGAACCCGACAAGCGTGGCAACTCCTGGATCCGCGCCAACCGCGTCCAGGTGCGGCGTGCCGAATACGCCACCACTCCCGAACGGATCAACGAGGGTTTCCACCTCACCGACGACGAGGTCCGCGCCCCCGTCGTGAAGATGGTCGACGACGCGCTGGAGAGCGTGCGTGACTACTACTCCGACGTCGTCGGCAAGAAGCGCGTCAACAAGCCGTTCGACGAGTGGGTCGAGGGCTGGGCCCGGGTGATCCGCGACTTCGACGGCTACTCGATGGGCGGCTTCCTGCGCGACTACGCCGGGCTCAGCGACGAGGCGATCGAGGCCGTCGGGACCCTCGAGAACATGTCCTCACGGCTGCACCTCTCCTTCTTCCACAGCTTCCTGTCCCGCAGCGACATCAATCCCACCGTCCGCTACTGGGAGATACCCGGCGGCAACTGGCGCCTGCCGCACGCGCTCCACCAGGGCCTGCGCGACGAGGTGCAGCTCGGCCACCGCATGATCCGCCTCGAATACCACGACCCCAGCCGCGACGCCGACCCCGAGGGCACCGGCGCCGTCGGCCCTGACGGATGGGGCGTGGCCGTGCAGACCGTCGCCGAGAGCGACCCGCAGGCCCCGCCGCGCCTGTGGACCGCTGACCTGGCGATCGTCACCATCCCGTTCTCCGCCCTGCGCTTCGTGGAGATCGTCCCCTCGATGTCGTACAAGAAGCGCCGCGCCATCATCGAGACCCACTACGACCAGGCCACCAAGGTGCTGCTGGAGTTCAGCCACCGGTGGTGGGAGTTCACGGAGGACGACTGGCGCAACGAGATCGAGAGCATCGCACCGGGCCTCTACGAGTACTACCGGCTCGGCGCCGAGGCGGACGCCGATCCCGCTCTCACACTCGCCGAGGCGGACGCCGGCCTGCTCGGTGCCGCGGTCAAGGACAGCAGCGTCACCGAGGAGATGCGGCAGCTCGACAGCACCATGCCGCTGCGCGGCCCCGCCGTCCGCCCCGCCACCCACTGCTTCGGAGGGGGCTCCGCCACCGACAACCCCAACCGGTTCATGTACTACCCCCCGCACCGGGTCGAGGGCAGCACCGGCGGCGTGGTGCTCGCCTCGTACTGCTGGTCCGACGACGCCGCGCGCTGGGACTCCATGCGGAGCGCGGAGCGCTACCTCTACGCTCTGCGCAACCTCCAGGCCCTGCACGGCCGCCGTATCGAGGTGTTCTTCACCGGACGGGGCGCCACCAAGAGCTGGGCCCGCGACCCGTACGCCTTCGGCGAGGCCGCCATCTACACCGCGCACCAGATGACCAGCTTCCATCTGGATGTCTCCCGGCCCGAAGGGCCCGTGCACTTCGCCGGAGAACACACCTCCCTCAAGCACGCCTGGATCGAGGGCGCTCTGGAGAGCGCCGTCCGCGCCGCCGTCGCCGTCCACCAGGCCCCGCGGGTCACCACCCCGGGCCCGCGTGAGGAGGACGGCTCGTGACCGCGATCACCCCTCAGTGCACGGTCGCCCGCTACCTCGCCCTGCGGCTGGCCGAGCTGGGCATCACCCACCTGTTCGGCGTCCCCGGCAACCACCTCGGCCCGTTCCTGACCACCCTGCGCACCGAGGGCGACATCGAGTGGGTCGGCACCCCCACCGAGGGCGGCGCGGGCCAGGCCGCCGACGCCTACGCCCGCATCCACGGCGTCGGCGCGGCCGCGGTCACCTACAGCGTCGGCGCGTTCAACCTGCTCAACGCCTGCGGCGGCGCCTACGTCGAGCAGGTCCCGCTCATCGCCATCAACGCCTCCCCGCCCTACGAGCAGTGGCAGAACTACCGCGCCATTGGCATGCTCACCTCGCACATGAGCCCCCGTCCGGAGAGCAACCTGGACGTCTACCGGCAGGTCACCGTGGACGCGCAGGTCATCTCCAACCCGGGCCTCGCCGCCGGCCAGATAGATGCCGCGCTCACCGCGTGCCTCTCCGAGCGCAGGCCGGTCTACCTGGAGGTCATGGAGGACCTGTGGGACGAGCCCTGCCCCGAGCCCGAGGAGCCGATCCTCCGCCGCGAGCGGCCGTTCAGCGCGCGCAACCAGCCCATGCTGGACCACGCCGTGAACGCGATCCTCACCCTGGTCGCGGAGCACCCCGGCCCGGACGGCAGGCCCCGCCCGATCGTGTGGGCCGGCGAGGAGATCGACCGGTTCCGCCTCGGCGGGCAGCTCACTGACCTGGTGGAGGCCACCGGAGTGCCGTTCTGCACCACCGTCGGCGCCAAGGCCGTCGTCGAGGAGGACCTGCCGCAGTTCCACGGTGTCTACAACGGCAGGGCCAGCCACCCGGACGTGCACTGGATCTTCAAGGACTGGGGCACCTGCCGGATCGGGCTCGGCGCCTGGTCCACGTCGAAGAACCTCGGCGGCGAGCAGTGCGTCGGCAGCGACTGGGTGATGGCCGCGAACGGCGGCGTCAGCGTCGGCACCTCCTACTTCCCCGACGTCCAGCTCGAACAGCTGCTGCCCGCCCTCCAGGACGCACTGGTGAAGGGGTACGGCTCCGGGGGTCTGGCCGCTGACTACTACGCCGAGGCCCACGCCCACCACGGAGCGCTCGGCGACCGCCCTGCCGGCCTGGAGCAGCACCGCGCCTCGCTCCGCACCAGCGGCTCGCCGTCCCGGCACGCCGAACGGCTCACCTACGACGGCCTGTTCGACCGGATCAACCACTTCCTGGGCCACGAGACCCAGCAGAACTGGACGGTCGTCTCCGACGCCGCGTTCTCCCTCATCGGCTCGATGAACCTGTCCCTGCCCGCGGGCGGGTTCCTGTCGCAGATCAGCTGGCTGTCCATCGGCTGGTCGGTCGGCGCGGCCACCGGCGCCGCGCTCGCCCCCGAGCGCGGGCACGCCCGCCCGATGGTTTTCGTCGGCGACGGCGCCTTCCAGGAGACCTGTCAGGAGATCTCCACCCACACCAGGCTCGGCCTGCGGTCGGTGGTGTTCGTCATGGACAACGGACACTTCTACGGCATCGAGCAGATGCTGGTGCACCCGTCCTACTACGCCGAGCCGCGCTCCGCCGACTCGGACGGCGCGGACTTCTACAACGTCCTCCACCCCTGGCACTACGACCGCCTCGCGGCCGTATTCGCCGGCAAGCAGACCCCGGCGAACGGGGTCAGCATCGCGCACAGCTCCGAGCTGGAGGACCTGCTGGCCCGCCTCACCGACCCGACCGACCCGGTCAACGCCGGACCGCTACTGGTCCGTGTCCGCCTGCGCCGGCACGACTACCCGCGCGCGATGGCGTACAAGGTGCCGAAGCCCTAGTCAGATTGGAGGGCAAAAGGGGCGCGCCAAGGCGGCGTTACAGGAAAGTTCCGTATTCGAAGGAGGCAGGAAATGGCTGAACTCAACGTACTGATCGCGTTCGACGCGGCCACGATCGTCGAGCAGTATCCCAACGCGTCGAAAAACCCCGACGCGCCGACACAGGTCGACCACAACCTGATCTACATGACGACCCGCCAAGATCACATCATCGGCACGTCGGGGGCCGAATTGAACCTCCGGGCCAAACCCGGGGACTTCATCATGTGGCGGGAGACGACGCTGTCGCTCAACAAAGAGTACAAGGCATTACTGTACAAGTACGTGAGCACCGATCACGATCTCATCGACCCGCCGAAGATCCAGGTTTTCCCCGTCACCTATCCGCTGCCGAAGAAGGGGGCCGAGGGCAGGCCGGAATTCGGGACCCAGAAATACCAGGATCATCGCTGGCTGACGAGCGTCAACGACACCGGCAAGGTCACGTACCACTTCTACTTCCAGATCCTGGACAACGATCTGAAATTGAAGGGGTACTTCCAGTGGGACCCCTTCATCACCATCGGTCCCTGACGGTCCTCAGGTGAGGGCGGCGGCCGGCACGGCCGCCGCCCTCACCATCAGGGTGTCGTCCCGTACGGCACCCTGGGTGGGCATCGTGGACAGGAATGGAGAGGACGAGCGGGGTGTCGTCCTCCGTCCAGGCAATCCCCACGTTGTTGTTGGTGCCGCAGGGGCCGCCGCCCGTCTTGTCGGCGACCGTCCATGCGCCGGGCAGGCAGCGCTCACGCAGGCGGGTCTCGCTGGCGGTGCTGTTGAGCAACCAGTGGGTCAACAGGGCGCGGCCCTAGTGGTTCATGGCGTTGCCCAGGACCAGACGGGCGTACGTGCGGCCGATCGTGAGCGGGGTCGTCGTGTCCGTGATGTGCCACGGCTCGCACGAGTTGAGGTCCGGCGCCCAGCAGTCCAGGCGGGTCGCCCAGGGAACGGGCGAAGCGCGTGATCGCCGTCGGGCCGCCCAGCTTGCGCGCCAGCAGGTTGGCAGCGGCGTTGTCGCTGTAGCGGATGGTTATGTCGCACAGTGAGCGACTGCGCCAGGCCGCCGATCGGGTTATTTTTGTGGGTCGCCAGTCATGAGGAACTCCTCGCTGTTCAGGCGGTGGACTCGGTCACGAAACTGGCGAAGTACGCGGCAGCCATGTCTCGTCGGCATGCCCCTGCGCGGCGGAGCGCTCCAGGCGCTCGGCGCTCGCGGCGGCCACGTCGTGGCGCACGCCGTTCTTCTCCCCCGCTTCCACGATCAGACGGGCATCCTTGGCGGCGGCCGCCACCGCGAACTGGGCCGGGGAGCTGATCGTTGAGGATGAGCCCGCCCTTGGCGCGCAGGTAGCCCATGTCGAGCGGGCCGCCGGCGATGGCGTCGCGGTTCCTCAGCCGGTAGCTGGGACCGTTGATGGCGACGACTTCGCAGTGGTGCAGGAGGCGGTCGACGATCGCGGTGGCGAGGACTTCGTCGCCAAAGACCTGGCCCCACTCCCATATCCGTACGTTCGCCACCATTATGTGCAGCGACGTGGCGTCGATCTTCCGGCCTGGCTGGACACCGTGGACGCCGACGACATCCCGGCACTGCACACGCTCGCCACCGGCTTGCGCCGCGACTTGGACGCCGTCGTCAACGGACTGACCCTGGAGCACAACTCAGGTGCTGTCGAAGGTGCCGTGACGCGCATCAAGGCCCTCAAACGCCAGTGCTACGGGCGAGCCAACTTCGACCTTCTCAGACTACGAACACTGCTGACGCCTTGACCACGTCACGTGATCGTCGCCAGAGCCGAAAAACTTGATCGCCGACACCACGAGGCACTCGACACCACCACGCCAGACAGGCGCCTGGTATTCCACGTCTTCGCCGCCCTGGCCGAGTTCATTCGCGAACTCATCGTCGCCGGGACCAAAACGAGGTCCTGGCCGCCGCCTGCGCCCTACTGAGCCCGCGCTGCCCGCCTGAGCTCGCTCGCACAGCGACTTACGTGTTCGGATGTCACACTCTCGTATTCGTCGCGCCCCTCCGGCGGCAAGGCTCATGGGGGACGTCTCCGCACGCTCGCTGCACAATTGGCCACCAGATGGCCACCGTGCCGAACCGGATAGACGTGAGCATGGCCGCCCGACGACGCAAAAGAGCACGTCACAGCCCTGCAGCGGATTTCTGGCCACACCCGGTCAACTGCCGACCTACGCATTGCGATGCATAGAGCATCGGTGCCCGTTTTGGCCTAATTCCAAGGAGCGGGCCAACAAGAAACCCCAGGTCAGAGGCGCGACCTGGGGTTCACTATGGAGCCCCCTGTCGGATTCGAACCGACGACCTACGCATTACAAGTGCGTTGCTCTGGCCAGCTGAGCTAAGGAGGCGAGCCGTAGCAGTGTAACCAACCTCCCGCCCCGCTCCGGTCGAAAATTTCATCGCCCTCCAGCTACTGACAGAACCGGAACCGCCAGGTAGCGTCACGGCAGGCCGCCCCAGGGGTGGACTACACCACTCCCTTACTCGGATCGTCCGGCACGTTCCTGCCGGTGAAGGAGCACAACACCATGGCAACAGTCACGTTCGACAAGGCAACCCGGATCTACCCGGGCTCCACCAAGCCCGCCGTCGATCAGCTGGAGATCGAGACCCAGGACGGCGAGTTCCTCGTCCTCGTCGGCCCCTCCGGCTGTGGCAAGTCAACCTCCCTGCGCATGCTCGCGGGTCTTGAGGACGTCAACGGCGGCTCCATCCGCATCGGTGACCGCGATGTCACGCACCTGCCGCCCAAGGACCGGGACATCGCCATGGTGTTCCAGAACTACGCGCTGTACCCGCACATGTCCGTCGCCGACAACATGGGCTTCGCCCTGAAGATCGCCGGCATCAATAAGAGCGAGATCCGCAAGAAGGTCGAAGAGGCCGCGAAGATCCTCGACCTCACCGACTACCTGGACCGCAAGCCGAAGGCGCTCTCCGGTGGTCAGCGCCAGCGTGTCGCGATGGGCCGTGCCATCGTCCGTGAGCCGCAGGTCTTCCTCATGGACGAGCCGCTGTCGAACCTCGACGCCAAGCTCCGCGTGTCCACCCGTACGCAGATCGCCTCGCTCCAGCGCCGTCTCGGCATCACCACGGTCTACGTCACCCACGACCAGGTCGAGGCCATGACCATGGGCGACCGCGTGGCGGTCCTCAAGGACGGTCTGCTCCAGCAGGTCGACTCGCCGCGCAACATGTACGACCGCCCGGTCAACCTCTTCGTCGCCGGCTTCATCGGCTCCCCGGCCATGAACCTCATCGAGGTGCCGATCACCGACGGCGGCGTGAAGTTCGGCAACAGCGTGGTGCCGGTGAGCCGCGAGGCGCTGACCGCCGCCGCGGACAAGGGCGACACAACCGTCACGGTCGGCGTCCGCCCCGAGCACTTCGACATCGTCGAGCAGAACAGCGACGCGGCGACCTCGCTCACCAAGGCGTCCGAGGACGCCCCCGCCGGTCTCGCCGTCTCCGTCAACGTGGTCGAGGAGCTCGGCGCCGACGGCTACGTCTACGGCTCCGCCCAGGTCGGCGGCGAGCACAAGGACTTCGTCGTCCGCGTCGGCGGTCGCTCCGTCCCGGACAAGGGCGCCGAGCTGCACGTCGTACCGCGCGTGGGCGAGCTGCACGTCTTCTCGACCTCGACGGGCGAGCGTCTCAGCGGCTGACACCGCCCCTCACAACCTCACCCGGAAAGCCCCGCACTGAGTGCGGGGCTTTCCCCGTGCGCCGACCCGCATGTCGACAAATACCCCGGCACACCCGTCATTTCGACCCCGTACGTCAACACCCAAATCGAAAAACAGCATCGAACTATCCCCCACACGAGTGACTAAATGTCTCCAAATCATCACTGACCGCTACGCTCGCTCGCGTGACCCACACAGCTCGCCGCATCGGCCGCACTCTCGCCCTCGTCCTGCCCGTCGTCCTGGTGCTTTCCGGAACCCTCGCGGTCACCAGCGTCCCGTGGGCAGGGCAGGCCGCCGAGTCGCAGATCCTCAGCGCTTCCTCGTACAACGTCTCCGTACGCGCCAAGTCCCGTGCCCCGCAGGACGTCCTGCGCGACCGGCTCCTCGCCGAACTCCAGGAGAGGGACCCGGGCGTCGCCCTCACCCACCTCCAGCGCGAGGTCGAGGCGCGCCCGTCGCTCGCCAGGCACTGCATGTCGATCGCCCGCGCGCTGGGCCGCGCCGCCGTCGACCGCTACGGGCCCACCCGCGCCCAGACGTTCTCCCGGCCCGTCTGCGACACCTCCTTCGCCACCGGCGTCTCGCATCGCGCTCAGGGGAGCTGACCGCCGGGTCACCGCCCGCGCCGCATATCGTTCACGGCATGCTCACGCCTTCGCATACGTTTTCGTATCCGTCGCAGGCCGTGATTCTGGCCGGTGGCCAGGGCTCGCGGCTGCGTCCGTACACCGACGACCGACCCAAGCCGATGGTCGAGATCCCGGGCACCGGGACCCCGATCATCGGCCATCAGCTTGCCTGGCTGGCCGCCGAGGGCGTCACCGACGCCGTTGTCTCCTGCGGCCATCTCGCCGAGGTCCTCCAGCAGTGGCTGGAGTCGGCCGAGCTGCCCCTGCGTGTCACAACCGTCGTCGAGACGGAGCCGCTGGGGCGCGGCGGCGGCCTCAAGTACGCCGCCGCCCACCTTCCGCACCCGGACCAGCCCTGGTACGCCACCAACGGCGACATCTGGACCCGCTTCTCGCTGCGCGAGATGGCCGCCTTCCACGCCGAGCGGGACGCCACCGCCACGCTGGCCCTCGCCCGCCCCCGGATCCCCTGGGGAGCCGTCGAGACGGACGCCTTCGGCCACATCACCGACTTCATCGAGTCCCCGCCGTCGCCGTATCTCATCAACGCGGGTGTGTACGTCTTCTCCGCGGCCTTCACCGAGGCGCTGCCGGACAAGGGCGACCACGAGCGCACCACGTTCCCGCGGCTGGCCCGTGAGCGGCTGCTGGCGGGCTTCCCGCTGCCGCACGGCGCGTACTGGCGGGCGATCGACACCGCGAAGGATCTCACCGAGGCAGCGAAGGAGCTCGCCGCGCAGGGCGGTTGAGCGCAGAAGGGGCGGGCCCACCAAAGTCCGGTGGACCCGCCCCTTCCACTTGACCGCCGCTCTCAGCCCAGCAGGCCGCCGATCACCCCGCTGCCACCGTCCGAACCGCTGCCGCTGCTGCCGCCGCTTCCGCCGGAGCCGCCGCCCGAGCCCCAGCCGCTGCCGTCCGTGGAGCCGCTGCCGCCGCTCGACGAAGGACCCGAGCTGCCGGCGGGCGGCTGGACCGACTGCGACCGACCGGGCGGTCGCTGTCCCGTGCCCTGTGTCTGGCTCGGCTCTCCGTCGACGCTGCCGGTCTCGCGGACCGTGTCGTCCTTGGAGGGCGTGGGCTTCTTCTCGTCCTCGGGGCTGCCGGACGGGCTCTCGGACGGCGACGGCCTGCCGTCCTCGCCGCTGGTGCTCGCCGAGCTGCTCTCCGCGGGTTCCTCGGGCAGCGGGGACCCGGGAAGGTGGTTGGTCGGGTCCTGGTTCGGGTCGGGCACGGTCACCATGTCCGTGGAACGTACGGCCCCGCCGAGCATCGAGCCGATCAGCAGCGTCAGGCCGACGACCACGGTGGCGATCACGCTGCCGCGCCGCAGTACGCGCCGCCGCAGCTCCCACAGCTCCGACCGGGGCCCGAGCTTGCGCCACGCCTCGCCCGCGAGCCGGCCGTCCGCCGAGTACACCGGGGCGCCCGCGATGATCAGCGGGGACCACGCGGCGAGGAAGATGATGTCGGGCGCGTCGTACGCCGGTACGGTCTTCCAGCTCACCGTCAGCAGCAGCGCGGCCGACAGCAGCACCCCGAACACCGCCGCGACCCGCTGCCAGAGCCCCAGCACCGTGAGCACGCCGACGACCACCTGAAGAAACGCGACGCTGAGCCCCGCCCCCACCGGGTGGGAGAGCGCGAAGTCGCGCAGCGGCTCGGCGAGCGGCCAGGGGTGCAGCGAGTTGAGCCACTTGACCATCGAGCCGCGCTCGCCGCCGTCGAAGTAGACGGGGTCACAGAGCTTGCCCATCCCGGCGTAGATGGAGATGAAGCCGAGGAACACGCGGAGGGGCAGCAGCACCACTCCGAGGTTCATCCGCCGCCCGGGGTAGTAGGCGTGGCGTACGGAGTCGGTGCCGAGCCGATGGGCGCCATCGCCGTCGCTCCCGGCGTCGTCTCCCCCGCCGTCGGGCTCGTCGTACTCCCCGTAGTCGTACGCGCCGACCGCCTGCCGCATCGGCGGCACCAGCGGCCTGCCCGCGGCGTGCGCGTCCGTGCCGTCGGCCTCGATCCGCGGGATGACCTGCGTCGCTCCCATGTCGAAGGCGTCGCGCTCCGCCGTCGAGTCGCGTACGGCCTGGAGCAGCCCGGTCGCGCCGAGGTCCCCCGGCCGCGACCTGCCGCTCCACACCACAGGCGCCCGCCTGCGCGTCACCGCCCCGGCTCCCCTGACTGCGGGGATCCGCGCCGTGTCCTCCAGGGCGCGTGCGGGCGGCGGGGTCTGGGCGAGCTGCACCCTGAAGCTGGCGTGGTTCACGATGACCTGCGCGGGATCGCAGTCCACCTTGATCATGCTCAGTGCGGGCTGGTCATCGAACCCGGGCTGGGGCGTTCTGGTGTCCACACTCATCTAACCGAGTGACGGGGGTTTAGGACACTGCCCCGATGGGCCCTATCTGTCCGAGACCCGTCAAACCGCCCATATCCGGCGCGGCGAGCGCGTCGGCCTCAGTCGCGCCGCTTGGCCGCCTCATACAGGACGACGCCCGCCGCGACACCCGCGTTCAGCGACTCCGCGCCACCCGGCATCGGGATCCGTACCAGGTAGTCGCACGTCTCGCCGACCAGACGGGACAGGCCCTTGCCCTCGCTGCCGATCACGATGACGACCGGGCCGCCCAGCGCTTCCAGCTCGCCGACCTCGCTCTCGCCGTCCGCCGCGAGGCCGACGACCGTCAGGCCCGCCTTCTTGTACGCCTCCAGGGCG
This sequence comes from Streptomyces sp. NPDC052236, assembly GCF_044548015.1. Classification (NCBI taxonomy): domain Bacteria; kingdom Bacillati; phylum Actinomycetota; class Actinomycetes; order Kitasatosporales; family Streptomycetaceae; genus Streptomyces; species Streptomyces sp. NPDC052236. The sequence goes on along the minus strand of NZ_JBIUBL010000030.1, from coordinate 88,220 downwards.
CGGGTCAGGTTCGTCACGCGGGCGACCGGCGTACGGGCCGCCGTACCCGCGGAGGACTTCCAGGCGCCGGCCGTCATGCCCGCCGCCCGGCGCTCGGGAACGACCACGCCGTGACCGCCGAACGCGGCGACGGAGCGCACGATCGCGCCCAGGTTGCGCGGGTCGGTCACGCCGTCGAGCGCGACGATCAGCGGGTCGTCGTGGTTGTCGAAGGCCGTCGCCGCGAGGTCCCCGGCGTCCGCGTACTCGTACGGCGGAACCTGGAGCACCATGCCCTGGTGGTTGAGCCCGTTCGTCATCCGGTCGAGCTCGGGGCGCGGCGCTTCCATGAGGTGGATGTTGCCGCGGGCGGCGGCGAGCTGGAGCGCCTCGCGCACCCGCTCGTCGTTGTCGATGAACTGCTGGACGTAGAGCGTGGAGGCGGGCACGCCGTCCCGCAGCGCCTCGAAGACCGGGTTACGGCCGACGACCATCTCGGACGTGCCCTTGCCGCCGCGCCGGGCGACGGGGCGGCGCGTCGTCTGCTTCGTCTTGGCGTTGGCGATGCGGCTCTTCACGTGTCCCTTGCGGGCGGAAGCGGGCGGCGTCGGGCCCTTGCCCTCAAGGGCGCGGCGTCGCTTGCCACCGCTGCCGACCTGCGCGCCCTTCTTGTTGGACGTGCGGCGGTTCCTGCGTTGGCTGTTCCCGGCCATGACCTACCTGTTTCTGTAAAGCTCGCTGCGAAGTGTGTACGTAAGTGAAGTGTGCCGCCCGGTCACCCGGACGGCACAACTTTGTGGGCAGAACCCCATCCGCTCAGCGGACTCAGCGGGGGCCGAGACTCCATCGTGGCCCGTCCGGACCGTCCTCGATGACCAGCCCGGACTGCTGCAGCTGGTCGCGGATGGCGTCGGCGGTCGCCCAGTCCTTGCGGCCGCGGGCTGCCTCGCGCTGCTGGAGCACCATCCCCACCAGTGTGTCGACCACCCCGTGGACGCTTTGACTGAGCACAGTCTGGCCGCGGTCGGTCTCGCCCGCCCAGTGCTCGTCCAGCGGGTCCAGGCCCAGCACGCCGAGCATGGCGCGCACCTCGGCCAGCCGGGCGACGGCCGCGTCCTTGTCGTCGGCGGCCAAGGCGGAGTTCCCCTGCCGGACGGTGGTGTGGACGATCGCGAGCGCCTGCGGCACTCCCAGGTCGTCGTCCATCGCCTCGGCGAAGGCGGGCGGCACCTCGGCGGACGGCTCGACGACGCCGCCCGCCTTCTCGACAACGCGCTGGATGAAGCCCTCGATCCGCGCGAACGCGGACTCGGCCTCGTGCAGGGCCTCCGGGCTGTACTCGATCATCGACCGGTAGTGCGGGGTGCCCAGGTAGTAGCGCAGGACGACCGGGCGCCAGTCCTTGACCATCTTGCTGACCAGCACCGAGTTGCCGAGGGACTTGGACATCTTCTCGCCGCTCAGGGTGACCCAGGCGTTGTGCACCCAGTACTTCGCGAACTCGTCGCCGAAGGCCTTGGCCTGCGCGATCTCGTTCTCGTGGTGCGGGAAGACGAGATCGAGCCCGCCGCCGTGGATGTCGAAGGCGGTGCCGAGGTACTTGTGCGCCATCGCGGAGCACTCCAGGTGCCAGCCGGGCCGGCCGCGGCCCCACGGCGTCTCCCAGCTCGGCTCGCCCGGCTTCACGGCCTTCCACATCGCGAAGTCGCGGGGGTCGCGCTTGCCGGTCTCGCCCTCGCCGGAGGGCTGGCGCAGCTCGTCCAGGTCCTGGTTGGACAGCGCCAGATAGCCGGGGAAGGAGCGCACGTCGAAGTAGACGTTGCCGTCGGCCTCGTAGGCGTGTCCGCGCTCGATGAGGCCGCGCATCATCTCGACCATCTCGGTGATGTGGCCGGTGGCGCGTGGTTCATAGGTGGCCGGGAGGCAGCCGAGCGCGTCATAGCCGTCGAGGAAGGCGCGCTCGTTCTCGTATCCGATCGACCACCAAGGGCGGTTCTGCTCCGCCGACTTCGCGATGATCTTGTCGTCGATGTCGGTGACGTTCCGCACGAAGGTCACGTCGTAACCGCGGTACTCGAACCAGCGGCGCATGATGTCGAAGTTCAGACCGGACCTGATGTGGCCGATGTGCGGGGGGGCCTGCACGGTCGCGCCACACAGGTAGATCGAGACGCAACCCGGTACAAGCGGGATGAAGTCACGAATCTGCCGGGCGCTGGTGTCGTACAGGCGAATGGTCACGCGTCAAGGGTAGTGGCCCGATGCCCGTGCCCCGCGACCTTTTCCGGGCCGCGGGACCCGTTCGTGACGTTGTACGGCCGGGATACGGCTCAAGGCGGGTACTTACGCCGGTCAGATGCTGCCGACAACCTTGCGCGCGGAGACGCGGACGACCACCCGCGGGTTGTCCTTGGCCGCCTCGGGGTTGAACTCCGCGTACTTCTTCCCGGCGTACTTGAGCGCCAGCTCGTCGATCAGCTCCTGGCCGCCCTCGGTGGTGAGCGTGGCCGTGCCGCGGACCTCGGCGTACGTGTACGGGTTGTCGAAGGGCTGCACCAGCACCGTCACCCGGGGGTCGCGGCGCAGGTTCTTCTCCTTCTGACGTCCGACGGTGGTCGAGATGAGGATGTCGTCACCGTCCCGCTTGGCCCAGACCGGCGACACCTGCGGGCTGCCGTCGGGCTGGATCGTCGCGATGGTGACGAAGATGGGGGTGTCGAGAAGGTTCTTGAGCTGGTCCGAGAGCGCGGCTGACATATCGGCCTTTCCCGAGTAGTGGTTTACGGCTGTACCAGTACCCGATCCTCGCGCAGCCCATCGCCGCCGGCCATTATTTCGACCGCCCCGCATGTCCCGCATGTCCCGCATCTCCCGCATGTCCCGCATGTCAGCGGGGGACGCGCACCACCAGCGCCGTGGCGATCGCGGCCAGCCCCTCCGCCCGCCCCGTCAGCCCCAGCCCGTCCGTCGTCGTCCCCGACACCGAGACCGGCGCGCCGACCGCCGCGCTCAGTGCCTTCTGCGCCTCGTCCCGCCGCTTGCCGATCTTCGGGCGTACGCCGATGACCTGGATGGCGACATTGCCGATCTCGTACCCCTCGGCCCGTACGATCCGCGCCGCCTCGGCGAGGAGCGTGACGCCCGAAGCCCCGGACCACTCGGGCCGCGAGGTGCCGAAGTGCGCGCCGAGGTCGCCGACCCCGGCAGCCGAGAAGAGCGCGTCGCAGGCGGCGTGGGCGGCGACGTCGCCGTCGGAGTGCCCGGCGAGGCCGTCCTGCCCCTCCCAGAGGAGCCCGGCACACCACAGCTCACGCCCGGCTTCGAAGGCGTGCACATCGGTCCCGATCCCGACCTGCGGCATACGCGTGCGAAATCCGTCGTCAGCACTGTCAGAACCCATCGCTGGCCCTCCTGCGGGCGAGTACCGCCTCGGCCAGTACGAGATCGAGCGGCCGGGTCACCTTGAACGCCTCTTCATGCCCCGGCACGACCACCACGGGCGCGCCGAGCCGCTCGACCAGTCCCGCGTCGTCGGTCGCGCCCTCTCCGTCGACAGCGAGGGTCTCGTGGGCCCGTACGAGCGTGTCCCGGTCGAAGCCCTGTGGGGTCTGCACAGCGCGCAGCCGCGCCCGGTCGGGCGTCGAGACGACCGGCTCGGGGTCGCCCTTCGCCTGCGGGACGACTTCCTTGACGGTGTCCGCGAGCGGCAGCGCCGGTACGACGGCCGGGGCCCCGTCCCGTACGGCCGCGACGACCGCGTCCACGGTGTCGACGGGGACCAGCGGGCGGGCCGCGTCATGGACGAGGACGACGGTGATGTTGTCGGGGAGCGCGTCGAGGCCGAGCCGTACGGACTCCTGGCGGGTGTCGCCGCCCGCCACGACCAGGTAGTCGGTGCGCTCGGGCAGGGCGTGCTCGTCCAGGAGGTTCTTCACCTCGGGTGCGCCGTCCGGCGGAGCGACCACGACGACGAGCGAGACGGCCCGGGAGGCCGCCATGGCGCGTACCGCGTGGATCAGCATGGGCACGCCGCTCAGGGCGCGGAGCGCCTTGGGGGCGCCCGGACCGAGGCGTACGCCCCGGCCGGCCGCCGGGATCACCGCGGCGGTGCGGTGCGGTGGCAAGGGGCGCGATGGGTCAGACATCGGTTGCACTCCGGCAGGTTTGTTTCCTCGGCGGACATGGGTATGGCCTGGGGGGTACCCCCTGCTCGTAGAGCTGGGGAAGTGCCGGGCGCGACGCCCTGACCGGGCCCTTCCGTGACAACCGGTCTGCGCCGACCGCCCGGGCCCGGCACATTGAGAAGGGCAAAGCGGGATTGGGGATGTACGCGTGCTGTGCGCTCGGTGAGCACCAGTCGCCGAATGACCCAGTAGCTCAATAAGAAGCAGATGGATGCAGCTGGATAGGGACGCGCAGCGGACATGCCGCAGCGCCCGGCGACAGGTCTGTTTGTCACAGCATGTCAGCGGGCACCGCGGCATTATTCACGCGTGAGCGCGTTCAGGACGCGAGGACCTCGTCGAGCAGAGCCTCGGCCTTGTCTTCGTTGGTGTTCTCCGCGAGAGCGAGCTCACTCACCAGGATCTGGCGCGCCTTGGCGAGCATTCGCTTCTCACCTGCGGAGAGCCCACGCTCGCGCTCTCGACGCCACAGGTCACGTACCACTTCGGCGACCTTGATGACATCGCCGGAGGCGAGCTTCTCGAGATTCGCCTTGTAGCGACGAGACCAGTTCGTCGGCTCTTCGGCATAGGGTGCGCGAAGCACCTCGAAGACCCGGTCCAGGCCTTCTTGACCAACCACATCGCGAACGCCGACGAACTCCGCATTGTCCGCCGGCACACGAACTGTCAAGTCGCCCTGGGCGACCTTGAGCACCAAGTAGGTCTTGTCCACGCCTTTGATCTGGCGCGTTTCGATGGCCTCGATCAGCGCGGCCCCGTGATGGGGATAGACCACGGTGTCGCCAACCTTGAACGTCATGTGACAGGTACCCCTTCCGTGGCTATCCAGAGTAACACGAGAACTGCTTCTTCTGAATGGTGTTTTCGCAGGTCAGGGCATATCTCAGGGCTTGACAACAACGCCAGGAACGTGCTGCGCGGGGCTCCCCGAGGGGGGTATTCGCAGGTCGGAGCGGCTACGCGGGCGCAGGGAAACGCGCGCGCCGCGCCCGTCACAACCCCCTCCGAGGTGCACGAACGTCCCGATTTGCCTGGTTCCAAGCGGTGAACTTCCCGTACTCCGTTCGGTCGTCGGTCACTCGCACGGAAGCAGACGCCGGCGAATCCCGAATTGATCTAGCGGGAGTATTCGGTAAGGAATATGTGGTGGTCCGGGGAATTGATCACCGCGGCTATGCGGACGCTGTCCGAAACCGCGAGTTCGGGCCGGCGCGGGAGGGCGGCGAGGGAGGGCGGCGAGGGGGCGGCGACCGGCGTAGGGCGGGTCGGGTGCGGGGCGAGTGGGGCGGCTCGGTAACCTGGGCGCGCTGACGCACCGTTGCGGATCTTCGAAGCCGATGTTCGAATCGCTTTCCAGTCGTTGCGGGGTGCCGGTCCGTCAGCCTGCCAGTCGTCCATGCCAGTCCGTACGTACGCCAAGGAGATGCCTCCGCCGTGAGCCGCAGCCTTCGACGCGGCGCCCTCGCCGCCACTGCCATCGTGTTCTCGATCACCCTGCTCTCCGCGTGCGGAGCGGGCACTGACGCGCAGACCCTCGGCGTCAGGCCGGACAACGCCGCCACGACGGTCGACAAGATCAAGATCCAGAACGCGACGGTGATCACCCAGCCGGAGCTGGAAGCGGAAGGCCCCGCGGCCATCACCGCGACGATCTTCAACAACGGCTCCAAGAGCGAGACGATCGACACGATCACGCTGCCGGGCACCGACCTCGAGGTGAAGCTCAGCCCGGCCCAGGGCTCCGGCCCGATCACGGTGCCCCCGAACGGCTCGGTCATCATCGGCGGCGCGGGCAACGCGTCCGCGGTGATCGAGAACGGCCGGGAGGCCGCGGAGGGCGGCGGCGTCCAGGAGGTCGTCTTCCGCCTCAGCAAGACCGGCGATGTGAAGCTTCAGGCGTTTGTGGTCCCGGCGAAGGGCTACTACGCGGGTTACGGCCCGAGCTCCCTGCCGAGCCCGCCGGCGGAGCCCGCCGCCGCGCCGTCCCCGTCCGGTACGCCGACAGGTACCGCCACCGGCGAGGCGGGTGCCACGGGCGAGCCCGAGGCGGGCGAGTCGGGCGAGCCGTCGGACGGCAACTCTGCTTCCGCTTCCGCTTCCGCTTCCACTTCCGCCTCGGCGTCGGGCGAGGCCGCTCACTGAGACCGCGAGAACGTGAGGGCGCCCCACTGGACAGCTGTCCGGTGGGGCGCCCTCAGATTCGTACAGACAGGTCGGCCGGGCTACGGCTCGAACTTGTAGCCCAGTCCTCGTACCGTCACCAGGTATCTGGGCGCACCCGGGTCCGGCTCGATCTTGGCGCGGAGGCGCTTCACATGGACGTCCAGCGTCTTGGTGTCGCCCACATAGTCCGCGCCCCACACCCGGTCGATCAGCTGCATACGGGTGAGCACCCGGCCCGCGTTGCGCAGCAGCATCTCCAGCAGGTCGAACTCCTTCAGCGGGAGCTCCACCTTGCCGCCCGAGACGGTGACGACGTGGCGGTCCACGTCCATCCGCACCGGACCGGCCTCCAGGGCCGCCGGGGTGGCCTCCTCCGGCTCGCCGCGGCGGCGCAGCACCGCGCGGATGCGGGCCACCAGTTCCCGCGAGGAGAAGGGCTTGGTGACGTAGTCGTCGGCTCCTATCTCCAGCCCGACGACCTTGTCGATCTCACTGTCCTTGGCGGTCACCATGATGACCGGAACGTTCGAGCGCCCGCGCAGCTGGCGGCACACCTCGGTGCCGGGCAGCCCGGGCAGCATCAGGTCGAGGAGGACGAGGTCGGCGCCATTGCGCTCGAATTCGTCGAGTCCCTCGGGCCCCGTGGTCGCCACGGCGACCTCGAAACCTTCCTTGCGGAGCATGTAGGACAGGGCGTCGCTGAAGGATTCCTCATCCTCGACGACAAGCACTCGGGTCACGGAAGGACCTCCGGGGCAGGGATTTCGGCGTTCGGATCGGTGTCGTAAGGGCGGTCGTCGTCCTCGTCGACGCGACCCGGACCGGTGGTTGAGGAGCGGTCCCGTCGGGCGCCCGCTTCGGGCAGCCGCAGGGTGAATGTGGAGCCCTGTCCCTCGGAGCTCCACACGGTGACTTCCCCGCCGTGCGAGGCCGCCACATGTTTGACGATGGCCAGTCCCAGACCGGTGCCTCCGGTCGCGCGGGAGCGGGCCGGGTCGACGCGGTAGAAGCGTTCGAAGACCCGCTCGCGGTCCTTCTCCGAGATGCCGATGCCCTGGTCGGTGACGGCGATCTCGATGATGTCCCCGCCGGATGCGGGGACACGGCGCGCTGAGATGCCGACGCGGGTGCGGGCCGGGGAGTAGTTGACGGCGTTCTCGACCAGATTGCCGAGGGCCGCGGCCAGCTGACCGCGGTGGCCCCAGATGCGCAGGCCGCCGTCCCCGGAGCCCGCGGCGGCGATGGTGATCTCTTTGGTGGACGCGGGCTGCCGCGACCGGTCGACGGCTTCGGCGACCAGTTCGTCCACGGGAACGTATTCGGCGTCGTCCAGGGGATCGTCGTTCTGCACCCGTGAGAGGTCTATGAGCTCCTGTACGAGGTTGGTGAGCCGGGTCGCCTCGATCTGCATCCTGCCTGCGAAGCGGGTGACCGCCTCGGGATCGTCCGAGGCGTCCATGACAGCCTCGGAGAGCAGGGAAAGCGCGCCGGTCGGGGTTTTGAGCTCGTGGCTGACGTTCGCGACGAAGTCGCGCCGTACCGCTTCGATACGGCGGGCCTCGGTGAGGTCCTCGACCAGCAGGAGGACGAGGCGGGAACCAAGAGGGGCCACCCGGGCGGAGACGGCGAGGGCTTCGCCGCGGCCGGTGCCGCGCCGGGGCAGGTCCAGTTCGACCTGCCTTATCTCGCCGTCGCGCCGGGTCTCGCGGGCCATGTGCAGCATGGGCTCGACGGCGAGCTTTCCGCCGCGGACCAGGCCGAGGGCGTACGCCGCGGAGCTCGCCTTGACAACGGAGTCGCTTTCGTCGAGGACGACCGCGGAGGAGCGGAGCACAGACAGGACTGTGTCGACGCCGGGCGGCAGTAGGGCGTTGATGTCGGGCCGCAGGGAGGAGCGGGTGGGTCTGGCCTGTTCGCGTTCGCTCCAGCGGAACGCGAGCATGGCGATGACGCCGGTACACAACCCGGCGATCGCTGCTGCTGCGGCCACTGCCGCGTTCACGTCCATGCACCCAGGTTATGCGTGGTCCGCGAGTTGCTCGTAGCCATACGAGGGCCGTCTCGAACAGTCGTCGCCCAGAGTTCACCAAGGGGATAGTGCTGGTTCATGTCTGCGGGAGGCAGCAGACGCGTAACGGACAGAACGTGGGAGCGTGGGGGTTCCGAGGCCCCACCCGGACCCCGGTCGCATTGAGAGAGGGACACCCATGCGGGACGCGTACCACGAGGAACTGGACTCGATCGGCGAGGGCCTGGTCGAGATGGCCCGGCTGGTCGGGTCGGCGATCGGGCGCGCCACCACGGCCATGCTCGACGCCGATCTCAAGCTGGCTGAAACTGTGATCGCCGCCGACCAGAAGGTCGACGACCTCCAGCACGACCTGGAGGCACGGGCGATCGCCCTGCTGGCCAGGCAGCAGCCGGTCGCGACGGATCTGCGGATAGTGGTGACGTCACTGCGGATGAGCGCGGACCTGGAGCGCTCGGGCGACCTGGCCCAGCATGTGGCCAAGCTGGCCCGGCTGCGCTTCCCCGAGACGGCCGTGCCGCGCGATCTGCACGCCACGATGCTGGAGATGGGGCAGCTGGCGCAGCGGCTGATGGCCAAGGCGGCGGAGGTGATCATCACGAAGGACGTCGATCTGGCGCTTCAGCTGGAGCAGGACGACGACGAGATGGACCTGCTGCACCGGACGCTGTTCCAGCACCTGATGGACGACCGCTGGAAGCACGGCATCGAGACGGCGGTGGATGTGACGCTGCTGGGCCGCTATTACGAGCGGTTCGCGGACCACGCGGTGTCGGTGGCCAAGCGGGTGGTGTACCTGGTGACGGGCGAGCACGCGGACGAGCTCCAGCCGCCGACGCAGGTCGAGGGCGCGTAGCTCGCGCGCTGTCGAGGGGGCTGTGCCTCCGCGCGCTGTTCGTGCGCCTGTTACGGCGGGCATGCACTGGGCAAGAGGCGGCGCATTCGTACGCCTTTCGTAGGCCTTTTGTACGCCTTTTGTACGCCCACGAGGAGGACCCATGGCCGAATCCCCCACGACTGCCCCCGAACAGGACGCGCCTGCTGAGCCGGTGCTCCTGCCCATCCTCGGCGCCTGCGCCTCGGGCTGCAGCTGCGGCTCGGGCTGCGGCTGCGGCTGCCAGTCGGGCGGGTCGTGTCAGTGCGGCTAGCCGAGAGTTCGTACGTACGCGAAGGGGCCCCGTCCACAGCCTGTGGACGGGGCCCCTTCTCTGTGCGGGGGTGCGGGGTGCTGGGGTGCGGGGTGCCGGGGCCTACTTCTTCTTGCCCTGATTCTTGACCGCTTCGATCGCTGCCGCGGCCGCGTCCGGGTCGAGGTAGGTGCCGCCCGGCTTCAGCGGCTTGAAGTCGGCGTCGAGGTCGTAGACGAGCGGGATGCCGGTGGGGATGTTCAGGCCCGTGATGTCGGCGTCCGAGATGCCGTCCAGGTGCTTGACCAGGCCGCGCAGGCTGTTGCCGTGGGCGGCGACCAGGACCGTACGGCCGGTCAGCAGGTCCGGGACGATGCCGTCGTACCAGTACGGCAGCATGCGCTGCACAACGTCCTTGAGGCACTCGGTGCGCGGACGCAGCTCGTTCGGGATCGTCGTGTAGCGCGGGTCGTCGCTCTGCGAGAACTCCGTACCGTCCTCAAGGGCGGGCGGCGGGGTGTCGTACGAGCGGCGCCAGAGCATGAACTGCTCCTCGCCGAACTCGGCCAGCGTCTGCGCCTTGTCCTTGCCCTGCAGCGCGCCGTAGTGGCGCTCGTTCAGCCGCCAGGAGCGGCGGACCGGGATCCAGAGGCGGTCGGCGGCCTCCAGCGAGAGCTGCGCCGTGCGGATGGCGCGCTTCTGGAGGGAGGTGTGCAGTACGTCGGGGAGCAGGCCGGCGTCCTTGAGCAGCTCACCGCCGCGCACTGCCTCCTTCTCGCCCTTCTCGGTGAGGTTGACGTCCACCCAGCCGGTGAACAGGTTCTTCGCGTTCCATTCGCTCTCGCCGTGGCGGAGGAGGATCAGCTTGTACGGTGCGTCGGCCATACGTCCGAGCGTAATAGACGCGGGTGCGGCAAACGACACCGGTGACGGTTGACTGTCGGCGTCAATTGGTTGGCGTTCCGGAGCGGCGCGCTTGTAACTTGCGGATGCCCGCTCAGCCTCTTACGTCCCGGGGGACCACATGTCTGTCGCCAGCTCCGTCGCCGGTCTCAGACGTGGAGTGAGGGCGAGCGTCTCGGGGCTGCCCCGGGAGTTCTGGTGGCTGTGGGCGAGCACCCTGGTCAACCGGCTCGGGGCGTTCGTCGCGACGTTCATGGCGCTGTATCTGACGCTGGAGCGGGGCTACTCGCCCGCGTACGCGGGGCTGGTCGCCTCCCTGCACGGGCTCGGCGGCGTCGTCTCCTCCCTCGCCGCCGGCGTCATGGCGGACCGTCTCGGCCGCCGGCCGACCCTGCTGATCGCGCAGACCGCGACCGCCGTCTCCGTGGCGCTGCTCGGCTTTATGCACCACCCGGTGGCGATCGCGGGCGTGGCGTTCCTGGTGGGCATGGCGTCGAACGCGTCCCGCCCGGCCGTGCAGGCGATGATGGCCGACATCGTCCGCCCCGAGGACCGCGTGCGGGCCTTCTCGCTCAACTACTGGGCGATCAACCTGGGGTTCGCCATCTCCGCGACGGGCGCGGGCTTCATCGCCGAGTACAGCTATCTCGCGGGCTTCCTGGGCGAGGCGGCGATGACGCTGTTCTGCGCGGTCATCATCTTCATCAAGCTGCCGGAGTCACGGCCGGAGCGCGCGAAGGCCACGGCGGCGGGGCCCGCGGATCCGGCCGAGCCGGAGGTCAGCCTGGGGACCGTGGTGCGCGACGGGCGGTTCATGAGCGTCGTCGGGCTGTCGTTCCTCATCTCGCTGATCTTTATGCAGGCGTACGTCGGACTGCCGCTGGCGATGGGCGCGGAGGGCTTCTCCAGCTCCGACTTCGGCACGGTGATCGCCATCAACGGCGTACTGATCGTGGTCCTCCAGATCCCGGTCACCCGCTTCATCCAGCACCGCGACGCGCGCCGACTGCTGATCCTCTCCTCGCTGCTGGCGGGGTACGGCTTCGGGCTCACCGCCTTCGCCGGGTCGCTCGCGGTGTACGCGCTGACGATCTGCGTCTGGACGCTCGCCGAGATCGTGAACGCCCCGACGCAGACGAGCCTGGTGGTCCGCCTGTCTCCGCTGCACGGGCGTGGCCGCTACCAGGGCATGTACATCCTGTCCTGGTCGGTGGCGGCGCTGGTCGCCCCGCTGATGTCCGGTTTCATGATCGGCCGGTACGGGGCGGAGTGGCTGTGGGGGCTGTGCGCGGTGCTGGGGACGGTGGCGGGTCTGGGGTACTGGCTGCTGATGCGGAACCTTCCGGCGGAGGACGCTCCCGATCCGCCGGAGGACGCACCCGGGCGGGAGCCACAGGCGGCGGCCCCCGCCGCGGAGAAGGCCGCCTGAAGTCGGGCGTCCAGCGCCAGGCCGCGACGCGCCCGGCCTTTGCCGTACCTACTTGGTCAGATGTGTGAACGCGTCCAGATTCCGCGTCGACTCGCCCCGCGACACCCGCCACGCGTACTCCTTGCGGATCGCGCTCGCGAACCCCAGCTCCAGCAGCGTGTTGAACGCCCCGTCCGCCGCCTCCAGGACCGTGCCCAGCAGGCGGTCCAGCTCCTCCGCGGTGACCACGCCGAGCGGCAGTTTGCCCACCAGGTAGATGTCCCCGAGCTGGTCGATCGCGTAACTCACCCCGTACAGGCGCAGATTGCGCTCCAGCAGCCAGCGGTGGACCGCCGGGTCGTTCTCGTCCGGGTGGCGGATGACGAACGCGTTGATCGACAGCGAGTGTCTGCCGACCCGCAGGGAACAGGTCGTCGACAGCTTGCGCGTGCCGGGGAGCGTCACCACGTACGAGCCGGGTTCCGGGCTCTCCCACTCGAGTTCCGCGTCCTTGAGCGTCTGCTCGATGACGGTCGCCCGTGCGGCCTGCGCGGTCTGTGCGGCGACCTGACCTTCCTCAGCCATGGTGCGAGCGTACCCGTCGGCGGTGTTCGTACATCGCCGCCGTATAGACGTCCGCCGTCGCCGAAGCCGCCGTGTCCCAGCCGAAGCGCTCCGCGTGGCGGGCCGCCGCCGCGCCCATACGCGCGGTCAGCGCCGGGTCGCGGATGAACCGCAGCAGCGCCGTCGCGTAGTCCGCCGGTTCGTGGCCCGGGACCAGGATGCCGGTCCGCTCGTCGTGTACCGCCACCGGCAGCCCGCCGACCTCGGCCGCCACCACCGGTGTGCCGGTCGCCTGGGCCTCGATCGCCACCAGGCCGAAGGATTCGCTGTACGAGGGCACGACCAGCGTGGACGCGGCCCGGAACCAGTCCGCGAGCCGTTCCTGGCCGACCGGCGGCTGGAAGTGGACGAGGTCCGCGATACCGAGGCGGGAGGCCAGTTTCTGCAAGCCCTCCGGTTTGGCCAGGCCGCTGCCGCTCGGGCCGCCGACGACCGGGACGAAGAGCCGGGAGCGCAGCGACGGGTCGCGCTCCAGCAGCAGCGCCACCGCGCGGAGCAGGATGTCGGGCGCCTTCAGCGGCTGGATGCGGCCCGCGAAGAGCGGGATGAACGCGTCCTGGGGCAGTCCGAGGCGGGCCCGCGCGGCGGCGCGGCCGTCGGCGGGCCGGAAGCGTTCCAGGTTCACGCCGGGGTGGACGACGGCGACCTCCGCCGGATCCGCGTCGTAGTGGCGGACGAGCTCGTCCGCCTCCTCCGCGGTGTTGGCGATCAGCCGGTCCGCGGCGCGCACGATCTGGACCTCGCCGATGACGCGCGAGGACGGCTCGGGGGTGTCTCCGTCGGCGAGCGCGGCGTTCTTGACCTTGGCCATGGTGTGCATGGCGTGGACCAGGGGGACGCCCCACCGCTCGGCGGCGAGCCAGCCGACGTGGCCGGAGAGCCAGTAGTGGGAGTGGACGAGGTCGTAGTGGCCGGGGCGGTGCCCGGCCCAGGCCTGCATCACGCCGTGTGTGAAAGCGCACAGCTGCGCGGGAAGATCTTCCTTGGCGAGGCCCTCGTAGGGGCCCGCGTCGACATGCCGTACGAGTACGCCGGGAGCCAGCTCCACCACCGGCGGCAGCCCGCGCGCGGTCGCCCGCGTAAAGATCTCGACCTCTATGTTGATGGCGGCGAGACGCTTGGCGAGTTCGACGATGTATACGTTCATGCCGCCCGCGTCGCCCGTCCCGGGCTGGTGCAGGGGGGAGGTGTGGACGCTCAGCATGGCGATCCTGCGCGCCTTGCGATGACCCCCGGGGAACCGGATGCGCGGCGGGGTCAAGCTGCCGCCGAGCCGGGAGACGTACTGGCTCACGTCGACGGTCCTCCTTACTCCGGCCTGCCGGCCTGCTGCTACGGCTCACTGCGGCGCAGGGCGCTCAGCTGTTACGGGACCGCGAGCCGCGGAACGTACGTGACCCTCCAGCGTCACAACAGCTGACCTCGCTCTTCCATTTCCGGCCCCCTCCCGCTTTGCCAAATCATTACCGCCCGGCAGCGTGTCGTGACCGCCTACCCTGCCCTCTATGACTCGCCCCGTCGGGACCGCGACCCGCGGGACGACCAACCCCAACCGCCTGCGCCGCATGGACCGCTGGATAGCCGCCGCACACGGCCCGGCGCTGCGCCGCTGCGCCGCGCCGACAGCCGTCGATCTGGGGTACGGGGCGGCTCCCTGGACCGCGCTGGAGCTGCTGACGCGGCTGCGCGTCGCCGAGCCGCGCTGCCAGGTCGTCGGCATCGAGATCGACCCGGCGCGGGTGCTGGCCGCGAAGCCGTACGAGCGCGAGGGGCTCACCTTCCGGCACGGCGGCTTCGAGGTGCCCCAGGCGCAGGGGACGCGGCCGACGCTCATCCGGGCGGCGAATGTGCTGCGCCAGTACGACGAGGACCAGGTCGCCGCCGTCTGGGCGCGGCTGTGCGCGCGTCTCGCGCCCGGCGGGCTGCTGGTCGAGGGCACCTGCGACGAGATCGGGCGGCGGCACGTCTGGGTCGCGCTCGGCCCCGAGGGGCCGCGCACGGTCACCTTCGCGGCCCGGCTGGGCTCCCTGGAGCGCCCGTCGGATCTCGCCGAACGGCTGCCCAAGGCGCTGATCCACCGCAATGTGCCGGGCGAGCCGGTGCACGCCTTTCTGCGGGACTTCGACCGGGCGTGGGCGGCGGCGGCTCCGTACGCCTCGCTGGGCGCGCGGCAGCGCTGGGCCAGGGCCGTACGGGATGTCGCGGGCGACTGGCCGGTGACGGGTGACGTGCGACGGTGGCGGCAGGGGGAAGTCACGGTGAACTGGGCGGCCCTCGCGCCCAATGCTCCCTAATACTCCCCAATCCCCGATGAAGAGGCTCGAACAAGGGAACGCAGGGGACGTGTTGTTCGTCCCTGACGGGTGGGGAGTGTCGGCCGTGCCGCAAGGCTTGGCCGACTGCCTCTGTCGTATTGGCGGACGCCGTGGCACCATCGCGACATCGAGAGCACGTTACTGACGGTAAATCAGCTCGGTTTTATCGGTTTGGTTCCATCAGCTTGGTCTCATCGGTTTGGTTCCATCATTCGTCCGGAGGGGGAGTCGTGAACCGACGCCGCTGTGCCACTGCCGCGATCACTTTGGTCTGCGCACTGACCGTGCTGGCGTCACCCGGCCTGGCCTACGCGGCCCCCGAGCCGCGCCCGACGGCGAGCACGAGTGAGGCGCCCAAGAAGTCGCTGGAGCAGGTGCGCCAGGAGATCGACACCCTCTACCGCCAGGCGGCTTCCGCGACCGACTCGTACAACCTCGCCGAGGAGCAGGCGGCCAGGCAGTCGGCCGAGATCGTCAAGCTCTCGATGGAGATCATCAAGGGCCAGCAGCGGATCGACGCGCTCAAGGACCGCGCGGGCGCCGCCGCCCGCGCCCAGTACCGGGGCGGCGGCCTGCCGCCCGAGGCGCGGCTCGTACTCACCGACGATCCCCAGCTCTTCCTGGACGGGGCGGGCCGGATCAAGCAGGGCCACAAGGCGACCAAGGACCTGCTCGGCGAACTGACCAGGACCCAGACCGACTTGACCGCGTACACGAAGGACGCGAGCGTCCAGTGGCAGAGGCTGGAAGCTCACCGGGTCAAGCAGGCGAAGGCCACGAAGGAGATCAACGGCAAGATCGCCGCGGCCCGGAAGATCGAGGACACGCTGGAGAAGGCGGAGCTGAAGCGGCTGCTCGAGCTGGAGAAGGAAGTCCAGTACACCTCGCAGACGGCGTGGCTGAGCTCGGGCGCCCTGACGGAGATCAACCGCAGCGCGAGCGCACAGGGCCGCAAGGCGGTGCAGTTCGCGACGGCGCAGATCGGCAAGCCGTACGTATGGGGAGCGGAGGGCCCCGACTCGTACGACTGCTCGGGGCTCACGTCCCAGGCGTGGCTGGCGGGGGGCAAGGGCATACCGCGGACCTCGCAGGAGCAGTGGCGGCTGCTGCCGCGCGTCGCGATCAAGGACATGCGCCCCGGCGACTTGATCGTCTACTACGCGGACGCCAGCCATATAGGGATGTACATCGGCGACGGCTCGATCGTGCACGCGCCGCGGCCGAATCGGAATGTGACGATCACGGGCGCGGGCTCGATGGAGATTCTCGGAGTCGTACGCCCCGACAAATAACGCCCGCCGAGTGACGGCAGGGTGACGCGCACGTTGCCAACTGCGGGCGGACAAATAACCTTCTGACGGACACGTGATGTTTGTCATGGGCCTGGCTCGGCATATGCCACCGGCTCTGTGCGGTTCGTCATTCCGCTCAGCATCAGGGACCGCTAGTCTCCACGTCCGGTGGTGCGTCGAATGACGCTCCGCCGCCCTCGGGGGGAGGGAAGGAAGACCAGGCTGATGCCCGTACCCGTACCCGTACCCGTTCCGCAACAGAGGAAGGCGTCCCTCGTGGACTCCGCCCACGGAGGCGACCTCACGCTCTTGGTGATCGAGGACGATCCGGCGGTCACCTTCACAGTCCCCGAGCTGCTCGACGCGGCCGGGACCAAGGTCCGTATCCGCAGCGCCCGTAACCTCACGGAGGCGGCGCGGCTGCTCACGGACGATGTCCACTGCATCCTCGTCGACCTGGCGCTGCCCGGGCCCGGCCGGGGCCGGGAGGAGCTCGCCGCGCTCCAGCACGTCCTGCGGCTGGCTCCGCACCATGCGGTCCTCGCCCTGACCACCTCGGGCGACGCGGCGCGCGCAGCGGAGGCGGTACGGATGGGAGCACAGGACCATCTCTTCCGCGACGAGCTCGACGGGCCGCTGCTGAGCCGCGCCGTCCGGTACGCCGTCGAGCGCAAGCGCGCGGACACGGCCCAGGTGAAACTGGCCGAGTCGAGGCTGCGCGCCCAGGAGAACGCCCGCCTGGAGCGCGGGCTGCTGCCCACACCCCTGCTCCATGGCTCGGACCTGCGGTTCGCCGCGCGCTACCGCCCGGGCCGCTCACGGGCGCTGCTCGGCGGCGACTTCTACGACACGGTGCGCACCGCGGACGGCACGGTCCACGCGATGATCGGCGACGTCTGCGGGCACGGCCCGGACGAGGCGGCGCTCGGCGTGGAGCTGCGTATCGCCTGGCGGGCGCTGACGTTCGCGGGTCTGTGCGGCGACGAGCTGCTCTCGACGCTCCAGCAGGTGCTGGAGCACGAGCGGGAGAGCGAGGAGATCTTCGCGACGCTCTGCACGGTCGACATCGCGCCCGACGGGCGGCGGGCCGGCCTCTGCCTGGCGGGCCACCCCTCGCCGCTGATAACCCGGCGGGGGCCGGCGGCGCGGCTGGTTCCGGACGACGACAACGGCCCGGCGCTCGGCCTGCTGGAGCGCGCCCGCTGGCCGCGCCGTCAGGTGGAGCTGGGTGGCGTGTGGAGCCTGATGATGTACACGGACGGGCTCATAGAGGGCCGCCAGGGGCCGGGCATGAAGCAGCGGCTGGGCCAGGACGGGATGATCGAGATGATCAACCGACAGCTGGCGGCGGGGCTCGACGGCGAGGCGCTGCTGGAGGCGGCGGTCGCGGAGGTGCGCGATCTGAACGGCGGGGAGCTGACGGACGATGTGGCTGTGCTGCTGCTGAGCAGGACGGCAGCGCGGGCCGGAGCCGTCGCCTGAGGCACCGCCTGAGGCACCGCTTCAGGCGGTGCCTGCGGCGACGGCGCCCTGCGGCGCGCTACCGTCCGCCGTTGTACGGCCCGTAGGGGCCGTCACTGCTGGAGCCGCCACCGCGCCGGCCGCCACCGCCGCCGGACACCTGCTTGAGGGCCGGCCGTACGTCCACAAAGAAGACGATCGTCGCGATCAGCCCGGCGATCGACAGGAACAGCACCGAGATGAACAGGTTCACCGCGACCGTGACACCCAGGATGACCAGCCAGAACGACTTGGTCTTCTTGTCGGCGGCGCGGTAGGCGTCCTCGCGGGCGAGGGCTGCCAGGGTCAGCGCGGCCACCGAGGAGACGATGAAGATGAGATCGAGCACCAGCCAGAGTGTGAGGTCGAATCCCTCGCGCAACATACGGAGCACCGCCTAGTGAGTGATGTGTAGCGCCTCGCGGCCAAGGTACCGGGAGAACGGGCCGGGCACCTCAAAGGTGCCCGGCCCGTTTTTCGCGCGGCCCTACCTGGCGCGTGGCCTTACCTGGCGGACGGCGGGGTGGTCTTCTTCGCCGCCGGCTTGCGGGCCGTGGTCTTGCGCGCCGGAGCGGGCCTCTTCGCCTCCGCCTTGGACTCGGACGGGGACGCGGACGGGGACGCGGCAGGCTTCGGCTTCTCCTGGGCCTCAGGCTCGACGGCGATGGCGATCTCGGTGATCTCCTCGGCCGCCTCGCCGCGCCACGACTTCACGACCTGCTCGCCCTGCTCGGCGACCTTCTCGTACGTCTCACGAGCCCTGACGGCGTACTCGGCGGCCACGCCGACGCTGCGCAGCGCCACGGCCTGAGCGCTCTCGCTCAGCTTCTTCAGATCGGTGTCGAAATTCTCCAGCATCTCGGTGACCTTGGCCTGCATGGTGGCCTGGGCCTCCTTGGCCTGGATGGTCACCTTCTCCTGCACGGCCTTGGGGTCGGTGTTGCGTACGGCGTCGATACGGCTCGGAGCCTCGGACTTGAGCTGCTCGATCAGCGCCGGGACCTTCTTCGCCTGCTGGACGGCCATGTCGGCCGTGCCTGCCGCGAAGTAGAGGGGGGTCGGGTCGGTCAGGGTCTTACGCAGGTCATCGGTGATGGCCATGACTGTGGTCCTCCCGGATCGCAGGTCGGTGTTCGGTGTTCGCAGGTGTTCGGCTGTGCTCGGAGTTCAAACGGAGGGTGGCGAGTCGGCGTCACTGCCGGCGGCCGTTCGGGGGCCGTCCTCGGGGGCGTCTATTCCGTTCTCCTTGCGGAAGGAGTCGTAGATCTGGAGCAGCACTTGCTTCTGCCGCTCACTGATCGACGGATCGGCGAGGATGACGGCACGCGTCTCCAGCTCATCCCGCTCCCGCTCGTCGAGAATCCCGGCCCGTACGTACAGCGTCTCGGCGGAGATCCGCAGGGCCTTGGCGACCTGCTGCAGTACTTCCGCGCTCGGCTTGCGCAGGCCGCGCTCGATCTGGCTCAGATAGGGATTGGACACCCCGGCGGCGTCGGCGAGCTGCCGCAGCGAGAGCTGCGCGTTGCGCCGCTGCTCACGCAGGTACTCACCGAGATTGCCGACGTTGAGCGTTGCCATAGCGCCATCCTGCGACACCTTGCTAACTATTGCAAGCACCTGCTTGCAAAAGTGTCGCACGCAACTCGGACGCGGGCTACAACGTTGTCCTGTCTCTGTGATGTCCGGGCAGTCTCAGGAGATCTCCGAGCAAGTGAGCTGACGTCTCACTCAAGTCCGGGCATCCCTCGGCAACGACCCAAGACCGCGCCGGCGATGTGAACTACGAACGGATCTCCCATTTGATGCAGGTCCTGCCGGAAGAGTGCTCGAAGGTGGCTGGCCAGTAGTACTTGAACGGGGTGCCCGTCTCCATAGCGTCCGTCACAGCGCGAACGAACTCGTTCAGGCTTGAGCCCCAGAGGGTGCCTTCTAGATCACCGGAGCCAATACCCATCTCATACACGTGCCCATACGTGGGCCCAGGCCGGTGGTCGACGAACGCGACACCTCCGTCGTTGGGCAGCGCGAACGGCACACAGAGATGCAGATGGCCAGCAAGGTCTTCTTCATCCCACGGATCGACCTCGGTGTTGTCCTCGCCGACGTCCACGAGAATCTCATGCATCGATGCGATCTCAGCGGTCGAGCTGAGCCGATGGCCCAGCGGCAGAATGTTGCCAGCCGGGAAAACTCCTGGCTCGGGTCCACTGTTCGGCTCGGGCTCGGCAACACCGTTCCGCCGCTCCAGCAGCCCCCTGAGTTCAGGATGAAGGGCGAAGCCCAGTTGCTTCTCCAGCTCAGCGATCTCAGCAGCCGTTGCCGGCGGTCGAAGTGCGGCGTGATCCGCTGGCGACTGGGCGGCCAGCCACGACTCGAACCGGGCCCATGCCTGATCAAACAGAACGAGATCTATCGATGTCATGGGCAGACGATAGACAGCGGGTCTGACAAGACCGGCTGCCCGGCTGCCCGGCTACCAGGCTCACGGCTGATGCAGTTGCCCGGACTTCCAGAAACAGGTGCCAAGCACGCTGTCTCACCCAACTCCGGGCATCGCAGCTCATCCGCCCCAGCTACCCGGACTTATCTGAGACAGGACAAACGTGTCCGGGGCGACCTCGGCGCGTATGGCGGTGACGCGGAGGAAGTCCATACCGCTGTCGGGCACCGTCGCTCGGATCTACGCCCGCCTGAGTTTCCGTCCGGCGGGCACCACCCTGCTGATCGCCAACCAGCCGGCCCGCGGTCAGTAGGCCGACGCCGCCTCGTGCATGATCCGTGCCAGTTCGCGCGGCTGGGAGAACATCGGCCAGTGGCCGGTGTTCATCTCCACCAGCCGCCAGTGCTCGCTGGTCAGCAGCTTCGCCACGTCGTCGCTCGGCTCGGGACCGTCGAGCAGGCACTTGATGTACGTCGCCGGGAGCTCGCCGAGCGGACGCGCCAGCACGGCGGGCTCGGTCAGCGTGGCCCCCGGGTGCGGGATCGAGCCGCCCACGAGCCGGGCTATCTGCTCGCCGGTGAGGCCCTGGCCCTCGCAGTCGGCGGCGGTCAGCGGCGCCCAGAAGCCGCCGTTCCCGGCGATCAAAGCCTCCAGGGCCGCCGGGCCCTGCCACCAGTGGGAGGCGAAGGACTCGCCATCGGCCGGAACGTTGGAGTCCACGAAGACGACCCCGGCCAGCCGGTCCCCGATCCGCTCGGCGGCCTGACCGACCGGTATGCCCGAGTAGCTGTGCCCCACCAGGACGACGTCTCGTAGATCGTGGCGTTCGACCTCGTCGACGATGTCCCGGACGTGGGTCTGCTGCCCGGCCCGCATGTGTTGCCTGTCGCCGAGGCCGGACAACGTCAAGGGACAGGTGCCGTGCCCGGCCGCACGCAGCTCGGGGACCACCTCGTCCCACGCCCACGATCCGAGCCACGCGCCTGCTGCCAGTACGAAGTTCGCCATGCCGAAAACGTTAGTGCGGGGGTCTGACAACCCCGGTGTCCGACGGCGTTTACGTAGGGTTCTCGCATGCCCGAACTCCAGCGTCTTCGCCTCGACCACGCCCCGGCCCTCCTCGCCTTCGAACAGGAGAACCGCGCCTACTTCGCCGCCTCCGTTCCCGACCGTGGCGACGACTACTTCGCCCGGTTCGACGCACGGCACAGCGCGCTCCTCGCCGAACAGGCCACCGGCGCGTGCCACTTCCACCTCCTGGTGGACAGCGGCGGCGAGGTGCTCGGGCGGATCAACCTGGTCGACGTGGCGGACGGCTCCGCCGAACTCGGGTTCCGGATCGCCGAGAAGGCCGCCGGGCGGGGCCTGGCCACGGCCGCCGTCCA
Source organism: Streptomyces sp. NPDC052236 (assembly GCF_044548015.1). Classification (NCBI taxonomy): domain Bacteria; kingdom Bacillati; phylum Actinomycetota; class Actinomycetes; order Kitasatosporales; family Streptomycetaceae; genus Streptomyces; species Streptomyces sp. NPDC052236. The sequence goes on along the minus strand of NZ_JBIUBL010000030.1, from coordinate 66,868 downwards.
GCAGGTCTGTGCCCTGTCCGTCGAGTACGGGCTGACCGCGCTGCGGGCTTCCGCGACATTCGGCAACGCGGGCTCGCACGCCGTGCTGACCCGTACGGGATTCGTACCCACCGGCGACGTCATGCTGGACGGCCGGCCAGGCCGGAGCTACCTCCGCGGCCTGTCCGACGAACGAGTCGACCCGCCCCTCCTCGCGGGCGAGCGCGAGACCCTGCGCGCGTACCTCGACTACCACCGCGCCACGCTCGCCATGAAGTGCCAGGGCCTCTCCGACGAGGACCTGCGCCGCCAGTCGATGCCGCCGTCGACGCTCTCCCTGCTCGCCCTGGTGCGCCACATGGCCGAGGTGGAACGCGCCTGGTTCCGGCGGGTGATCAACGGCGAGGACATCCCCCTTGTCTGGTCGGACCAGAACGACTACCAGGTGGCGTACGACGCGAGCGCCTCCACCCGGTCGGAGGCGTTCGGCGCCTGGCAGACGGAGGTCCGGCACGCCCGCCGCATCGAGGAGCAGGCGGAGTCGCTCGATGTGACCGGCCATCAGGTGAGGTGGGGCAAGGATGTGTCGCTGCGGCTGGTGATGCTGCACCTGATACACGAGTACGCCCGGCACAACGGCCACGCCGACTTCCTCCGCGAGGGAATCGACGGCACTGTCGGAGCCTGAGCCTGAGAAGCCTGAGCCTGAGGAGCCTGAGCCTGAGGAGCCTGGCCGTCGACCCTAAGGCGACGCAAGCGCCTCCGGCAGCGGGCGGCAGTGCAGTACGTCCAGCCGGGACACCGCCCGCGTGAGCACCACGTACAGCCGGTGCAGCCCGCGCGCCTCCGCCCCGGCGATCGCCGCCGGTTCGGCCACCACGACATGGTCGTACTCCAGGCCCTTCGCCACCGAAGCGGGCAGTACGGTGACCCGGGCCCCGGCGCCCAGGTCACCGGCGGTGGCCGTCGCGATGCCCGCCCCGGCCAGGGCGGCGCGCAGCCGGTCCGTCTCCGGGCCGTCCGCGATCACCCCGATCGAGCCCTCGTACGCCAGTGCCGCCCGTACCGCGTCGACCGTCGCCGCGGCGACATCGTCCACCCGGCGGATCGTCAGCTCGCCGTCCCGGCGCATCGACCGGGCCTGCGGTACGTCGACGCCGAGCGCCGTGACCAGCCGGTTGGCGAGCGCCACGATCGCCGCCGGGACCCGGAACCCGGTGGTCAGCGGGACCACGGCCGCCTGTGCCTTGCCAAGGTGGGCCAGTTGCTCGGCCCAGCTGCGGGCCGCCCACGGCGTGGTGCCCTGGGCCAGGTCGCCGAGCACCGTCAGTGAGCCGAACCCGGCCCGGCGGGCGATCACGCGGCACTGCATCGGCGACAGGTCCTGCGCCTCGTCCACGACGATGTGGCCGTAGCCCTCGGGGCGTTCGATCAGCCCGGCGAGCTCGTCCAGGAGGACCAGATCGGCCGCCGACCACTTCGCGGACTTGTACGAGCGCGGGGGCCTGCCCCACCGGATCGCGTCCTGCTCCGGCGGCGTGAGCAGCACGTCCACCGGATCGGTGAGCAGCTCGGTCAGCACCTCCTCCGGCCGCACCCGCGGCCAGACGGCGTCCACGAACGCCGTGACCGCCCGCGCGCTGCTGATCCGCTGCACCCAGGCGCTCAGTTGCGGTCCTGCCCGGCGCTCCGCCTGAAGCTGGATGGCGCGCACGGCGCGGGTGCGGACGCGCTCGCGCCCGACGGCGTACGGCGGTGACTCCGCCCGCACCTCGGCGACGACCCGCTCCAGTTCGGCGAGCGGGATCCGCCAGCGGTACGAGCCGTCGGGGTCGGGGACGGCGAGCGGCTCGGCGGGCGCGGCCACGCGCGCGTAGAGCGCGCGGCGCAGTACGGCGGCCATCCGGGCGTCGTGCTTGACGACGGCGGCGGTCTCGCTGTCCCGCGCCCGTACCTCGTGGCGGGCGATCTCGTCGTCCACCGTCGACTGGCGGATGCCGGTCTCGCCGAGCGAGGGCAGCACCTCGGAGATGTACGACAGGAAGGTGCGGTTGGGGCCGAGGATCAGCAGGCCGCGGCGCTGGATGCGCTGCGGGTGGGTGTAGAGGAGGTACGCGGCGCGGTGCAGGCCGACGGCGGTCTTGCCGGTGCCCGGGGCGCCCTGCACACAGACGGTTTCGGCCAGGTCGGCCCGTACGAGGCTGTCCTGCTCGGGCTGGATGGTGGCGGCGATGTCGCGCATCGGACCGACGCGCGGGCGCTCGATCTCGCCCGCCAGGATCGCGCTCCCGGCCGACGGACGTCCCCTCGGGTCGGTCAGGTGCTCGTCTTCGAGACTGGTCAGGTCTTCCGGGTCTCCCTTGCTCCAGGGCGCCCAGCCGAACCGGCGGCGTACGGCGACGCCCTGGGGGTCGCGGGCGCTCGCCTGGTAGAAGGCGCGCGAGACGGGCGCACGCCAGTCGACGACCAGGGGCGGCGCGGCGGGGTGTTCGCTGATGCGGCGGCGGCCGATGTGGTAGCTCTGGCCGCGATGGTCGGCGGCGCTCGCGTCGTGCGCGAAGTCGAGCCGGCCGAAGAAGAGCGGGCTGTCCGGCTCTTCGGCGAACTCCTTCGCCCAGCTGCGGAGCTGGTAGCCGAGGACTTCGGCGTCGGCGCCGGAGGCGAAGGCGTTCTCTCCGGTGATGACCTGCTCGGCAGCGCTGTCGGCCATGCCGGTCAAGGCCGCGCGGCAGGCCTCGTGGAAGTTCCGCTCGGGCGTGAGTGCGTCATCGGGTGCCGTCATTCCACCCAGAATAACGCAACCAAGTCACATTCTTAACTGAGTAGCCTCATCCGATACCACCGCGCAGCTGAGCGAAGGCCAGCTCCGCCGCCGCGACGGCGTCCGGGCGGACCCGCGCGGCGCTCTCCCCTGCCGCGATCCGCCGCCAGTTCTCCTCGGCGAGGATCCGCTGTACGGCGACGATCTGCCCGGCGGCAAGCCTCGCGCCCAGCCCTCCACCCGGTGCGGCGGCCAGCGCGGTGGCCAGTGCCCGCTCCGACCTGCCCTGGTACGCGTACAGCCGCGCGACCAGGCTCGGCGTCCCGTACAGCAGCCGGTGGTAGGCCAGTACGCGCTCGTCGTCATTGAGCCCGGTCACCGGATCGCGCCGCTCCAGCCCGTCGAGGAAGTGGCGGTACAGCGCGTCCAGCGGAGAGACCCCGGCCGGGCGTGCGGCCACCACGCGCGCCGCCTCGTCCTCGTGGTCGGCGAACCGGTGCAGCACCAAGTCCTCCTTGGCGGGGAAGTACCGGAAGAGGGTCGGCTTGGACACGTCGGCGGCTGCCGCGACCTCGGCGACCGAGACCCCGTCGAAGCCCCTCTCCAGGAAGAGCGCGATCGCGGCCTCCGAGATCGCCTGGTACGTCTGCCGTTTCTTGCGCTCCCGCAGGCCCACCTCACCGCTCATGGCTCCGAGCCTACGCACCCACGGTTGACCTCAACCGCGCTTGAGGTTCAAGACTGCTTCACTTGAGGTTTAAGCCTGCCTCAAAGGAACCGGTCAGACATCGAAGCTGGGGAGTGAGCGGAATGCGTGTCGTACAAGCGAGGGAATTCGGCGGCCCCGAGGTCCTGGTCACGGCGGAGGTTCCGGACCCGGTGGCAGGTCCGGGCGAGGTGGTCGTCGCCGTCGCCGCAGTGGACACGATCTTCGCGGAGACGCAGATACGCGCCGGGGTCTTCGGCAAGCACTTCACGGTCCAGCCGCCGTACGTACCGGGCGGCGGCATCGCCGGTACAGTGCGCGCGGTCGGCAGGGGAGTGGATGAGGCCTGGCTCGGCCGCCGCGTCATCACCTCGCTCGGCCCCACCGGCGGCTACGCCGAACAGGCGGTGGCCTCCGCCGCGAAGCTGGTCGCGATCCCGGACGGGCTCGGCCTGACGGAGGCCGCGGCGCTGATCCACGACGGCGTCACCGCCACCGCCCTGCTCGAATTCACGGGCCTGACAGCGGGCGAACGGGTGCTGATCCTGGGCGCGTCGGGCGGCATGGGCACGCTGCTGGTGCAGCTGGCGAAGGCCGTGGGGGCACAGGTGGTGGGCGTGGCCCGGGGCGAGGCGAAGGTTTCCCTCGTACGGGAGCTGGGCGCGGACGCGGTGGTGGACGCGACGGGCGACGACTGGGTCGGCCGGGCCCGTACGGCACTGGGCGCGGGCGGCGCGCAGGTGGTCCTCGACGGGGTCGGCGGCGCCATGGGCCTGGCGGCTTTCGCGCTGACGGCGGACGGCGGGCGCTTCTCGGCGCACGGGGCGCCCACGGGCGACTTCGCGCAGGTGGACGCGGCGGTGGCGGAGCGCCGGGGGATCAAGCTGCTCGGCATCGCGGACGTACAGCTGTCGGACGGGGAGTACGTACGGCTGGCGGCGAAGGCGCTGGGGGAGGCGGCCGGCGGGCGGCTGCGCCCGGTGATCGGCGGCACCTTCCCGCTGTCCGGCGCGGCGGACGCGCACAGGGCGATCGAAGGCCGCGGGCTGCTGGGGAAGGCGCTGTTGGTGGGGTGACACCCCGCGTGCCGGTGGGGTGAGACCCCGCGCCATCCGTCAGGCGCCGCCACGCCTGCGGATCAGGACCTCGATGCCGTCGAGGATCCGGTCCAGGCCGAAGTCGAACTCGAAGTCGGGATCGTCCGGCTCGTACATCACCTGGGATTCCAGCAATTTCGCCACCTCCGGGTAGCGGTCCGGGTCCGCGAGTCTCTTCAAGGTCGTGGCGTAGCGCGCCAGCACCTCCGCGGGAGAATCCCCGCTCGCCGCGATCGCCACTCCCAGGTCCGCCATCAGCGTGGCCTCATTCCGCACATAGCCGCCGACCACCATGATCATCGAGATCTTCTCGCCCTCGCCGAGACCCGTGTCCGCCAGAGCCTTGAGGCCCTGCTCCCACCAGGCCACGGAGTTGGGCGTCGCGGGCGGGCCCGAGATCGGGATGCGCAGGAACCACAGGTTCCGGTGGAATACCTCGCGCTGCGCCCGCGCCCATGCCGCCAGCGCCTCACGCCAGCCCGTGCCCGGGGCGGGGGGCTCAGGCGGCGCTCCTATGACCGCCTCCTGCATCAGGATGTAGAGCTCGTCCTTCGCGCCGACGTACCGGTAGAGCGACATCGTCGAGACGCCCAGCTCCTTGGCGATCCGGCCCATGGAGACCGCGCCGAGCCCTTCCGCCGCCGCGACGGCGACCGCCGCGTCGACGATGCGGTCCAGGCCGATGCCGGGCCGGGGGCCCTTCGACGGGCGTTCGCGCAGGCCCCACGCCGCTTCGATGCTGGCGGGCAGGCCCGTACCGCCGTCCGTACCGTGCTCGCTGCCGGTCATCCGATTCCACCCTCACCCGTCATCCGCTTGACGCCCATCCTAGTAATGCGTAACCATTACGCAGTAACGCGTATGCCATACGCAGAAGGCCGAAGGAGCGCGCCAGTCATGAGTGAGTCACCGGCCGTCGAGGCCACCGGCCTCATCAAGGCCTACGGAAAGCTCAAGGTCCTCGACGGCATCGACCTCCGCGTCGAGCGCGGCACCGTCTTCTCGCTGCTCGGGCCCAACGGCGCGGGCAAGACCACGACCGTACGCATCCTCGCCACCCTCACGACCGCCGACCGGGGCCGGGCGCGCGTCGCCGGGTACGACGTCGTCGCCGACCGCCGCCAGGTGCGCCGCGCCATCAGCCTGACCGGGCAGTTCGCCGCCGTGGACGACAACCAGACGGGCGCGGAGAACCTCCGCATGATGGCCCGGCTCAGCGGACTGTCCCGCCCGGCCGCCCACCGCCGCGTCGCCGAGCTCCTCGAACGCTTCGACCTCGGCGACGCGGGCCGCCGCCGGGCCAAGACGTACTCGGGCGGAATGCGCCGCCGCCTCGATCTCGCGGCCGGTCTCGTCGGAGAGCCGGAGGTCGTCTTCCTGGACGAGCCGACGGCCGGCCTCGACCCGCGCAGCCGCCAGGAGCTCTGGCAGGTCGTCCGCGATCTGTCGGCCCGGGGCGCGACCGTCTTCCTGACCACGCAGTACCTGGAGGAGGCCGACCGGCTGGCGGACCGGATCGCGGTCCTGGACAGCGGGCGAATGGTCGCCGAGGGCACCGCGGAACAGCTCAAGACCCGGTTCGCGGACCACCGTCTCGATGTCGTCCTGGCCGACACCGGCTCGTACTGGCGGCTCGAATCACGCGCCGTCCACCGCTCCCCCGACACGCTCACGCTCGGCCTGCCCACAGACGGCACGGCCGCGCACGTCCGCGCGCTGCTCGACGAGATCGACCCGGACCGGCGGGACGTCGTCCTCTTCTCGCTGCGCACCGCCACCCTCGACGACGTCTTCCTGGCTCTCACGGAGACGAGCGCCGGCACCAGCAAGGAGACGGCCGATGTCTGACGTACTCACCCCGGCCCTTACCCCGGCCCTCACCATGGCCGGGCGAAGCATCCGCCTCAGCCGGCGCAACATCGACGCCCTCATCACCTCGATGATGCTTCCGCTGATGCTGATGGTCGTCTTCATCTACTTCTTCGGCGGCGCCATCGACACCGGTACGACGTACGTGACGTACGTCGTCCCCGGCATCCTCGTCCTCTGCGCGGCCTTCGGCGCGTCGACCACCGCCGTCAACGTGAGCGAGGACATGAAGGGCGGCATCATCGACCGCTTCCGCTCCCTGGATATCGGCGGCACTTCGATCCTGGCCGGTCATGTCGCGGCCAGCACCATCCGCAATCTGGTCTCGACCGCGGTCGTCCTCGCTGTCGCCTTCCTCATCGGCTTCCGCCCCTCGGCCTCACCGGCCGCCTGGCTGGCCGCCGGGGCCATTCTGATCATCTTCCTGGTGGCGATCTCCTGGCTCTCGGCGGCGGTCGGCCTGCTGGCCAGAACGCCGGAAGCGGCAGGCGGCTTCACCTTCTTCATGTCGTTCCTGCCCTATCCCAGCAGCGCGTTCGTCCGGATCGACACGATGCCGAGCTGGCTCCACGGCTTCTCCGAGCACCAGCCGGTGACGCCGCTGATCGAGTCCCTGCGGGGGCTGCTGCTGGGCCAGCCGGTGGGCAGCGCTCCCTGGACGGCGCTTGCCTGGTGCGGCGGGATCCTGGCGGTGGCGGTCGCGCTGTCCGGGGCGCTGTTCAAGGTGCGTACGGCGTAACGTTTCCGCGGTCCGCCGCCCCATGCTCGCGGTGCCAGTCCGTCAGCGCCTTCGCGATCTGCCGCACGCTCGGCACAGCCGTCAGGCCGAGCGCGGTCCCGGCTCTGCCGAGGACATCGTGCAGCTTGCGCGAGGCCGCCGGCAGCAGGCGCCGGTCGAGCTTCCTCCCGCCGCCGACGGCGAGGGCGGACCGTATGACATCGGTGTAGACGGACTGGGCGCGCTTGAACTGCAGGACGTACGGAAGGTCCTCCTGCCAGCCGCGTGAACTGCCCGGCCTGACCGCCTCCACCGTGTCCCGCCAGCGCAGCGCCACCACGGCCTCCTGCTCCGCCGGGTACCGCATGAGATGGAGATGGGTGCCCAGGTCGTACAGCGGATCGCCGAACATGGCCAGCTCCCAGTCGATGGTCCACAACCGGTCGTCACCGTCCACGATGAAGTTCTCCCGGTGCAGATCTCCGTGCAGCAGCTGGAACGGCCGTGAGGTGAGGGAGCGCGCCCGCTCCCTGAGCCGCAGCAGCCCGTCCTCCGTGACGCCGAGCGTCTCGAACAGCCGCCCGTACACCGGGAGCTGCTCCCGGTAGACCCGCTCCTCGGTGAAGCGGATCAGGCACGCGGCGAACCCGGCGCTGTCGCCGTCCGCCGCCTTCTCGGTGACGCGGCCCGCATCGGACGGTTGCCGGTCCAACGGCAGTACGTCGGGAGAGATCGCGGCGAGTTCGCTGAACAGCCGTGCGATCTGGGCCATATGAGGCTCCGCCACGGGCACTCCGGGCTGTCCGTACGAGCCGAGGGTCCTGCCCTCGATGAATCGCTGGAGGCCGATGCCGTCGACCTCCATGATCTCCGGAACGCTCGACACATGCCCGGCCAGCGCCCGGATCAGCGCCGCTTCCGAGGCGAAACTGCGCCGGTCGAACCAGAGGATTCCGGGCCGCGGCTCCCGGCATTTCCACCGGACCGCGCCGACCCCGCCGTTGGCGTCCGGCAGCGGGAACGCGTACGTCTCATGGTGGTACCCCTTGAGCGGACCCTCGATGAGCTCCTCGCCGGCGCTCAGCCGTGCGGCGCGCTGCCGGACCCTGCCAGCCGGCTCGGCGGTGAAGTTCCGTTCCCGGGCGTGAATACAGTCGCCCCCTTAGTCGACGGTGAGATCAGCTCCTGGGGCACTTACCCGCACGGCCCGCAGAAACTCCGTCATATCAACGGCGATCGAATCGGCGTCCACCCCCGCCTCGCGCAGCCGCCGCCGTCCCGTCGCCGAGCGGTGATATCCGTAGAACGGCATGGACACCGCCCGCGCGGCCTCGTAGTCGGTGGGCGAGTCGCCGATCATCAGATGCAGTCCGGGCGCGATGCCGGGCGCCATCGCCTGGCGCAGGGACTGCGGGTCGGGCTTCATCCGCGTCGCGTCCCGCGGCCGGCCGATGACGGGACCGTCGAAGCAGTCGAGCACTGACTGCCGCTCAAGAATGCGGGTAGCCGCATCCACATGGTTGTTGGTAGCGAGCGAAAGCAGCTTGCCGGAGGCGTGGCATGCCCGGATGAAGTCCGCCGCTCCCGGAGTCGGCTCCGCGGATTCCGCCGCCTTGCGTTCCCAGGCGTCGAGCTGGTCGTGCATCTCGGCGACGGTCCTCTGCCAGTCGCCGTGATTCCCCAGGCCGCCCGGACCGGCCCTCCGGTTCATCTCGGCCGTATGCCCGAGCAGTACGGCGATGGGGTCGGCGCAGTAGCGCAACTCCCCCACCAGGCAGTCGTTGCGCTCCGCGACGCTCAGAAGTTCACGGGCGACGAACTCGGCGGGTACGCCGGAGAAGACACCCGCGATGGGACCGTCGAGATCGAAGACAACGCACCGGGCACGGGACAACGCCCGGGACAGTGTCTGCCGCGTCGCTCCAGACGGAGCAGCGGTGGTCGTGGCATGTGGTGGCACGGTTAGAAATCCGCCCTTTTGGCTTGGTATTTCCAGTGCGAGTCGAAGAACTCCTGCGCCACATGCACAATGCCGGACTGCTCGGGTGTGGAGTCGGCTGCGGCACGATAGGGGAACAGAGTCGCCCCCGTGCCGTATGCATCGAAGATCGTCACTTCTTCGCCGTCCGGAGGAAGACTGATGGTCCCCTCTTCGATGGCGTAGAAGCCCTGTAGCGCCAGTCGGCGGTTGAGAATGTACAGCTTGAGTTGAGGCGCGAACGGTACCAGCCGGACCTCTACCGAAACTTCAGGCACAAAACCCCGGTTGCGCAACTCGTACAGAGACTCCCGCAACATGATCGCGTGACTCTGGAGAATGCCTCGCAGCCGCTCGCGGACCCGCGGGTCGTCCGTACCGTCCGTCAGCCGGGGTATCGCCAGATGGGGCGAGCGGGTGTCCGGGAGCATCAACCGGGCCGTGATGCTGCGCGGCGGGTGGATCTCACCGGCCACGATGCGCGCCTTCTGGTCGGACACCTTCGTGGCGAGGGACTCGGTGGTCATCGAGTAGACGTCGAGGGTGACGGCGGTGGCCTCGAACGCCTCTTCCAGATAGGGCTGGAGCACCACCGGAGGCACCCGTTCCGAGACGACGGCCCATACGTCGTCCTCGCCGTCGCCTTCCGTGTCACCGCTGTCCGCCCCCGTCGGCGGCTGAGGCCCCTCGCCGCGACCGGTCCCGTCGCCGCGGTCGCCCTTCACAAAGGTTCCGCTGCCCTGGCGGGTGATGATCAGCCCCTTCTCGCGGAGCAGATCGAGCGCCTGGATCACCGTGGCACGGGAGACCTTGTACTGCGCCGCCAACTCGCCCTGCGTGGGCAGGCGCTCACCCGGCCTGCGGGTGCCGTTGTTGATCTCCTTGCGCAGCTCGTCCGCGACCCACCGGTACCGGAACGAGGTGACATCTCTCGGAGCAGATCCATGACTGGTCACCCAGTAACCCTACAACTGCCCTACAGCCAAGGACGACACCCCACACAACAAACCCAGATAACCAGACAAGTTTACGAGGATGTAGCAAGTGGGCATCAACCCATTAAGTCAACCGGTTGAATTTGTACGGCAATTGGGTGCGCGGAGCACGGTGCACAACGGGGTGTGCAAGCCCAGGCGCCCGCCCTCCCTTGAAGGAGTGACCACCATGCCTCTCCTCACCCTCGTCGTCGAGCAGTACGTGCAGTGGCGCTTCGGCATCGTGGCCGCGATCGGCTTCGTCCTGGTGGCCATCGGCCTGAAGGCCGAGAACGCCACCTGTGCCAGCATCGGCAGCATTCTCGTGGTGCTGCCCGCGATACCGGCCGGTGCCTGACCGGTCCGCCCATGCCCGGACGTCGGATCGTCAGAACGTCAGAATATGTCCGGGCACCAAGGCCGCCTCGGCGTACGGAACACCCGTTCCGCCACCCCGACCGCACCCGGCGTCTCCTCGTCCACACGGCCCAGCTCCGCGAGCCGGACCGCCGACTCGTCGCCCAGGAACAGCGCGCCCAACTCCCGTATGTCCAGCGTCAGATCGGGCGACTGCGCCGTCGGAGCGCAGACCGCCCCGTCCGGCGAGGCGTCCAGCCGGAACTGGCCGCCCGCCAGCCCGGCGTCGTCGCGTACCTCCAGGACGAGGGTCGCGGCCATGTCGTACGTACGCGCCTCCAGCGCCCGTACGACATCCAGGATCCGCACCCACAGGAAGTCCGCGTGCGTGAGGATCTTCGCCGCGCGCGGGTCCGGCAGCAGCAGCGGAAGCAGGTCGTCCGGGGCGCGGTGGCCGGTCTTGACCGTGGTGATCCAGTCCACCGAGCAGACGAAGTGCCACAGCGCGCGCTCCGCCCCCGGCGTCAGCGCGATCATGTCGTGCACGGAGGCCGTGTTCAGCGGCTGCTTGGCGTCGCCCCAGACATCGTCCGCGTGGTACGCGAGATAGCCCTCGACCTCTCCGGCCGCCGAGCGGTAGACCGCGTAGTACGGCTCGGTCCAGGGGTGGGACGCCTTCCGCACCTGGCCGGTGGTGAGCTGCCACCAGCGCTCGTCGCGGTTCACCACGCCGTGTCGGCGCGCGGCCAGGCGCTCGTGCAGCTCCGGGCCGAGTTTGCGTACGTCCGTGCCGTCGACCAGGTCTATTCGGCCACCGTCGGCAGGGCCCGACCAGCGCGGGTCGAGACCGGCGCGGGGCACGTCGATGGCCCACTCGGTGGTCCAGGTGGCGGGCCCGAAGCCGTACCGCCCGTAGATCGGGTACTCCGCGGCGATCAGCGTGGAGACGACGTCGCCGCGCTCCTTGGACTCCGCCAGGTCCGCGGCCATCAACCGGCTGAGCAGGCCGCGGCGGCGGTGCGTCGGCGAGACCGTGACGTTGGAGACGGCGCTCGCGGGGAGCGCGGCGCCGCCCACGGCGGTGAGCTGCTGGGCGAAGGAGCGGTACGTGGCCACGCAGCGGCCGTTGTCGAAGGCGCCGCTGACCCGGGAGAGGTCCGTGTGCGCGCGGCGGTCGGCGATCTCCTCGTCCGAGAAGACCGGAGGTCGGAGAAACCCGGTGGCCAGCGCCCGCAGCCAGTCGGGGAGCTCAGAATCGGCGATCATGCGAGTTTCGACGCTCATACGCGACACGTTATGCACCGACGGATGTAATCCGCACCGGGTTTTCGGCGGAGCCATCGACGGGGCTCGCCGGGTGCCTCGCGGCGGCCCCCGCCCGGTCAGAACGCCGCGCGGACTCCGCCGACCTCCGAGCCGCCGCCCAGCAGCGGCATTTGTCCGATCCGGCCCACCACCGGAGAGTCCACGCCCATGATTTCGAGCGCCCGGGCCAGCACCGGGCCCACCGCCCGTGCCGCGCCGTCGTCCAGCTTGAAGGCCAGCGCGCGACCGTCCGCGAACGCCACCGCCTGAACCGCCTCCGCGCCCATCTTGGAGAGCGCGCCCGGCACCGCGCGCATCAGCCAGGTGTCGTGGCGGCGCGTGCCCGCGACGTACTCGGGGTGCTCGCGCATCGCGTCCGCGACCCTGCGCTCGGCCGTGCCCGGCGCGGCCAGCACGCAGTGCCGGAAGGCGCGGGCCAGCCCGGTCAGGCTGATCGCCAGCAGCGGCGCGCCGCAGCCGTCCGTGCCGACCGCCGCAACGCGCTCGCCGGAGGCGGCCTCGACCGTCTCGTGGACGAGCTGCTGGAGCGGGTGCGCGGGGTCGAGGTAACCGGCGCGGTCCCAGCCGTTGTGCGCGCAGGCGGCGAGCATCGCGGTGTGCTTGCCGGAGCAGTTCATGGTGACCCGGTCCCGGATGTGCCCGGCGGCGAGATACGTCTCCGCCTCGGCCAGATCCAGCGGCAGGTCCGGCGGGGTCTGCAGCTCCTCCACCGCCAGGGAGTGTTCGGCGAGCATCGACCGTACGAGATCGAGGTGGAAACCCTCGCCCGAGTGGCTCGCGGCGGCCAGCGCCAGCCGCTCCCCGGCGAGGTCGAGGCCGGAGCGCAGTATGGCCGCGGCCTGCATGGGCTTGTTGCTGGAGCGCGGGAAGTGGGGCGCGGCGGGGTCCCCGAGGGCGAGTTCCACACTGCCGTCCGCCGCCAGGACGACGAGCGAACCCCGGTGCCTTCCCTCGACAAAACCGGACCGTATGACTTCGGCGAGTACCGGGGACATGCCGGCAGGAAGGGCGGTGCCGGCGGGGGTGGCGGGGGTGGTGCTCATCGTCGGCCTCTCGGGGGCGGATGCGGGCTCCCCGGAAGGGGCGTTCGATGGAACGCTTCAGGTGAGCAGGTCGTCTACTTGCGCTTCGCCCTTACGGTACCTGCGCCCGATCTCGGCGCTGCAATCGTCGGCCGTACGCTGCAACAGCTGCCGACGACGGGAAACCTGCTGCTCATAGCCGACCAGCCGGCCCATGGCGGCGTCCAGCTCCTCATCCGTACGGGCGGTCAGGTCGGAGAGCTCGACCTCGGACAGCATGTCGGCGGCCAGCCGCCGGTACTCCTCGCTCTGCGGTGTGGAGAGCGTCACATGGCGGGCGGACGAACGGTGCTGGGACGGTGCGTCGGCCAGGATCTCCGACAGCCGGTCGACGACGGGCGTCTCGGTGGCGGTACGCCGTGCCAGTTCGGCCCGCAGGATGTCGATCCGGCCCTGGAGCAGCCGCCGTACATAGCTGAGGTCCGCCTCGTCGCGGTGGGAGTCGCGGCGCAGCGTGCGCAGCTCGGGCAGGCGCAGTGCGCCGATGTCGTACTGCACCGGCTCCAGCAGCGCGGAGACCGCGGCAGGCGTAGGAGATGCGGGACCGGGCGCGTGCCCGGCACCAGATGTGCTCATTGCGTGTTCCGTCCCCTCGACCGGTGCGGCTGCACCGCCTGCCTGCATCGTGCCACTCCGGAACCTTCCGACGCAGGTGCACTGCACCCGTTCAGCCGCAGATAGGTTGGCATGTATGCGTGCGGTGGTGCAGAGAATCGACGGCGCGAGCGTCGTGGTCGCGGGTGAAACGGTCGGCGAGATCGTCGGCGAAGGGCTGTGTGTGCTGGTGGGGGTCACCCACGGCGACACCGTGGAGAAGGCCGGGCAGCTGGCTCGCAAGCTCTGGTCGCTTCGCATCCTTGATGGTGAGAAGTCCTGCTCGGACGCGAATGCGCCGTTGCTGGTGATTTCGCAGTTCACTCTCTACGGGGACGCCCGCAAGGGCCGCCGCCCCACCTGGAACGCGGCGGCGCCGGGTGAGGTGGCCGAGCCGCTGGTCGAAGAGGTGGTGGCGCAGCTGCGGGCGCTGGGGGCGCACGTGGAGACGGGCCGGTTCGGGGCGGACATGCGCGTCTCGCTCACCAATCACGGCCCGTTCACGGTGATCGTGGAGATGTAGCCGCACGGATCGGTCCGCCGCACGGATCGGGCTGTACGGATCGGGCTGTACGGCTGTAGGGGGGCCGTACGGCTCAGGGCTGGACGACCGGTTCCTGCGCGGCTGCCGTGTCGCCGCCCACCAGCAGCTCCGCGTCCAGCGGCACATTGCGCTTGATCACCGCGAGCGCGATCGGCCCCAGCTCGTGGTGGCGCGCGGAGGTGGTGACAACGCCGAGCTGGCGGCCCTCTTCACCGTCCGCCGCGAGCCGCACGGGGGTGCCGTGTCCCGGCAGGTGCACCTCGCTGCCGTCGAGGTGCAGGAAGACCAGCCGGCGCGGCGGCTTCCCCAGGTTGTGGACGCGCGCCACGGTCTCCTGGCCGCGGTAGCAGCCCTTCTGGAGGTGGACCGCGCTGCCGATCCAGCCCAGCTCGTGCGGGATGGTGCGGTGGTCGGTCTCGAAGCCGACGCGGGGGCGGTGGGCCTCGACGCGGAGCGCCTCGTAGGCGAGGATCCCGACGGCCGGACCGTTCGCGGCGGCGTATGCCTCAAGGTCGGCGCGCGGCAGGAACAGATCGCGGCCGTACGGGGTCTCCCGTACGGCAACGCCCTCGGGCGTGGGCGCGATGGAGCCCGCGGGCAGGTACACGACCGCGAAGTCGTCGGTGCGGTCGGCGACTTCGACCCGGTAGAAGAACTTCATCGACTCCAGGTACGCGATGAGCTCCTGCTGCGTGCCCGGTTCGACATGCGCCCAGACCGTCGCGCCGTCGTCCACGAGATACAGGGCGTGCTCGATATGGCCGTGCGCGGAGAGGACCAGCGCCTCGGTGGCCTGGCCCGCCGGGAGGTCGCTGACATGCTGGGTGAGCAGCAGGTGCAGCCAGGTCAGCCGGTCGTCGCCGGTGACGGTGACGACGCCGCGGTGCGAGAGATCGACGAGACCGGCGCCGTCCGCGAGGGCGCGCTGCTCACGGAACAGATCGCCGTAGTGCGCGGCGACGCCTTCGTCACGCTCTTCGGCCGCGACCGCGCCGGGCAGGGACAGCAGGGGGCTCTTCATGCGCTCCAGCCTACGACTCGGTAGTTGAAGCGTCAGCGGCGCACTTCTGGGCGCAGTTCTGGCAGCGGCCGAAGATCGCGAAGTGCTTCATGTCCGTCACGAAGCCGAAGGTCTCGCGCAGCTTGGCGGTGAACTCCGCGGCGACCGAGACATCCGCCTCGATCACATTGGCGCAGTCCCGGCAGACCAGGTGGATGTGGTGGTGGCGGTCGGCGAGATGGTACGTCGGAGCGCCGTGGCCGAGGTGCGCGTGGGAGACGAGGTTCAGCTCCTCCAGCAGCTCCAGCGTCCGGTAGACGGTGGAGATGTTCACGCCGGACGCGGTTTTGCGCACCTCGGAGAGGATGTCGTCCGGAGTCGCGTGCTCAAGGGCGTCGACAGCCTCCAGGACAAGCTGCCGCTGCGGGGTCAGCCGGTAACCGCGCTGCCGCAGATCGCTCTTCCAGTCGGTCTTCACCACGCCCCCAGTGTAGGCAGGCGTGGGGGCTGCCACCCGGCCCCTACTTGAAGAAGGCGATTCCGTCGTCGGGAAGGTCGCCGAGATCCTTCGCCCACTGCTCGACCTGCTCCGGGGAAACGACCTTCTTCAGGTGTGCCGACATGTACGGCCGCATCGGGACCTCGGGAGTGGACTTCTCGCCCACCCACATCAGGTCGCCCTTCACATAGCCGTAGAGCCGCTTGCCACCGCTGTACGGGCCCGAGGCCGCGGTGCGCGCGACCGCGTCCGTCGCCAGGTCGATCTGCGGCTTCTGGTCGGCGAGCTCGCCGTACCAGACCTCGACAACGCCCTGGTCACGGACCATGACGACCTCGACCTTGCGGCTGGAGTCGATACGCCAGTAGCCGGACTCGGACTCCAGGGGGCGCACCTTCTGGCCGTCGGTGTCGAGGACCCAGGTGCGGGAGGTGTACTCGACGAAGTCCCGGCCGTCGTGGCTGAAGGTGACTTCCTGGCCGAAGTTGCACTTCTCGGCGCCGGGGAAGTCGGCGACGCCCGCACCCTCCCAGGTGCCGAGGAGGAAGACGAGGGGGACGAGGCCGGGGTTCAGGTCGGACGGAATCTCGATCATGAGTGGCTCTGACGATCTGTAGAGATGCGAGTGTGACGAAAAGGACGATCAGTCTGCGACCGGTGACGCCTAGCGCTGGCCCTGGTACAGCTTCTTCACGGTCAGACCGGCGAAGGCGGCGACGCCGACGCAGACCAGAACCAGCAGGGCTTCGAAGAAGACTTCCAGCACGGGGTGCTCCTCGGGTGAGCGGTATGAGCGGTAGGACCGGGCCCCAGCCTAATGGGTGGGGGCCCGGCCCTCTCTGCGAGGTGCGGCACTCAGCCGAGCAGCTGGTTCTGCAGGCGACGGTCTGGTAGAGGGGGACGGCCGGGGCTGTGCCCCTCTACGACTGCACGATCAGGGCGGAGAGTGTCACCGGCGGTCATGTACGCGTGCCGGACGTGGACAGGGCCACGCGGCGCGGGCTCGTCATACACATGCGTCTGGGTCGACGGGGCCGCGTTCCAGGGCTCGTACCCCGAGTTCAGCGGAGCTGCGTCCGCCACCCCGAGCACCGGCACCTCGGCATCCATTCCACCGTCGAAGTGATCGTCGCAGAACCCCTCCGCGTACGCGACTGTGTGGAGGCGGAGCAAATAGATCTGGGTGACCGTGGAGTCGGGCGTGGTCCAGCCGCGTGCGGCGATGTGCCGCAGCCCGTCGTCGGCGAGGTCCTGTTTCAGGTCCGCTCGATCTTCCTTGGCGTACGCGGCGAGGAATCGGTCGACCGGCACCCGGCCCCTCTCGCCCTGGAGAGCCTTGTCGAGCTGGGCGCCCTTCGGCGCCGGGAGCAGCAGTCCGCCCAGGTCCGCGTTCGCCCGCCGACAGCGCGTGGCTCCATCTTCGGGTACGCCCAGAGGCCATCGCGCTTCGTCCCGTGTCCCAGGACGTCCGTGCGCGTCTGCTCCGCGATCCCGTAGGCAACACGGCCCAATAGTTTGTGCCAGTCGCCGGTGGCACGGACTGGTGCATCACCGAACCCAGGGCCCGACAGAGGCCCGCAGCCCGAGAGCCCCCGGCCCGAGCCACAAGGCCCCGCGCCCCACGCCCGAGTCGGACTATCCGCACCCGCACGACCGGCGGATGACCAAACCCGAAGGGAACTGCTTGACCCTCTCCCTCCGTGAGCCCGCCACCCGCAGGCCCTCGTCCAGGACCAGGTCCACCGCCGCCCGGGCCATCGCCGGGCGGTCCGAGGAGATCGTCGTCAGGGGCGGGTCCGTCAGGCCCGCCTCCTTCACGTCGTCGAAGCCCGCCACCGCCAGCTCGCCCGGCACATCCAGCCGCAGCTCCCGCGCCGCCCGCAGTACGCCGATCGCCTGGTCGTCCGTCGAGCAGAAGATCGCCGGCGGGCGGTCCTCACCCGCCAGCAGCTTCAGCGCCACCTGATACGCGTCGTACCGGTTGAACGGGGCATGGAAGAGCCGCCCCTCCACCGACCGGCCCGACTCCAGCATCGCCCTCCGCCAGCCCTCGACGTGGTCCGCCACCGGGTCGCCGACCGACGGGGTCGACTCGACCCCGCCCAGGCACGCCACGTACGCGTATCCGTGCTCCAGCAGATGGCGCGTCGCCAGCTGCGCCCCGCCGATGTCGTCCGTGACGACGGCCACGTCGTCGATCGCCTCCGGACGCTCGTGCAGCAGCACCACCCGCGCGTCCCACGCCTCGATCTCCGTCGCCGCCCGCTCGCTCATGCCCTGGCTGACCAGGATCAGACCGGAGACCCGCATCCCGAGGAACGCCCGCAGGTAGTGCACCTCGCGCTCGTCGCGGTAGTCGGAGTTCCCGACGAGCACCATTTTTCCGCGTTCCGCCGCGGCCTGTTCGACCGCGTGCGCCATCTCCGCGAAGAACGGCTGCCGGGCGTCCGGCACGATCATGCCTATGAGGTCGGTCCGCCGCGACGCCATCGCCTGGGCGACCCGGTCTGGTCGGTAGCCCAGCTCCTTGATCGCGGCGAGTACCCGCTCGCGCGTGGCCGGGGCAACCGGCCTCGGTCCGTTGTTGATGACGTAACTGACGACCGCAGTCGAAGTCCCCGCCAGTCGCGCCACATCATCCCGCGTCACCTTGGCCACGCGCGGCAGTCTACGCGGGGTGACCTACCTCTGGGCAGGGCGTACGGCGGCTTCCTCCGCCTCGGTCGTGTGCTCCGTACGGGGGACGGATTCCTCCGCCGGTACGGACGGCGCCACAACGGGAGCAGCCGCAGCCGCAGCAGCCGCCGCCTTCGCCTTGGCCTCCTCCGCGGCCACCGCCGCCCGCTCCACCTTCTCCGGCGTCACAAAGCGGTAGCCCACGTTCCGTACGGTCCCGATCAGCGACTCGTGCTCCGGGCCGAGCTTCGCGCGCAGCCGCCGTACGTGCACGTCCACCGTCCGCGTACCGCCGAAGTAGTCGTAGCCCCAGACCTCCTGGAGCAGCTGCGCCCGCGTGAACACCCGTCCCGGGTGCTGTGCGAGGTACTTCAGCAGTTCGAACTCCTTGAAGGTCAGGTCCAGGACGCGGCCCTTCAGCTTCGCGCTGTAGGTCGCCTCGTCCACCGACAGATCGCCGTTGCGGATCTCCATCGGGCTGTCGTCCGCGGTGATCTGCTGGCGGCCCATCGCGAGGCGCAGTCGCGCCTCGACCTCGGCGGGACCTGCCGTGTCGAGCAGTACGTCATCTATGCCCCAGTCGGCGGTGACGGCCGCGAGACCGCCCTCCGTGACGACGAGGATCAGCGGGCAGCCGGGTCCGGTGGACCGCAGCAGTTGGCACAGCGACCGCACCTGAGGCAGATCGCGGCGGCCGTCGATCAGAATGACGTCGGCACCGGGGGTGTCGACAAGAGCCGGGCCTTCGGCAGGCGCCACCCGCACGTTGTGCAGCAGCAGTCCGAGGGCGGGAAGCACCTCCGTCGACGGCTGGAGGGCATTGGTGAGGAGCAGCAGAGAGCTCATCGCGCCCCACCTGCCTGGGTCGTCCTACGGTCGTGCATGGTGCGCTCGCCCATAACGTCGGTTCCTCCTCGGTCCCTGCGAGGACATGGCGGCAATGGTCCGCCGTTCGTTCTGTGTTCACTGTTCACCTGGCTGTAACAATGGACAGGAAACACAAAAGGATCCGGTGGCTTCATTGCCCGGATCCTCTGCACAGCAGAATAACCCACATGTCTACCGGGTCAGAGGGTCCTTACCGCACTTCAATTATTCCCTTGTTCACGCGGGCGCCACTCAGGACGGTCCTCCGGACGGCGGACGGGGTGCGTATCGAGGCGGTGTACGAACCGTGTACGGCCGGTTTCACCCCTACCGCGATCGTCGTCGCGCACGGCTTCACGGGCTCCGTGGACCGGCCCGCCGTACGCCGGGCGGCGCGGGTGTTCGCGCAGCGTGCGGCCGTGGTCACCTTTTCGTTCCGCGGCCACGGCGGCTCGGGCGGACGCTCCACGGTCGGCGACCGCGAAGTGCTGGACCTCGTGGCCGCGGTGGAGTGGGCCCGCTCGCTCGGGCATACGCGGGTGGTGACCGTCGGCTTCTCCATGGGCGGCTCGGTGGTGCTGCGGCACGCGGCGATGAGGGCCACGGAGTCGGTGCACAGGGGGCGCACAGAGGCGCGTACAGACGCGGTGGTCGCCGTCAGTGCTCCCGCCCGCTGGTACTACCGCGGTACGGCCCCCATGCGGCGGCTGCACTGGGTGGTCGGCCATCCGGTGGGCCGCCTGGTCGGCCGCTACGGTCTCCGCACCCGTATCCATCCCAGGGACTGGGACCCGGTCCCCGTGTCGCCGGTCGAGGCGGTGCCGCTCATCGCCCCGACGCCGCTGCTGATCGTCCACGGCGACCGCGACGCGTACTTCCCGCTCGACCATCCGCGCATGCTCGTCGCCGCCGTAGAGGACGGGCCGGCCGAGCTGTGGCTGGAGGTGGGCATGGGCCACGCCGAGAACGCCGCCGACGACGAACTGCTCGGCCGTATCGGGCGTTGGCTGGACGGCGAGTAGCTCATGATGGAGGCAGACGAAAGGAGTGCGGACATGGCAGCGGGAACCATCCGCTACTGGGCCGCGGCCAAGGCGGCGGCCGGGATCGCGGAGGAGTCTTATGCCGCGGTGACGCTCGCGGATGCGCTCGACGTGGTGCGTGAACGGCACCCCGGTGACCTGGCGCGTGTCCTGCAGCGGTGTTCGTTCATAGTCGACGGCGCGCCCGTGGGGACCCGCGGCCATGAGACGGTACGGCTTGCCGAGGGCGGCACGGTCGAGGTGCTCCCGCCGTTCGCAGGAGGATGAACCGCAGATCATGAGCAGCGATCAGCAGTATCCGTATCCGTACGGGCAGCAGCAGCCGCCGCAACAGCAGCCGTATCAGGGTGAGTACCCGGATCAGTACGGGCAGCAACAGCAGCAACAGCCGTACCAGGACGCCGCCGCCCAGACCTGGCAGGGCGAGACCTGGGACACCCAGTACCAGCCCGCCGCGTCGGCCAACGCCAATCCGTATCCGCCGTCGGCCCAGGCAGTGTACGAACCGGCTCTTCCCGTGATTCCGCCGCCGGCCGACCCCGCCGCCGTCCCCGACGGGTACAGCGCGCCCACCACCTCCGGAAACGCCCGGCTGACCGCCGCCCAGCGCGCCCGCGCCGAGGGACGTTCGCCGATCATCGCGCCCGGCATGCAGCCCGCCGGGCTGACCGCCGCCCTGTCCCTGCTGCTCGCGGGCGGCGCGGCAATCGGCCCGTACGCCCTGCTCGTACCGCTCGTCCTGCTCCAGGCCGTCACCGCCGCGGGCTGGTTCCGGCTGAACGGCATGTGGCCCGCCCGGCAGGGCATCGCGCTCGCCTTCGCGGGCGGCCTCGCCGCCGATGCCGTACTGCTCGCCGTCGGCCGCGAGAACGCCCCCGCCGCGATCGTCGGCACGCTCGGTGTCTGGGTGCTGCTCATCCTCGTACTGCAACTGCGCAGCCGGGCGGGTGCGGACGAGCGGATGAGCGGACTGATGGCGACCGTCGCGTCGGCCGCCCTCGCCATCCTCGCGACCGGACACCTCGCGGCCGAGAGCGACGCCGTGGTGGTCGGCGCGATCGCGGTCGCCGTGGCCGTCGTCGCCCGCGCGCTGCCGCTGCCGGGTGTCGTATCCGTCGTCCTGGCGCTGCTGGCCGCCGCCGGTGCGGGCATCGCGGCCGGTGGCCTGAACGACATCGGGGCCTCGGGCGCGCTGCTCGGCGCGGCGGCCGGTGGCTGCGCGCTGATCGGGCTGCGGGCGGCGAGCTACGACTACCCGTCCCGCTTCGTCCACATGACGGCGGGCGTGGCGCTGCCGCTGACCGCCGCGGCTCCGGTGGTCTATCTGATCGGCCGCGCCCTGGTGTGACGTACCCCTGGTGTGACGTACCGCGCGACCGGGCCAGGAACCAAAGCTTCCGGCCCCACGTCGATCATTAGCAGGGCCGACGGCCTGACAGACCCAAGGTGGGGGACCCCAATCCAATGCGAGCACTGCGAATACTGCTGATAGTCGCTGTGGTACTGGGCGGCATCTTCGTCGCCGCGGACCGAATCGCGGTGAACATGGCCGAGTCCCAGGCGGCCGACAAGATCAAGACCAGTCAGGGGCTGAGCTCGACCCCGGAGATCTCCATCAAGGGCTTCCCCTTCCTCACCCAGGTCATGGGCAAGGAACTCGACGAGGTCGATGTCAGCCTCGCGGGCATCACCGCCACCGCCGACGGCCGCTCGGTCAACGTCACCGAGGTCGAGGCGCAGCTGCGCGCGGTGCGGATCAACAGCTCCTTCTCCTCCGCCGTCGCGGACCAGGCCGACGGCTCCGCCCGGATCTCGTACGCGGACCTGACGAAGGCCGCGCCCGAAGGCGCCACCGTCAGCTACGCGGGCGCCGAGCGGGCAGCCAAGGGCCAGGTCAAGGTCACCGGTCCGGCCGTCGAGCTGCTGGAAGGCGCGGGCATCCCGGTCCCCGGCAGCATCAAGGAAGAGCTCGGCGACAGCACGATCGACGCGTACAGCACGGTCGTCCTCAGGGATGGCAGCACGGTCCAGCTGAAGGCTGTGACGCTGCCGAAGCTGCCGGGTCCGGGCATGGAGGACCGGCTGCGCGAGATTGTGGACTACGACCTGGAGATCGCCGGAATGCCGTCGAGCGTCAAGCTGGACAAGGTGGAGGCGACGGACGCGGGACTGCGGTTCTCCGGCACGGGGCAGAACGTGTCCCTGACCAGCTGACGGTCGTACGGGCTGACGACCGTATGGTGAGACGCCGGTGTCCGGTAAGCAGAAACCGGAGCCCTGTCGGCGGTCACGGCGGCGACTCGGCCGGAGCATCGTCCCATAATGTGGATGATCGCGTCTCAATATCCGACACGCCGGTGACATGGTGGCCGGGTCGTCCCTACGATCGACGCATGCAGTGCTCTATTAGCGGTCTCCGACAGCGGGGACAGGCAGATCTCACGAAGCGGCGGGCAGTAGACCTGTGCCGTGTCGCTGCCATGCTCTGTCGCACTGTCTGAGCGGGAGCCCGACTCCCGTATCCCGGCCCTTCGACTCTTGTCAGGGCAACCCGTGCCTGTACGCCGCGCATTCCGCGTATCCGCACACCCACCCCTGCTTCGCACCACCCGCCGCACACTGCCCCGGAGGAGAAACCGCATGAGCCGCAGCGATGTCCTGGTAGACGCCGACTGGGTCGAGGCCCACATCGACGACCCCAAGGTCGCGATCGTGGAGGTCGACGAAGACACCTCCGCGTACGAGAAGAACCACATCAAGAACGCGATCCGCATCGACTGGACCAAGGACCTTCAGGACCCGGTCCGCCGTGACTTCATCGACCAGGAGGGCTTCGAGAAGCTCCTGTCGGCGAAGGGCATCGCGAACGACACGACCGTCGTCCTCTACGGCGGCAACAACAACTGGTTCGCCTCCTACGCCTACTGGTACTTCACGCTCTACGGCCACGACAGCGTGAAGCTGCTCGACGGCGGCCGCAAGAAGTGGGAGCTGGACTCCCGCGACCTGGTCGACGCCGTCCCCGAGCGCCCCGCCACCGAGTACAAGGCCAAGGCTCAGGACACCTCGATCCGCGCCTTCCGCGACGACGCGGTGGCGGCCATCGGCACGCTGAACCTGGTCGACGTGCGCTCGCCCGACGAGTTCTCCGGCAAGCTCCTCGCCCCGGCGCACCTCCCGCAGGAGCAGTCGCAGCGCCCCGGCCACATCCCGAGCGCCCGCAACATCCCGTGGTCGAAGAACGCCAACGACGACGGCACCTTCAAATCGGACGACGAGCTCAAGGAGCTCTACGAGACCGAGCAGGTGGACCTCGCGAAGGACACCATCGCGTACTGCCGCATCGGTGAGCGTTCCGCGCTCACCTGGTTTGTGCTGCACGAGCTGCTCGGCGTCGAGAACGTCAAGAACTACGACGGTTCGTGGACCGAGTACGGCTCCCTGGTGGGTGTGCCGATCGAGCTCGGCGCCAACAAGTAAGCCTCCGTCTCCGACTTCTCAGACCTCTCGACTTTCTCGACTTCTCCGACCGGAAGGACCAGTTTTATGTGTGGAGCACAGGCCGGCGGCCCCGACGCCTCGACGATCAAGCCCGGTGAGACGACCATCCAGGGCAGCGTGACGCGTGACGGCCAGCCCGTCACCGGTTACGTCCGTCTGCTGGACTCGACCGGCGAGTTCACCGCCGAGGTCCCGACCTCGGCCACCGGACAGTTCCGCTTCTACGCGGCCGAGGGCACGTGGACGGTGCGCGCGCTCGTCCCGGGCGGCACGGCGGACCGTACGGTCGTCGCGGAGCAGGGCGGCCTGGCCGAGGTCGCCATCGCGGTCTGAACACTGGTGAACACCGGCTGAAGGGCCGCACCCCTGGAATTCGCCCTGGGGGGTGCGGCCCTTCAGCCGTACGCTGGAGGCATGTACGCGCGGCGTCGGCGCCGGTATTTCCTGCTGATGGGCGGTTGCGTTTTTCTCTTCGTCTCCGCCTGGGCATTCGTGCGGCTCTGGTCGGTCCCCGTGGCCGTCGGCATGTGTGTTGTCGCCATGGTCATCCCGCCGATCGCCGCGATGGTCGGCAATGCGCGCGGGCCGGACGACCGCTGGTGGGACGATCCCTCGGGGGACCCGAAGTCGGACGAGTGGTGGGACGAGCTGGACGGCAAGCGTCGTCAGTAGCCCCAGCAGCCTCAGCAGCCGTCAGTAGACGAGCGCCTGGACGTCGTCCGCCAGGCTTTCGCTGACGAAGACCTGCGCGCCCGCGATCCGTACGCCCTCCAGTACGTCCTTCTCCCCGATGTCGCGCCGGGCCGCGCACTGCGTGCAGAGGGTGATCTGCCCGCCCACCCGGATCGCCTCGATCAGGTCGGGCAGCGGCGCGGCATGCGGCAGTTCGAACTCGGCCGCACGGCCCGGCAGCGCGAACCACGCGGACTCGCCGGTCAGCCAGAGCGAGACCTGCACGCCACTGGCCACGGCGACGGCCGCCACCGTAAAGGCCTGCGAGCAGCGCTCGGGCGCGTCGGCTCCGGCGGTCACCTTGATAACGAGTTTCTTGGCCATGTGCGGAACTTTGACGTGCTCCCTGGCCTAAAGTCCAGGGATTCTTGCCACGGTCGTTGGACCGTCTGGGTGGCTTCCTGCTAGGCGATGGCGCGAAGCTGCCGCACGGGGGTGTGGGGGCGTCAGCCCACACGAACCCTCCCCCAGGGGTCTGGGGTGCAGCCCTCAGTCAAGGAAACGGGCGGGGTGGGGGAGAGCAACCCCGCAGCCCTTATTTGCCGCATACACGCTTCTGTTGGGCTTCTTAGGGCCTCCTCAGGCCCCTCTCATCTACAACGCCGACAGTCGTTGCCATGAGCGACTACTACCGCCGAAGCGGCGAAGAGGGCAACCAGCAGCAGCCGTACAGCACGGGCGCCGGCGACTACCCGCCCCCGCCCCCCTTCGGGCCCACCGCGCCCACCGCGCCCACTGGGCCCACCGGGCCGGAAGGGCACACCGCGCCCGCCACCGTGTGGCCGGGCGACGGTGGCGCGGGGTACCAGCCCCCCGGTGGCGTCGTACAGGCCGGCACACCCGACGCCGCACCCGGCCCCGGACACGCACCCGCACCCGCACCCCACCGCGCCCGCGCCAAGCGCCCCGTCGCCCTCCTCGCCGCCGTCGCGCTCATCGCCGCCGTCGTCGGGGGTGGCGCCTCCGCCCTCGTGCAGCAGTACGTCGACAACGGCGACACCGGCAGCGCCGCCGCCACCTCCGTCACCGGCACCACCGTCTCGCAGAGCAGCAACGGCACCGTCGCCGGAGTCGCGCAGGCCGTCTCGCCCAGCATCGTCGAGATCAACGCGACCTCCACCGCCGGAGAGGCCACCGGCTCCGGGGTGATCATCACCTCGGGCGGCGAGATCGTCACCAACAACCACGTCGTCTCCGGCGCCGACTCCATCAAGGTCCAGCTCAGCGACGGCAAGACGTACACCGCCAAGCTCGTCGGCGCCGCCCCGGACAAGGACCTCGCCCTCATCAAGCTGGAGGGCGCCAGCGGCCTCAAGGCAGCGACTCTCGGCGACTCCAGCAAGGTCAAGGTCGGTGACGAGGTCGTCGCCATCGGCTCGCCCGAGGGGCTGACCGGCACCGTGACCAGCGGAATCGTCTCCGCGCTCGACCGCGATGTCACCGTCGCGAAGGACGAAGGCCAACAGCAGCAACAACAACAGCAGCAGGGCGGCGGCAACTGGCCCTTCGAGTTCGGCGGGCAGCAGTTCAACGGCGACACCGGCTCCTCCAAGACCACGTACAAGGCCCTCCAGACGGACGCCTCGCTCAACCCCGGCAACTCCGGTGGCGCGCTCATCAACATGAACGGCGAGATCATCGGCATCAACTCCGCGATGTACTCGCCCAGCGCGGCATCCAGCTCCACCGCGGGCAGCGTCGGCCTCGGCTTCGCCATCCCGGTCAACACCGTCAAGAGCGACCTCGGCAGTCTGCGCGACGGCGGCGACAGCTAGCCCCCGTACGGGGCTCGGCCCATGCGAGGCTGGGCCCCGGAACCGACGTCCCCGGACCGAAAGAGACCGCAGATGACCAGCGCCGAGCGCATCCTGATCGTCGACGACGAACCCGCCGTGCGCGAGGCACTCCAGCGCAGTCTCGCCTTCGAGGGCTACGGCACCGAGGTCGCCGTCGACGGCGTCGACGCGCTCGCCCGTGCCGAGGCGTACGCGCCCGATCTGATCGTCCTCGACATCCAGATGCCCCGGATGGACGGCCTGACCGCCGCCCGCCGGCTGCGCTCCGCCGGATCGAAGGTGCCGATCCTGATGCTGACCGCGCGCGACACCGTCGGCGACCGCGTAACGGGCCTGGACGCGGGCGCCGACGACTATCTGGTCAAGCCGTTCGAGCTGGACGAGCTGTTCGCCCGGGTCCGGGCGCTGCTGCGGCGCAGTTCGTACGCCGCCGCCGCGGACGCGGCCACCGACGACGACGTGCTGGCCTTCGCCGATCTGCGGATGGATCTGGCCACCCGCGAGGTCACCCGCGGTACGCGCCGCGTCGAGCTGACCCGTACGGAGTTCACGCTGCTGGAAATGTTCCTGGCGCACCCGCGCCAGGTGCTCACCCGTGAGCAGATCCTCAAGGCGGTGTGGGGTTTCGACTTCGAGCCGAGTTCGAATTCACTGGATGTGTACGTGATGTATCTGCGCCGCAAGACGGAGGCGGCCGGTGAGCCGCGCCTGGTCCACACGGTGCGCGGGGTGGGGTACGTCCTGCGTACCGGAGGCGGTGAGGGGTGAGCAGTCAGCCCCAGAACCACCGCAGGTCGTTCCGTACGCTGCCGCTGCGCTCCCGGCTGGCCCTGCTGGTCACCACGGCCGTCGCGGTCGCCGTCGCCGCCGTGTCCGTCGCCGCCTGGCTGCTGACCAGCGCCCAGCTGCACAACGAGCTCGACACCTCGCTGGAGAACAGCAGCGCGCCATTCGGTTCGGTGCGACAGGCGCTGGACACATGTCTCAATCCCCCGAGCGAATCCACGCCGGGCGCCGGCTTCGCCTATATCCAGGTCGTCGCTCCCAGCGGCGAGGCCTGTGTCGATCCGTACTCGCAGCCCGTGAAGGTCCAGCAAGAGGACATCGACGTCGCGAACGGCACCACCTCCGAGACCCTGCACAACTCGACCACGGAGCAGGGTGTTGAGGTACGCGTCCACACGGAGCTGATCGACGCCAGACCCTTCGACGTCCGCGCTCTCAATGTCGACCCGCGATCGCCGCTGATCGCCGTCTCGGTCTCGCGTCCCCTGACTGAGATCGACACGTCCCTGAACCGGCTCGCCCTGCTCCTGACCGCCCTCGCCGGCATCGGCGTACTCGGCGCGGGCGCCGCCGGCCTGTGGATCGCGCGGACCGGGCTGAAGCCGGTCGACCGGCTCACCGGAGCCGTCGAGCACGTCGCCCGTACCGAGGATCTGACCGTACGCATCCCCGTCGAGGGCGAGGACGAGATCGCCCGCCTGTCCCGCTCCTTCAACTCCATGACCGCCGCGCTCGCCACCTCCCGCGACCGGCAGGCGCAGCTGATCGCCGACGCCGGGCACGAGCTGCGTACGCCGCTGACCTCCCTGCGTACGAACATCGAGCTGCTCGTGCGCAGCGACGCGACCGGCCGGGCCATCCCGCCCGCCGACCGTGCGGCGCTGATGGCATCGGTCAAGGCGCAGATGACCGAACTCGCCGCGCTCATCGGCGACCTGCAGGAGCTCTCCCGGCCCGACGCCGTCGGCCACGGCCCGTTGAAGGTCGTCGCCCTGCACGAGATCGCCGAGACCGCACTGGACCGGGCGCGGCTGCGCGGCCCCGAGCTCACCTTCACGGCCGAGCTGGAGCCCTGGTACGTACGGGCGGAACCGGCCGCGCTGGAGCGGGCGGTGGTCAACGTCCTGGACAACGCGGTGAAGTTCTCGCCGCCGGGCGGGACGGTCGAGGTGGCTCTGCGACGCGGCGAGCTGACGGTACGGGATCACGGCCCCGGCATTCCCGCCGAGGATCTCCCGCACGTCTTCGAACGCTTCTGGCGCTCGCCGTCCGCGCGCGCCCTGCCGGGCTCGGGGCTCGGACTGTCGATCGTGGCCCGTACAGTGCAGCAGGCGGGCGGCGAGATCGCGCTCGGGCCCGCGCCGGGCGGCGGTACGCGCGCGGTGATCCGGCTCCCGGGGGCGGCGACCCCGCCGCCGGCCACTCCCTGACTCAGTTGCGCTGACTCAGTTGTGGCGGATCAGTGCGTCGACAAGCCCGGCCCGGATGTTGGGGTAATCCATCGGCACGATGCCCAGCCCCTTCCAGCCGCCCGCCTCGGCCCCGTCGACGAAGGAGTGGACCCGGGGGTTCAGCCGGTCCGAGTTCCAGCGCGGCGGCAGCAGGGCCGCGGTGGACACGTAATTGACGTACAGCTTGCCGGGCTGCTGCGCCGCCTTGCGGAAGTGCGTCTCGATCTTGGGGTATTTGGCCCCTGGCTCGGCCATGTAGTCGTCCTGGATGTCGAAGAGGTTCCCGTCCCCGTACCGGACGCCGGGCAGCCCGCCGTTGTCGGCGAGGAGGACCACCTTGCCGCGCGCCTGGCCCAGCGTCGGCAGTCCGGCGCCGATCCGGAAGAGCGGACGCCAGCCCTTGCCGTCCAGGTACAGATCGAAGATGCGGCGGAAGGTGGCGTCGCTGTCCTCCGAGTACTCCTGCTTGACCCGCATCAGTACCGTCTCGGAGGGATGCGCGGCAAGGAAGTCACGGCAGGCGATGAGCACATCGCCGAACATCAGGTTCTGGTAGGACGCGCCGTGGTGGATGGCGAACGAGTCGCCGGTGACCCGGCAGCGTACGTCCAGGAACCGGATGCCGCTGTTCAGCTGGTCGGCGATGGTGGTGTTCTGACACTCCGTCCACAGTCCGCCGAAGCGCGTGCCGGAGTTGTGGGTCCCGGGAATCGTCAGCCGCGCGAGGGCGGTGGAGTCGCCTGCGCCCGCCATCCAGTCCTGCGCGGCCAGGGTGCGCTGCGGCGCGGCGAGGGCGCCCGGTGCGGTGATGAGGGCGGTGGCGGAGACAGCTGCCGCGCCCGCGAGAAAGCTCCGTCGGTCCATGGTCAGGCAGTATGGCGGGGTCACGTCAAACGCCGCCAGGGTGCAACGGCGGTGGGGCGGCAGGCTGTTGCCCACCGCCCCACTCACTCACGTACTGGCCACTGCTACCGCTGTTACTGCACGACCGTGATCCGGCCCGTGGCCGGCGGCGCGATCGGCTTGTCCGCCGTCGAGTTCGCCGCCAGGTACTCGTTGAAGAGATCCAGGTCGGACGCGCCGACCAGCTTGTTCGTGTGCTCCTTCAGCACGGCGAAACCGTCGCCGCCGCCCGCCAGGAACTCGTTCATCGCAACCCGGTAGGTCTTCGCCGGGTCGAGCGCCACGCCGTCCAGCTTCACCGAGGCGACATCGATCCGGGCAGCGCCCGTCTTCGTCAGGTCCAGGGTGTACGTGAAGCCCTTCGACACCTGGAGGATCTTCGTCGACGCCTCGTTACCGCCGCTCACCTGCTGCTGGAGCATGGTGATCAGCTGGGCGCCGGTCAGGTCGACGACGTTCATCATGTTGGTGAACGGCTGCACGGTGAACGCCTCGCCGTACGTCACCACCCCGTCGCCCTCGCTCCCGGACGCCTTGAAGACCAGGTCGGACCTGATCCCGCCCGGGTTCATGAACGCGATCTGCGCGCCGCCCTTGTCCGCCGGGGCAAGACCCGCCAGCTGCGCGTCCGCGATCAGGTTGCCGAGCGGCTTCTCGGGCGCCGTCGAGCCGCGCCCGTTGATGTCGGCGGAGATCCAGCCCTGCGGCCGGTTCGCGACCGGCGCGGCCAGTACGTTC
This sequence comes from Streptomyces sp. NPDC052236, assembly GCF_044548015.1. Taxonomy (NCBI): domain Bacteria; kingdom Bacillati; phylum Actinomycetota; class Actinomycetes; order Kitasatosporales; family Streptomycetaceae; genus Streptomyces; species Streptomyces sp. NPDC052236. The sequence continues at coordinate 36,891 of NZ_JBIUBL010000030.1, read as the reverse complement.
CAGCGCGCGATGAGCGAGGTCATGTCCGCGGCCTTCGGCTGGTCGCGCCTGACGATGTGGTTCGCGGACTTCACCGACGTACGGACGATGTCGCGTGTCCGGCGGTCGTAGGTGAGCGTGGTGTCCGTGTAGAGCTTGCCGAACGCGGCTGCCGAGGTCACCGTGCGCGGCTTGCCGGACGGGTCCGGGATCGTGCACGCGTACGCCTGGTGGGTGTGGCCGGTCACCAGCGCGTCCACCTGCGGGGAGATGCCCTTGGCGATGTCGACGATCGGCCCGGAGATCCCGTCACCGGCGCCCGGCGAGTCGCAGTCGTAGTTGTACGCCGTCGAGGCCGGGGCGCCACCCTCGTGGATCAGCGCGACGATCGACTTCACGCCCTTGCGCTCCAGCTCACGGGCGTACTTGTTGACCGTCGCGATCTCGTCGTGGAACTTCAGGCCCTTGACGCCGTTGGCCGTGACGATGTCCGGCGTGCCCTCCAGGGTCACCCCGATGAAGCCGATCCTGACGCCGTTCTTCTCCCAGACCGTGTACGGCTTGAGGATCGGGCGGCCGGTCTTCTCGCTGGTGACGTTGGCGGCGAGGTAGGGGAAGTCCGCGCCCTTGAACTCGGTGTCCTTCTCGTAGCAGCCCTCGACCGGGTGGCAGCCGCCGTTCTGCATACGGGCCAGTTCGAGCGCGCCCTCGTCGAACTCGTGGTTGCCTACGGCCGACACATCGAGGTCGATCTTGTTCAGCGCCTCGATGGTCGGCTCGTCGTGGAAGAGCCCGGAGAGCAGCGGGCTGGCGCCGATCATGTCGCCGCCCGCGGCGGTGATGGAGTACGGGTTGCCCTTGCGCGCGGTGCGCAGCGAGGTCGCCAGGTACTCCACGCCACCGGCGGGAATCGTCTTGGTGGTGCCGTCGGCCTGGTGCTCGGTGACGTTCCCGGCGGAGCCGGCCGGCGGCTCCAGGTTGCCGTGCAGGTCGTTGAAGGAGAGCAGCTGCACATCGACGGTGCGCGAGGGCTTGTGGCGGTCGCCCTGGCTCTGGCTGCCGGTGGCGGCGGCGGGCAGCGCGGCGACGAGCGCGCCGGCGGTGGCCACGCCCGCGGCGGCGGCGAGCAGCCGCCGGGTCCGCCGGGCCGCGCGGTTCTTCTGTTGTGTCGGTGACATCTGTCCCCTCATGTCCCTCTGTGCCCTTGTCGAGCGGCAGCCTAGAGTCAACGCGCGTAGCGCGACAGGGGGGTACGTGTTACGACCTGGTTGCTTCGGCCCGAACGGGCGGTACTTCGCGGGGTGCGGCGGCGCGAAATGGCACCCGCGCGAAATGCCGCCCGGGCAGTGCCCGTGGGCGCCGCCCTCCGCCGTACCCTCGACGCATGACCACTGACTCGGTGTTTCCGGAGCCCGGACGGCAGATCGAGACCCTTGACGAGCTCTCCGCCGATCAGGCCGGCGCCGTGCTGGACATGCTCGCCGCGGCCACGCGCGCCGATGGGATGCAGGCCGTGTCCGAGCAGGGGCGGCTGCAGCTGCGCGGCGGGAAGCGGGAGGGCGTACGGCATCTCCTGCTCACGGTCGGCGGCGAGCTGCTCGGCTACGCGCAGCTGGAGGACACCGACCCGGTCGAGGCCCCGGCCGCCGAACTGGTCGTGCATCCCTCGCACCGGGGGCGCGGGCACGGGCGGGCGCTGGGCATGGCGTTGCTGGCGGCGTCCGGGAAGCGGCTGCGGGTGTGGGCGCACGGCGGAAAGTCCGCGGCCCGCCATCTGGCGCAGGTGCTCGGGCTGACCCTGTTCCGTGAACTGCGCCAGCTGCGGAGGCCGTTGAGCCCGCTGGACATCCCCGAGCCGGTGTTCCCGGAGGGCGTGACCGTACGCACCTTCGTGCCCGGCGAGGACGACGCGGCCTGGCTGGCCGTAAACGCGGCGGCCTTCGCGCACCACCCCGAGCAGGGCTCCCTGACGCAACGGGACCTGGACGACCGCAAGGCCGAGCCGTGGTTCGACCCGAAGGGCTTCTTCCTCGCGGAGCGGGGCGAGGAGCTGATCGGCTTCCACTGGACGAAGGTGCACGCGGAGGAGCACCTCGGCGAGGTCTACGTCCTGGGCATCCGGCCGGACGCCCAGGGGGGCGGCCTGGGCAGGGCGCTCACGGCGGTCGGACTGCGCCACTTGGCAGCGCAGGGCCTGACGACGGCGATGCTGTACGTGGACGCGGACAACCCGGCGGCGCTGAGGGTGTACGAACGGCTCGGCTTCGCCACGCATGAGGTGGACCTGATGTACCGGACGGAGACGTAACGGGGCCTGACGGGGGCTGACCGCTCCGGCGGTCGGCTACGGCCCCCGGTGCGGCTGGGTAGGGCCGCGCGCACTGCGTAGGGCGTGGACAACGGCGAGGTAAGACCTGCGGACGGGCCGCGTACCGGCAGGGGCGGTAACGGGCGTGGCCTGGGCTACGGGGCCGGGGACGGCCTGCGGGCGGGCCGGGGTACGGGCCGCCGTACGGTCGAGGACAACCGCCGGGTTCGGCCTGCGGACTGCCGGGTACGGGCCGCTGTACGCGGTCAAGGACAACCGCCCGGGTACGGGCCGCGCGCGCACCGCGTACAGCGAGGACAACGACCAGGTACGGCCTGCGGACGGGCCGCATACCGGCAGGGGCGGTAACGGGCCCGGCCAGGCCTACGGGCCGGGTACGGGCCGGGTACAGCGAGGACCAACAGGTGCGGCCTGCGGACGGCCGCGTACCGGCAGGGGTGTGACGGGCCCGGCCAGGCCTACGGGCCGGGTACGGGCCGGGTACGGGCCGCCGTACGGTCAGAGACAACCGCCGGGTACGGCCTGCGGACTGCCGGGTACGGGCGGGTATGGGCCGAGCCGACCGCGCACGGGCCGCCGTACGGTCGGGGACGACCGCCCGCGTACGGGCCGGGTACAGCCGCGCGACCCGCCCGTACGGTCCGCGCACGTCCGCGCGAACCGCCCGCAGGATCCGGGCGCAAGGGCCGCGCACGGCTACGCGAACCGCCCGCACGATCCCCGCGTACGGGACCGGCCCCACGCGCCCGGGGCGGCCACACGAGCCGCCCGTACGGCCCCGGCATACGGCCCACGCCGGGCGCCCGCCCGGCACCCGACCCCCGCAGGCCCCTCCCCGCTTCCTCCCACGTCATGTCGTTGTTACCCCGCATTCAGAAACCCTTGCGACCCTCACTCAATGCAGCCTGCTGTGCCCGCCTCCCCCAACGGCAAAATCCCCCTTACTCCAGCCCTCTCCGACGCGCCAGTGACCCCCTCCGCGCGGAACAATGGGCCCATGAGCCAGCACGCAGCGAACGCAGCCGAGGTACCGGTCCAGCACCCCCAGCCGTCCGTCGGTACCATCGCCGCGCACCGGACGCACACCGTCGCGGCCACCGTGTCAGATCTTGAGCCCGACCTCGATGCCGATCTCGACGGTTACGAGGAAGAGCACGAGGGCGGCGGCGCCGAGCTGCCCCAGGGCCGTTTCCTGGACCGGGAGCGCAGCTGGCTCGCGTTCAACGAGCGGGTTCTGGAGCTTGCCGAGGACCCCGCGACGCCCCTCCTCGAACGGGCCAACTTCCTCGCGATCTTCGCGTCGAACCTGGACGAGTTCTTCATGGTCCGCGTCGCCGGCCTCAAGCGCCGTATCGCGACGGGTGTCGCCACCCGGTCCGCGTCCGGTCTCCAGCCCCGCGAGGTCCTGGACCTGATCTGGTCCCGTTCCCGAGAGCTCATGGCCCGGCACGCCGCCTGCTACCAGCAGGACATCGCCCCGGCGCTCGCCGACGAGGGCATCCATCTCATCCGCTGGCCGGAGCTCACCGAGAAGGAGCAGGCCCGCCTCTTCACGCTGTTCCGGCAGCGGATCTTCCCGGTCCTGACGCCGCTGGCGGTCGACCCGGCGCACCCCTTCCCGTATATCTCGGGCCTCTCCCTGAACCTCGCGGTCGTCGTACGCAACCCGGTCAGCGGCCACCGCCACTTCGCCCGGGTGAAGGTCCCGCCGCTGCTCTCCCGCTTCCTGGAGGCGTCGCCGCAGCGGTACGTCCCCCTCGAAGACGTCATCGCCGCGCACCTCGAAGAGCTCTTCCCGGGGATGGAGGTGCTGGCGCACCACATGTTCCGGGTGACGAGGAACGAGGACCTGGAGGTCGAGGAGGACGACGCCGAGAACCTTCTCCAGGCCCTGGAGAAGGAGCTCATGCGGCGCCGCTTCGGTCCGCCGGTGCGGCTGGAGGTCGAGGAGTCGATAGACCCGTACGTCCTGGATCTGCTGGTCCGCGAGCTGAAGATGTCCGACGCCGAGGTGTACCCGCTGCCCGGGCCGCTGGACCTGACCGGGCTCTTCAGGATCGCGTCGATGGACCAGCGGCCCGACCTGAAGTTCCCGAAGTTCGTGGCGGGCACGCACCGGGACCTGGCCGAGGTGGAGTCGGCGTCCGCGCCCGATATTTTCCTGGCGCTGCGTGAGCGGGACGTACTGCTGCACCATCCGTACGACTCGTTCTCGACGTCCGTCCAGGCCTTCCTGGAACAGGCCGCGGCCGACCCGGACGTGCTGGCGATCAAGCAGACGCTGTACCGGACGAGCGGCGACTCCCCGATCGTGGACGCGCTGATCGACGCCGCCGAGTCGGGCAAGCAGGTGCTCGTACTCGTCGAGATCAAGGCCCGCTTCGACGAGCAGGCGAACATCAAGTGGGCGCGCAAGCTGGAGGAGTCCGGCTGCCATGTCGTCTACGGGCTGGTGGGGCTCAAGACCCACTGCAAGCTGTCGCTGGTGGTCCGCCAGGAGGGCGACACGCTGCGCCGGTACTCGCATGTCGGGACCGGCAACTACCACCCGAAGACAGCGAGGCTGTACGAGGACCTGGGGCTGCTGACGGCGGACCCGCAGGTCGGCGCGGACCTCTCGGACCTGTTCAACAGGCTGTCGGGGTACTCGCGGCGCGAGACGTACCGCAGGCTCCTGGTGGCGCCCAAGTCGCTGCGCGACGGTCTGATCGCGCGCATCAACAAGGAGGTCGCGCACCATCGTGCGGGACGGCCCGCGTACGTACGCATCAAGGTCAACTCGATGGTGGACGAGGCGATCATCGACGCCTGCTACCGGGCGGCGATGGCGGGCGTACCGGTGGACATCTGGGTACGCGGGATCTGCGCGCTGCGCCCCGGGGTCACCGGTCTCTCGGAGAACATCCGGGTGCGGTCCATACTCGGGCGCTTCCTGGAGCACTCCCGGGTCTTCTCGTTCGGCAACGGCGGTGAGCCGGAAGTGTGGTTCGGCAGCGCGGACATGATGCACCGGAATCTGGACCGCCGTATCGAGGCGCTGGTACGGGTGATCGACCCGGCGCACCGGGCGGCGATCACCCGGATGCTGGAGGCGGGGATGTCGGACGGCACGTCGTCGTGGCATCTGGAGGCGGACGGTTCGTGGACGAGGCACTCCGCGGACGGGGATGGCCAGCCGCTGCGGCATGTACAGGAGATGCTCATAGACGCCCGGAGGCGCCGGCGTGCACAGCCCTGATCTGTCCCATCTGTCCCGGACGACGACCCGGACGGCCTCGCGGGGCCCTCGGGGCTCACGGCAGGACCCGGTCATGGACACGGCGGGTGAGGCTCTGGCCCGGTATCTGCATGCGCGGGCGGGGGACTTCCTGCGGAGTCTGCGGCTGCACGGGGAGAGCGGCGCGGATACGGCGGGGGTGCTGGAGGCGACCCACGCGCTGCGGCAGGCGTCCCGGCGTATAGGCGGCACGCTGCACACGTTCCGTCCGCTGCTGGACCCGGTCTGGGCGGACGACCTGCGCACGGAACTGTCGTGGCTCTCGTCCACCCTGGCCCAGGAACACGCGTATGCGGCGCGCATCGCGCGAGTGCTTGACGCGTTGTCCCGGCTCTCGGGTTCGACGCCGCTGCCGCCACCGAGGGGCGGCGCGGGCGGGACGGGCGGGACGGGGGGCCACGGCGCCCCGGGCGCACCCGCCGGCCTGGGCGACGGCAACGAGCTGGGCAATCCGGATGGCTCCGGCACCCTGGGGGCTCCCGGCGGGCACGGCGCCCCTCACGACCAGGGCGACACGGGCAGTGTGAGCGGCTCGGGCCACCACGGCACCCTGGGCAAACCAGACGGCTCCAGCTCCAGCCACCTCGGCATAACGGTCAACCCCGGCGACCTTGAAGGGCTCGGCACCCCGAGCGGCTCCGACCCCCCGGGCGATCTCGGCACGCTCGGCGCACCCGCCGATTCCGGGAACTCGGGCGAACTCACCGCCCCGGGCGGCTTGAGCGGCTCCAGCGGGCTGGGTCGTCGTCCGGGCGGCTCCGGCGGCTCCGCCGACCACGGCACCATGGGTAACCCGACCGGTACCGACGCCCCCCTCGGCCAAAGCACGGGCGACCACAGCGGCCCGCCAGGCGCTCCCGGCACCCCGGGCGTTTCCGGGCATCTCGGCATAACGGTCAGCCCCGTCGGCCCTGGCGGCACCGACGCCCCGGGCGCTCCCGGCATCCTCGGCACACCTGCCGGTTCCGGCGAACCGGCTGCCCCGGGCAGCCCGGGCGCACCCGGCGACCTCGGCACCATGGGCAACCCGACCGGCCGCGTCGCCCCCCACGGCCACGGCGGCGCGGACAGCCTGGCCACGCTCGGCGATCCCGGCCGCGCCCACGCGCCGGGCGCGGTCGGCAAGCTCGGCACCCCCGCCAGGTCTGGCAGTTCCGGTGACCAGGCGGCCCCTCGCGGCCCGGGTAACCCAGCCGGTCCCGGCACCGCGGGCGACTCCACCAAACTCGGCACCCGCCCCGGCGGCCCCCGTGCCGCCTCCGCACGCAGTGGCGAAGCCTCCCGGGTCACCGGAGCCCTCACCGTAGGCGCCGCGCGCGCCGGGGCCCTGTTGGAGCGTCAGCTCAGCCTTGCGCGGACCCGGGCGCATTCCGCCGCGTTGCAGGCCCTCGGCTCCGCCCGCTTTCACGCGGTCGCCGACTCCGTCGCCGTGCTCGCCTCGGAGCTGCCGCTCAATTCCCTGGCCGACGCCTCCACCGAGGCCCTCGCGCTGCCCGCCCAGCTGGCCGAGCACCGGCTGCTCGATGCCGTGGACGCGCTGCCGCTCGGCCGCGCGGCGCACCCGTACAACGCCGAAGCCCTTGTGCACGGCCTCGCCGCCGAGTCCGCCGGGGAGGCCCAGGACGCCCCCTGGCACCACGTACGACTGCTCCTGAGACTGCACCGGTACGCCCAGGAGGTGCTGCGACCGCAGGCGGACCCGGCCGTCGACCCCGTGCTGGGGCACGCCGGCCTCGTCCTCGACCGGCATCGCGACGCCGCCGCTGCCGCCACCGCTGCCGCCGCCGCCGCCCGTACGCCGCGGATCGCCCCGGCCACCGCGTACGCCCTCGGCGTCCTCCACGCCGATCAGCGGCACGAGGTCGAGGCCGCGCGCTTTGCCTTCCAGCAGGTGTGGCCCCGGAGGGCGGCGGACCGATGAGGGACGACGAGACCGTGCTGGCGGCTGGGTGCGTGTTGTGGCGGCGCGCACCAACACCCGGCAACGGCGCCCACGCCGACGACCGCGACTGCGACGAGATCGAACTCGCCCTCGTCCACCGGCCCAAGTGGTCAGACTGGTCCCACCCCAAAGGCAAGCTCAAGCCGTACGAAGACCACCCGCACGCCGCCCTCCGCGAAGTCCGCGAAGAGACCGGCATGACCGCCGACCTGGGCCCGGAGCTGCCCACCGTCCGGTACACGGTCGACGGCCGCCCCAAGGAGGTCCGCTACTGGGCCGCCGAGGCCACCGGCGGCGCCTTCGTCCCGAACCGCGAAGTGGACCGGATGGCGTGGCTGCCGCCCGCCGCCGCCCGCGCCCGACTGACCCAAACCAGGGACCGGGAACTGGTCACCGCCCTCCTCTCCACCCTCCATCCACGCACCGGCAGAGAGACCGGCAGAGACACAGGCACCTAGCCGCCCAACACGGTTCACCTCCCGTTCACCCTCTCCCGTTGGCGGCTTCACCTGATCTGCCTAATTTCGGCCTTACACGGTGACCGGTACAGCGCTGGTCCCCCCACCCCGACACACGCCGCCATAAAACGTGTCAGACATCAGTCAGCGTCTGGCGGCTCCTGGAAGGAACACCCGAAGTGAAGCTTCAGCGCATCAACGGGCTTCGCGCCACCGCGCTCGGCGCCCTCGCCCTTTCCGGCGCCCTGGTTCTCACGGCGTGTGGCTCGGACGACAACGCGGACAAAACGGGCACAGGCGAGAAGACCAGCGCCGCCTCGAACATCAAGTGTGAAGGCGCCAAGGGCCAGCTCCTCGCGGCGGGCTCCACCGCCCAGAAGAACGCCATGGACCTCTGGGTGAAGAACTTCCAGGCCGCCTGCGAGGGCGTGGAGATCAACTACCAGGCCATCGGCTCCGGCGGCGGTATCACCAAGTTCACCCAGGGCCAGGTCGCCTTCGCGGGCTCCGACTCCGCCCTGAAGGAGGACGAGGTCGCCGCGTCCAAGACGGTCTGCAAGACCGGCCAGGGCATCAACCTCCCCATGGTCGGCGGACCGGTCGCCATCGGCTACAAGCTGAGCGGCGTGGACAACCTCATCCTGGACGCCCCCACCCTCGCCAAGATCTTCGACTCGAAGATCAAGAAGTGGGACGACGCCGCGATCAAGGCGCTGAACCCGGACGTCACCCTGCCCAGCACCAACATCCAGGCCTTCCACCGCTCGGACGAGTCCGGCACCACGCAGAACCTCGGCAAGTACCTCAGTGAGGCCGCCCCGGCCGACTGGAAGCACGACCCGAAGTCGAAGACCTGGAAGGCCGAGGGCGGCCAGGCCGCCAACGGCTCCTCCGGAGTCGCCACCGCCGTCAAGGGCGCCGAGGGCTCCATCGGCTACTTCGAGCTCTCCTACGCGACCTCCCAGAGCATCCCCACCGTCAAGGTGGCCACCGGTGCCTCCGCCCCCGTCGAGGCCACCACCGACAACGCCTCCAAGGCCATCGGCGCCGCCAAGATCAAGGGCACCGGCAACGACGTCGCCCTGTCGCTCGACTACAAGACCAAGGTCGAGGGCGCGTACCCGATCATCCTGGTCACGTACGAGATCGCCTGCGACAAGGGCAACAAGCCCGAGACCCTGCCGACCCTGAAGGCGTTCCTGAACTACGCGGTCAGCGAGGACGGCCAGAAGGTCCTCGCCGACGCCGGCTACGCCCCGCTCCCCGCCGAGATCGCGACCAAGGTCCGCCAGATCGTCCCGACCCTGTCCTGACCTCCTGACCGGAACCCCGGACGTGAACATGAACGTGACCGTGAACATAAACGTGCACATGCACATGAACCCGTCCTGAACCTGTCCTGATTTCCGACCGAGGCCGGTCCGTCCGTACGCCACACGGGCGGGACGGACCGGCCCCGGCATCCGGTGCACCGCCGCCAGGAGCCCGCACGCTCCGCAGACCGGAAGAGTCCTGATGGTTACGACCACCCACACTCCGAAGCCGCCGCCCGACCGGCGAGCGGCCATACGCGCGTCCAGGGGGGCCACCCGCCCCGGCGACAAGGTCTTCCTCGGCCTGTCCCGCGGGTCCGGGATCACGCTCCTCGTGATCATGGCCGCGATCGCGGCCTTCCTGACCTACCGGGCCGCGATCGCCATCTCGAAGGACGAAGCGAACTTCCTCACCACCTCCGAGTGGAACCCGGCCGGCGACCCGCCGGTCTTCGGCATTGCCGTCCTGGCCTTCGGCACGATCGTCAGCTCGGTCATCGCCATGCTCATCGCCGTGCCGGTCGCGATCGGCATCGCGCTGTTCATCTCGCACTACGCGCCGCGCAAGCTGGCCGGCCCCATCAGTTACATCGTGGACCTGCTCGCCGCCGTACCGAGCATCATCTACGGCCTGTGGGGCGCCATCTTCCTGGTCCCGTATCTCGACGGCCTCAACCAGTGGCTGGACGAATACCTCGGCTGGACGTACATCTTCGACAAGGCCAGCGACGGCGTCGCCCGCAACCTCCTCACCGTGGGCATCCTGCTGGCGATCATGATCCTGCCGATCATCACCAACGTCACCCGCGAGGTCTTCCTCCAGGTGCCGAAGATGCACGAAGAAGCCGCGCTCGCCCTCGGCGCCACCCGCTGGGAAGTCATCCGCATGTCGGTGCTGCCCTTCGGCCGCTCCGGCATCATCAGTGCCTCGATGCTCGGCCTCGGCCGCGCGCTCGGCGAGACGATGGCGGTGGCCGTCGTACTCTCGCCGAGCTTCCTCATCTCCGGGCACCTGCTCGACCCCGGTGGCGGCACCTTCGCCCAGAACATCGCGGCGAAGTTCAACGAGGCCAATGAGTTCGGGCGGGACGCCCTGATCGCCTCCGGTCTCGTGCTCTTCTTCATCACGCTTGTGGTCAACGGCGCGGCACGGTGGATCATCGCGCGCCGCAAGGAGTACTCGGGGGCCAACGCATGAGCAACGCAGTCCAGGACAAGCGGCCGGTCGTCGTGCAGCCGACCTCCCTGTCGCATGCCAAACTGCCCCGCTGGGCCCCGGCCGGTTTCGCGGCCGTCTCCATCGCCCTCGGCGTCGGCGTCGGCCTGCTGGCCGGCTGGGAGAGCCGTATCCAGTGGGGCATGATCTCGGCCCTGCTGTTCGTGATCATCTCGTACGTCACGACCACGGTCGTCGAGAACAAGCGCCAGGCCAAGGACCGGGCAGCCACCAGCGTCGTCTGGGTCTGCTTCATCCTGGCCGTCATCCCGCTGCTGTCGCTCGCGTGGGTCACGATCAGCAAGGGAAGCAACGTCCTCGACGGCTACTTCCTGAGCCACTCGATGAACGGCGTCCTCGACGCCGAGGCCGGCGGCGGCATCTACCACGCGCTGCTCGGCACCATCGAGCAGGTACTCATCGCGGCCGTGATCTCCGCCCCCATCGGCATGCTGACCGCGATCTACCTGGTCGAGTACGGTCGCGGCAGGCTCGCGCAGGCCGTCACCTTCTTCGTCGACGTCATGACCGGCATCCCGTCGATCGTCGCGGGCCTGTTCGTCCTCGCCACCTGGAACCTGATGCTGGGCTTCGGGCCCTCCGGGTTCGCAGGCTCGATGGCGCTCGCGATCCTGATGATGCCGGTGGTCGTCCGCTCCACCGAAGAGATGCTCAAGCTCGTACCGAACGAGCTCCGCGAGGCCGCCCTCGCCCTGGGCGTCCCCAAGTGGCGCATGATCCTCAAGGTGGTCCTGCCCACCGCGATCGGCGGCATCACCACCGGCGTCATGCTGGCGATCGCCCGTATCACCGGCGAGACGGCCCCCGTGCTGCTCCTCGTCTTCGGTACGAAGCTGATCAACACGAATCCCTTCGAAGGCGCCCAGTCGTCGCTGCCGCTGTATGTGTACGAGCAGTACGCCGTCGGCACCGACGCGGCGATCGACCGCGCCTGGGCCGCCGCCCTGGTGCTGATCGCCTTCGTCATGATCCTCAACCTGCTGGCCCGCTCCATCGCCCGCTGGAAAGCCCCGCGGCGCTGATTCGCGGCTCCGCCGCGTGGCCGGCCGCTGGGCCCCACGCCCGTACGAAAGAAACAGTGATTCAGATGGCCAAGCGAATCGACGTCAGCGGCCTCACCGCCTACTACGGCGCCCACATGGCGATCGAGGACATCTCGATGACCGTGGAGCCCCGCTCGGTGACGGCCTTCATCGGCCCCTCCGGCTGCGGCAAGTCGACCCTCCTGCGCACCCTGAACCGTATGCACGAGGTCACCCCCGGGGGCAGGGTCGAGGGCAAGGTGCTCCTGGACGACGAGAACCTGTACGGGTCCGGCGTGGACCCGGTCACCGTGCGCCGTACGGTCGGCATGGTCTTCCAGCGCCCGAACCCGTTCCCCACGATGTCGATCTTCGACAATGTGGCGGCGGGCCTGCGGCTCAACGGCTCGTACAAGAAGAACGAGCTGGCGGACGTCGTGGAGAAGTCCCTCAAGGGCGCGAACCTCTGGAACGAGGTCAAGGACCGCCTGAACAAGCCCGGCTCCGGCCTCTCCGGCGGTCAGCAGCAGCGGCTGTGCATCGCCCGCGCGATCGCGGTCGAGCCGCAGGTGCTGCTGATGGACGAGCCGTGCTCGGCGCTGGACCCGATTTCGACCCTCGCGATCGAGGACCTGATCGGCGAGCTGAAGGAACGCTTCACGATCGTCATCGTGACGCACAACATGCAGCAGGCGGCGCGCGTCTCGGACCGTACGGCCTTCTTCAACCTGTCGGCGGTCGGCCAGCCCGGCAAGCTCATCGAGATCGACGACACCGAGCGGATCTTCGCGAACCCGTCGGTCCAGGCGACGGAGGACTACATCTCCGGACGCTTTGGGTGATCTCGGGGGCCTCCCCCAGCACGTCTCGCGGTGCTGCATGGCGGTGCCACCGCAAGGCGAAGGGCCCGCCCCTCTCCAGGGGCGGGCCCACTCACATAAAGGCCGACACGTGTCAGCTGTACGACACATCTCAGCCGAAGACCAGATACACGATCCCGTAGCTCACCGCGGCCACCGCCGCGGCAGCCGGCATGGTGATGAACCAGCCCATGATGATGTTCTTCGCGACACCCCAGCGGACCGCTTTGACCCGCTTCGTCGCCCCCACGCCCATGATCGCCGAGGTGATCACATGCGTCGTGGAGATCGGCGCGTGGAACAGGAACGCCGAGCCGAACATGATCGACGCGCCGGTCGTCTCGGCGGCGAAGCCCTGCGGCGGGTCCAGCTCGATGATCTTGCGGCCGAGCGTCCGCATGATGCGCCAGCCGCCCGCGTACGTACCGAGCGAGAGCATCAGCGCGCAGGCGATCTTCACCCAGATCGGGATCTCGCTGGCCTTGTCCTCGACATCGGCGATGACCAGCGCCATCACCACGATGCCCATGGTCTTCTGCGCGTCCTGCAGACCATGACCGAGGGCCATGCCGGCCGCCGAGACCGTCTGCGCTATACGGAAACCGCGCTTGGCCTTGCCCGGGCTGGACTTACGGAACGCCCACATGATCCCGACCATCGCCAGATAGCCGACGATCAGCCCGACGAAGGGCGAGATGAACATCGGGATGACGACCTTCTCCAGCACCCCGGACCAGATCACATCGGTCCCGCCCGCGAGCGCCGCGCCCACCATGCCGCCGAACAGTGCGTGGGAGGAGGACGACGGCAGACCGAAGTACCAGGTGACCAGGTTCCACACGATCGCGCCGACCAGCGCGGCGAAGAGGATGCCCATCCCCTTGGAGCCCTGGGGCGTCGCGATGAGCCCTTCGCTGACGGTCTTGGCGACGCCCTGGCCGAGGAACGCGCCGGCGAGGTTCATCACCGCGGCCATCGCCAGCGCGGCACGCGGTGTCAGCGCGCGCGTGGAGACGGAGGTCGCGATCGCGTTCGCGGAGTCGTGGAAGCCGTTGGTGTACGTAAAGCCGAGCGCGACGCCAATGGTCACGATCAGGGCAAAGGTGTCCACGAGGTTCAGGACTCCTTGACCGCGATGGTCTCCACGGTGTTCGCGACATGCTCGAACGCGTCGGCGGCCTCTTCCAGCACATCCACGATCTGCTTGAGCTTGAGTACCTCAATGGCTTCGTACTTGCCGTTGAAGAGCTGGGCCAGCAGCTTGCGGTGTATCTGGTCCGCTTGGTTCTCGAGGCGGTTGACCTCGATCCAGTACTCGGTGAGGTTGTTCATGGTCCGCAGATGCGGCATGGCCTCGGCGGTCAGGTCCGCGGCTCGCGCCAGAACCTCGATCTGCTGCTCGACGCCCTTGGGCAGCTCCTCGATCTGGTACAGCACGACCAGGTCGACGGCCTCCTCCATGAAGTCCATGATGTCGTCGAGCGACGAAGCGAGTTTGTAGATGTCCTCGCGGTCGAACGGTGTGATGAAGGAGGAGTTCAGCTGATGGAAGATGGCATGGGTGGCGTCGTCGCCCGCGTGTTCCGCAGCCCGCATCCGCTCGGCGATCTCGACCCGGCCGGGGGCATCCGCACCGAGCAGTTCCATCAGGAGCTTCGAGCCCGTGACGATGTTGTCCGCCGAAGCGGCGAACATGTCGTAGAAGCTCGTCTCCCTGGGGGTCAGACGAAATCGCACGTGAGGTCCTCGGGATGCTCTGGATTCGGTCAGGCTGATGGTAGGCGCATCATCCGGCCACGGCTAAGCGGCGTTGTTCAGTGTCGCCCATGATGCACAGTGATCAATACGGGGCCCCAGCCCGATCCTGCACGTATCCGGCACGATTCGGTACGATATACCCGCGAGGGGTATGCAGGGCAGCAGCCAGAACCCACAACGAACGAAAACGGGAGGACGCGATGACGACCACTGAGACGGCCGGCCCTCCGGCGGTCACGGCAGAGACCGTCACAGACCACGACCGTGGTGTGCACGGGTACCACAAGCAGAAGGACGAACACCTCAAGCGGCTGCGCCGGATCGAGGGCCAGATCCGCGGCCTCCAGCGCATGGTCGACGAGGACGTCTACTGCATCGACATACTCACCCAGGTCTCGGCGTCCACCAAGGCCCTGCAGTCGTTCGCGCTCCAGCTGCTCGAAGAGCATCTGCGGCACTGCGTCGCGGACGCGGCGGTGAAGGGCGGCGAGGAGATCGACGCGAAGGTCGAGGAAGCGACGAAGGCGATCGCCCGCCTTCTGCGCACCTGATCCTCCTCCTGATACTCCTCAGTCATCCGTCCTCAGTCCTGCCAGAACGGCCGCAGCAGTGTGGACCGCTCGGCGGCCATTCTCAGCACCTCGTCAATGCGGTCCGGGCTGAGCCGCTCCTCGTCCGCGGCCGACGCCGCGATCATCAACTCACCGCACAGCTCGATCTCGGCGAGGGCCACGTGGTCCTGGACCGTCTTCGTACTGTTCGGAGCCACGCGCATTCACCTCTTCCTGTTCTGCCAGTGCTGACGACTTCCTAGCGTAGGCAGTGGCGCACGGACCGCGCATGGCACGTCCGGACCATTTAGGCCCTGATCTTCCCGGCGTAGATGTCGCGTGCGTCGGGGAGACGTACGACGACGGGGGTCCCGAAGTCGTACAGCAGCGTGGTCGAGGTGACGGCCACCTCACCCGTCCCGTTGGTGAAGGAGAACCGGTGGCGGACCTTGCGCAGCCGCCCGGCGTCGTCCAGATACGCGTCGAACGGCACGAGATCGCTGGCGAACCCTTTCGCCGCGGCGGCCAGCGAGGCGCGCGCATGCGGTTCGGCGACCCGCGCCGCCCGCGCGATGTCGGTGGTGCCGCGGTAGTGGCGCACCTTCTCCCCGGCCAGTTCCTCGTCGCCGACGTACGTCACCTCCGCGGCGCCGCGCAGCAGCTCGGCCGCGGCGAGCGGATCGGTCGCGCCACCGGTGACCAGGTTGCCGTCCTCCAGCGTGGTCGTGTCGACCCGGACCCACTTGTCGGCCGGTACGCCCGCACCCCGGTTCTTCATGTACAGCGCCCCGGGCGCCAGCAGCTCGGTGATCGGACGGTGCGCGTTCGCGCCCGCGGGGTCCTTGGGCAGGACGACCTCCAGCCGCCCGGTCCGCCGCCTGAAGTCGTAGCCGCCCTCGCCCCGGATGGTCACCCGAGTCCCGCCGGTGGCCATCTCCATGGACGTACGGGCCTTGGAACTCCCGGCTCCGGCCAGCGCGTCCGCGGCCTTGCGCACCGCGTCCACATCGCCGCCGGCCCACCGGCCGTCGGCGGCGGCGCCTCCCCCGCCGGAACACCCGCTGGTGGCCGCCGTCCCCAGTACAACGGCCGCTACGGCGAACGCCCAGCACCCGCCCCTGCGCCTGTGCTGCTGCACCACCATCGCCTGCCAACCCCCAACACGGGACCGCTGCTTCTACGAGAGCCCACCCGCCCCGCATAACGACGGCCCGGACCCCTCGTCACGCGAGAGCCCGCCGCCGCTTGACCGCACGTAACGTGGGGTCGTGCCCCAGCAAGACGCGCTCGCAAACTCCCCGGACCATCGCACCACCACCACCGAACGTGGCTCCTTCGCCATCGCGCGCTGCACTTGCGGCTGGGCCGGCCCCGCGCGCAGATCGCGGGAAAGGGCACGTACGGACGCCCAGTTGCACGTCTCGGCGAAGTAGCCGACAACGTGACCGGCGAGGTCCCAAGCGGCACCTGGAACCCACCAGGCTCCCCAGCCGTCTTTTCCCCCAGGAGGCACTCATGGACCGGCGCGCGCTGCTCACCGCCGCGGTAGCTGTCACGGCCACCGCCTGTACGAGCAAGGGAGGCGGCGACGCGCGCCCGTCCCCCACACCGCCGGCCTCGGTGTCCACGCCCGCGTCAACGTCCGCGTCCGCGTCGGCCGCGCCCGACTGGAGCGCGCTCGGTCGCGGGCTCGACGGCAAACTCATACGTCCGGACGACGCCGCGTACCCCACCGCCCGCCAGCTCTACAACACCCGCTTCGACTCCCTGAAGCCCGCGGCCGTCGCGTACATCGCGGGCGAGGACGACGTCAAGGAGTGCCTGGCCTACGCCAGGGCCCATCGCGTCCCTGTCTCCATACGCAACGGCGGCCACTCCTACGCCGGTTGGTCCTCGGGCAACGGCCGCCTCGTCATCGATGTGTCCTCTCTCAATCAGGTCGCCCGGGACGGCTCCGTCGGCGCCGGCGCCAAGCTCATCGACGTCTACGACTCTCTCGTCCCCGACGGCCGCACCATCCCCGCGGGCTCGTGCCCCACCGTCGGCATCAGCGGTCTCGCGCTCGGCGGCGGACACGGCGTCACCTCCCGTGCGTACGGCCTGACCTGCGACAATCTCACCTCCGCCACGCTCGTCACGGCCGATGGCAGAACGCTGACCGCGAGCGCCACCGAGAACAAGGACCTCTTCTGGGCGCTGCGCGGCGCGGGTAGCGGCAACTTCGGCGTGGTGACGCGGCTCCGCTTCCGTACTCATCCCACGCCCCCGACCGTCGTCGTCGGGTATCTCAGCTGGCCCTGGTCGAAGGCCGCGGCCGCCCTCGCCGCCTGGCAGGCGTGGGGCCCGGACCAGCCGGACGAGATCTGGTCGTCGGCCCATCTCGCCGCCGGGCCGGGCGGCAGCACGCCCACCTTCTCCGTCGCCGCGTTCTCTCTCGGCAGCCAGGCCGGTCTCGAGAACGCGCTGGACCGGCTCGCCGACCGCGCGGGTTCGACCGCCCGGTCGGTTTCGGTGCGCCGACGCGGCTACCGCGACGCGATGTTCGGTTACGCGAACTGCTCGACGCTCACGGACGCGCAGTGCCGTCTGCCGGGGGCCACTCCGGGCCGTACGCCACAGGGCGCGCTCCAGCGCGAGACGTACGCCGCCGCGTCCGACTTCTTCGACCGCGAGCTGTCGGGGGACGGGGTGCGGGCGCTGATGGCGGCGTCCGAGGCCTTCACCCGGATCGCGCCGGGAGAGGGCGGGGGTGCCGGGTCCATCTCGCTCACCGCGCTCGGGGGTGCGATGAACCGGGTGGATCCGCTCGCGACGGCGTTCGTGCACCGGCGCTCGCGGATTCTCGCGCAGTACATCGCGGCTTGGCAGCCGGGCACGGCGGGCGGCACCCAGCGGGCGTGGCTGAAAGACGCGCACGCGTCCATGCGCCGTTACGCGTCGGGGGCCGCGTACCAGAATTACGTCGACCCCACGCTGACCGACTGGCGCCGGGCGTACTACGGTCCGGCCGCGGACCGGCTGACGCGGCTGAAGGCCGAGTACGACCCGGACAGGCTCTTCAATTTCCCACACGCGCTGTAGCGGCAGAGCTCACGCCGCAAGGTCGTTCTCCCCGGAGGCGGTCCCGGCCTCCTCGGTCTGCGGCTCCGGGATGTCGAGCGTCTCGGGCACCATCGCGCCGCCCGCGGATCCGGCCGCCTTCGACCGTACGAGCCACCCCACCCGCCCCGACCCGGCGACCGCGGACGCGAACGGCGTCAGCAGGGCGAGCGCGAGCGGCGCGAGCAGCAGCGTCACCGCCGTACCGAGCGCGAATCCGCCGACGACGTCGGTCGGATAGTGCACGCCCAGGTAGACCCGGCAGAAGCCCTCGACCAGGGCGAGCCCGATCGCGGCGAATCCGAACTTCCGGTGGGCGACGAAGATCCCGGCAGCGATGGCCATGGCCATCGTCGCGTGGTCGCTCACGAAGGAGTAGTCGGTCTTCCCGGCCACCAGGACGTCGATGCCCCGGTGGTCCAGGGACGGCCGCGGTCTCTCGACGAAACCGCGGATGGGGATGTTGATCAGCACCGCGATCCCGGCGGCGAGCGGTGCCCAGATCAGCCCGGCGACGGCCGAGACCGAGTCCTCGGCGCTGCCGCGCCTGCGGACGCTCCACCAGCACCAGACCAGCACCAGGACGAGCGCGAGCAGGATGCCGTACTCGCCGGCGAATTCCATGGTGCGGTCGAACCACCGTGGGGTGTCCTCGGCGAGGCCGTTGATGTCGTGGAGCAGGCCGAGATCGGGGTTCGAACCATTCGAAGCGAGTCCAGCCATCTGCCGCGGCCCCTTGCCTTGTCGCCTGCCGCGGCGCACATACGAGTGCGCCGCGGCCTCATACCCACCCCCGTGGTCAATGCGTACTGCTGTGCCTGCTGTTGTTTTCCTTGTTCCCGTCCATGGAACGGCCCATTCCCGGCGTGCGTTCCACTCTCCACCGAATGATCACCATGACGTTATCGAAGAGTGATACATCGTCGCAGCTCAGAGAGGTGCGTCAGGCTTGCGGGAGATCCGTCGGCAGCGCTTTCGCGCCATCCTTGGTAACCCTTGTCGCCCCGAAGTAGTCCGGCGTGTCGATCTTGTCGAAGCGGATCACGGCCCCGGTGTACGGCGCGTTGATCATGTACCCGCCACCGACATAGAGCCCGACGTGCCGGATCGCCCGTGAGTTGGTGAGGTCGTCGGAGAAGAAGACCAGATCGCCGGGGAGCAGCTCGTCGCGGGAGGGGTGCGGCCCCGCGTTGTACTGATCGTTCGCGACGCGCGGCAGTTCGATGTCCACGGTCCGGTAGGCGGCCTGCGTCAGCCCGGAACAGTCGAAACGTCCGCCCTGCTCGGGCGTGCCGTTGCCGCCCCAGAGGTACTTGGTGCCGAGTTTCTGCTGCGCGAAGTAGATCGCCGCGGCGGCCTGCCGCGACGGCTCGACGCGGCCGATGGGCCGGGCGAAGCTCTTCTCCAGGGTGCGGATGACCTTCACGTAGTTCTGGGTCTCGCGGTAGGGCGGGACGCCGCCGTACTTGATGACGGCGTAGGCACCAGCGTTGTACGCGGCGAGCATATTGTCGGTCGGGTCGCCGGGCGCCTTTTTGACGTATCCGGCCAATTCACAGTCGTAGGTGGCAGCGGACGGAATCGCGTCGGCCGGGTCCCATACGTCGCGGTCCCCGTCGTTGTCCCCGTCGATGCCGTGGGTCGCCCAGGTGCCGGGGATGAACTGCGCGATGCCCTGGGCGGCGGCGTGGGACTGGGCTTTGGGGTTCCAGCCGCTCTCCTGGTAGAGCTGGGCGGCGAGGAGCGCGGGGTTGATGGCGGGGCAGAGGTTGCCCCACTTCTGCACGAGAGGCCGATAGAGCGCGGGCACCGCCCCCTTGGCGAGCCCGACGGCACGGCCGCCACTGCCATTGGCCCCGCCCATGAGCCCGGCGGCGGCGGAGTAGGTCCCGACGACGAGCAGCGCGACGAAACCGAGGCAGAGCCCGATCCCGATTCCCGTGGCCACCCAGAGCTTTCGCACGCGTCAACCCTCCCCTATCCGGATCGCTTTCAGACCCGCTTCGGCCGGTACGCGTGGCGTACGGGCGATCCGGTCGGGTAAGTGCGCGCTGTCGGTCACGCGTTCCACGATAGCCAACTCTGCTGGTGGCAAACAGATTGGTCTCATGCCAGGCACTCGACCCAGAGGAGTTTGCCGCCGTGCTTCAGGGGGTGCGCGCCCCATCTGTCGGCGCAGAGCTGTACGAGGTGCAGCCCGCGCCCGTTCTCCGCCTCGGGGTCTACGGGATCCAGTGTGCCCTTGAAAGGGGCGGGGATCTCGGGGTTGGCGTCCCAGACGCTGAGGCGGAGCCGGCGGGGTTCGCGGGCGCCGAGGCGGAATTCGCATGGCTCGGCCGAGTAGAGGTGGGCGTTGGTGACGAGCTCGCTGGTGAGGAGTTCGGCGGTCTCGGTGACCTCGGTCATGTGGTGGGCACGGAGGACGGCGCGGAGGGTGCAGCGGGCGATGCCGGGGGCGCGGGGGTCGTGCGGGAGTTGCAGGGAGTAGGCCCAGGGCGGCGATACGGTTGCCATGGAAGTCTCCTTACGCGGAGCGGCGGTTGGGGTGGCGGTGCGTTTGCCCGGTGACCAGATCGCTCCGTCGAGCGGGGTGCTTCCAGGCGGGTGGCCTGAGCAATAAGGTAGCCGCGCCAGTAAATGCATTCACCGATTCCCGGTAATCTCGTTCACTACCACTCGTGTGGGTGACCAGTCACAGCAAGGAGGCGGAGGAGCCCGTGAGGAGCAACCCGACGGGTCGACAACTCCGGTTCGGCGCGGAGCTGCGCAGACTCCGGGAGCGTGCGGGCCTGAACGCCACCGAGGCCGGTCAACTCATGGGCATCAAGCAGACTCAGGTCAGCAACATGGAGGCCGGGCGCGTCGGCGTGAGCGCCGAACGGGTGCGCGCCCTCGCCTGCCACTACGGCTGCTCCGACAAGGCCCTCATCGAGGCGCTCAGCGACATGACCACCGAACGGTCGCGGGGCTGGTGGGAGGAGTACCGCGGGATCCTGTCCGGAGGCCTGATCGACCTGGCCGAAATGGAGCACCACGCGATGCTCCTGCGCGCCGGGGTCACTGCCCACGTCCCTGGCCTGCTCCAGATCCACGATCACGCTCGCGAGGTCTTCCGCCAAGTCGTGCCGGAACTCTCGCCCCCGGACATCGAGCACCGGCTCTCGTTCCGGATCAAGCGTCAGGCAATCCTCTTCAAGGACTCGCCCACCCCTTATCAGGCGATCATTCACGAAGCCGCCCTGCGCATGCAGTTCGGTGGAGTTGCCGTCACCAGGAGGCAGCTGCGGCACATCCTCGACATGAGCGAGCGCGCCCACATCACGGTGCACGTCATCCCGTTCGTCGCCGGCGCCTACCCCGGGTCGGGGCAGTCGATCCTGTACGCCCAGGGCCCCGTACCGCAGCTCGACACGGTGCACCTCGATCAGTCCCATGGCTCCGCGCTCATCGACGCCGAGGCCCAGCTCGACAAGTACCGCGTACTCCTGAAGCGGATGAAAGGCATCGCCCTCGGTGCCAAGGAGTCACGAGAGTTCATCCACACCATCGTCCAGGAGCTGTGAAAGGAACCGAGATGCCCACCGACACCTGGCAGAAGTCCTCCTACTGCGGCGAGGGCGAGGCCTGCCTCAACGTTGCCGCGACCGGCGGCTTGGTCAAGGTCACCGAGAGCGGCGATCCTCGCGGGGCGATACTCACCACCACCCCCGCCACCTGGTCCGCACTCCTCCGCACCCTCAAGGAAAACCATGGCTGACATCCCCGCCGACCTCGACTGGACCCGCGCCGCCCCCGACGACGCAGAAGGCCCCGGCCCCTGGATCGAGGTCGCCTTCGGCCCCGGGGACCTCGTCTACCTGAGGGAGACGAGCGACCCAGAGAACGTGGTCACCACCACCCGTAAGAAGTGGGACGCCTTCGTCCTCGGCGTACAGGCGGGCGAATTCGACCACTTCGCGGAGTTGGACGGCCAGGCACCCGAGGAAAGCTGAGCATCTACCCCGATACGTCGAACCGCAGGTGACGACGAGTCTCGTCACCCGCGCCCCGTCCGAGACGTACGCAACCGCGACCTGGCGGCTTTCGACGGAACAGTGAGAGCCGTAGACGGGAATGGCCCACTCCGCCTTGTTCGACGGCCACCCCCTGTCCATCAGATTCGCGTAGATTCGCGGAAGCAATTCGTCTGCTGATCACGGGGGAGGGGCGCATGGCGCTCAACGAGAAATGGGGCGAGCTGTTCGGCAACGACAGCTCCGGTACCCAAATGCAACTGGCCACTGTCGAGGGGCCCGGCGCGGGCAGCAACGGCAACACCCCCGACCTCAAGGCCGGCCAGGGTCCCTGGACCACCGCGTCCGGGGTCGCGGACGCCCTGCACACCTCCTCCGCCACCGCACTGACCGACTTGGAGACAGCAGCCAAGGTCGAGGCGAAGAGCACCGCGGGCCTGGACAGCACCAAGGCGATGGACGAGGTCCTCACTTCCTGGAAGGGACGCCTCACCGCCGTACGCGACGAATGCACCCGCCTCCAGGGCGCACTCCAGAGCGCGGGCAAGGAGTTCGGCGAGCGGGAGATCACAACCGAGAACAAGTTCAAGGGCAAGATCGGCGGCCCGAAGTGATCACCTGGGAGCAGCTGGAGAAGATCGATCTCGACGAATACCGGGACGCCGCGACCGGCTGGGGCAAGGTCTCCAGCCGTGCCAACGCGGCCAAGGATCGCGTCGACAACGAAATGCTCGGCAAGCTCCGCGAGACCCAGAAGGGCCAGACGGCCGACGCGGCCATCGGCGACCTGACCCGGCTGAGCCGCAATTACCAGTACATCCACACGGAGTGCGGACTGATCCGCACCGCCCTGAACGGGCTCGCCGCCGAAATGGCCGGGCCCCAGGGCAAGCTGAAACGGACGCTGGCGGATGTCCCCAAGACGTTCACGGTGAAGCCGGACGGCTCCGTGACGTACCCCGTACCCGTGCCTCTCGCGCCGGGCACCGGACAGGCCACCCCCGGAGCCCCCGTTCCCCTCCTGCCGGGCACGGCCGAGGGCGGCGCCAACGCCAACAAGGGCGCGGCGGAACAGATCGCCGAGGACATCGCGGCAGCACTGCGGGAGGCCAACGAGATCGACGGCCGGTACGCGGGCGCGCTGCGCAAGCTCGTGATCCCGCCGGACGCCAAGGGCCTCGACATCACCGACGCGATGTTCGCCGACGCGGCCCAGGACACGAGGGACCTCCAGCAGGCGGCCGGCAAGTACGCCGACGACGAGAAGATCCCCAAGGGCAAGTCGGCGGCTGAGAACGCCGCATGGTGGAACGGGCTCACCCAGGACCAGCGGGACGAGTACGCCACGCTCTACCCCGCCTCGGTCGGCGCCCTCGACGGCATCCCGTCCACTGTCCGCGACGACGCGAACCGCATGGTGCTGGCGGAGACCCGCGCCCAGACGCAGCTGGACCTGAACAAGCTGGGTCCAGAGCCCGCCAAGTACATCCAGAACCCGAGCGGTACCTATCCGGTGGCGATCAAGAACCCGGCCTGGGAGCAGTGGAACAAGGGCGGTGGCCCCCGCTTCCAGGCCCAGCTCAAGGGCATGGACGCGATCCAGAAGCGGTTCGACTCGCCCGCTTCGGATGGCCTGCCCGAGGCGTACCTCCTCGGCTTCGACGAGAAGGGCACCGGACGCGCGATCATCGCCAACGGGAACCCGGACACGGCGACCAACACCGCTGTGTACGTGCCGGGCACCACGTCCAGGCTGGAGGGTATCGGCGGGGACATCAACCGGATGACGGAGCTGTGGAAGGAGAGCAACGCGCAGTCTCCCGGGGAGTCCACCTCGACCATCACCTGGCTTGGTTACGACGCCCCGCAGAGCATCGTGCCCGGCGCCATGCAGAAGGACTGGGCGTACAACGGCTCGCCCAAACTGAACAGTTTCATGGACGGCCTCGAAACGGCCCAGGGCGGCGCCGACAACAGCCACACCACGGTCATCGGCCACAGCTACGGCTCCACGGTGGTCGGCGACGCCTCCAACAAGGGCGACCTGTCCGCCGACGACATCGTGGTCGCGGGCAGCCCCGGCATGATGGTCGGAGACGCGGATGATCTCGACGTCCCGAAGGGCCACGTGTGGTCCGAGGCAGCGTGGAACGACCCGGTGCCCGCGGGCGGCAAGCTCGCTGGACTCGGCGGCTACAAGTGGGGCGTCGAGACCTGGAACGGCATCCCCTTCAACGCCGGGTACGTCCAGACGGTGCCGTCGGACGAGGCCTTCGGCGCTCACCGGATGGACGTGGACACCAGCGGGCACAGTGACTACTGGAATCGTGGCTCCCAGAGCCTGAAGAACCAGGCTTCGGTCGTCGTCGGCGACTACGACCGCGTGGAAGAGGACGATTAGTGATCCGCATCAGCAGCAGGGGCGGGCGCGGGCGAGCGCTCGGCGCCCTCACCTCCGTTCTCGCCCTGACAACCATCGCGACGGGATGCTCGAAAGACATGGACGATCTCGGCTACAAGCCCACCACGCTCGCCGTCGACGACGCCCGGGCCAAGACCAAGTCCGTCTCCAGCCAGATCTTCGACATGATCGGCCTCAAGCAGGCCAAGACGACGGAACCGGGCCCCTCCATCTCCGCCTGCGAGGAGGACCCGGAGCACCTGTTCCTCTCCCGGCACCCGTGGTCGGTCTACGGCGTCTCCCCCGAGGAGCTGAAGCAGGGCTTCCAACGGCTCAAGGAGAACCTGCCCAAGGAGGGCTGGAAGATCGTCGAGTACGGGCCGAACAAGAGCGCGGCCAAGACGCTCGAACTGACCGCGGACTCCGAGAAGGAGCACTTCTCGGTCAACGCGGAACTCCGCGTCGGCGGCTCATCCGAGAAGACGCCCCTGATCCTGGTGAACGTGGTCTCCGGCTGCTACCGGGCACCCGACGGGACAGACCTCAACGGCGTGTACTGACCGCGAAGCAGCGCTTCACGGCTTCATGCTCCATGCGGGCGGTTGCCGCGGAGAGCCTCAACAACCAGGCCCGGGTCACCATGGGACCGACCGGCCACGCCCCCCGCGCACGCGACACACGCGCCCCGCGCACGCACCAGCAGGGCAGAGGGGCACCCACGACAGTCATTGCCCGGAGTCACGCCGCATGATACACAGAGTAACCAGACATATCTTGGTGCCGGGCCTGACCTGCGCCGCCGCAGGTCAGGACTGTTCGATCGGTCAAACGTGCGGAGATCGGGTAAGAAACCCTCCAAGTCGGCTTACGCGGACGGTTTCATCAGCGAAGATAGAACGACGACCCGTGCCGGGTGGCATGGGCATCGAATGACCCAACAGGGGCGGTGAGTTACATGATCCTGGCAGCCGAAAAGGGCGATATCACCACCATCATCGGCGGAATCGCCCCGAACTGGGGGCCTTTCGGGAGCCTGGGGAGCGAGGCCCGAGTGATGATCGAGGTAGTGATGGCCGTTGCCATCCTCCTCTGCCTCGGCATCGCGATCTGGGGCGCGGCCAAACAGCGCATCGGCGCGACGGCGCTCCGCGACACCTTCAGTGCCGAGCAGGGCAAGGGCCTGATCGTCGCCGGTCTGACCGGCGTCTTCATCATCGGGTCGCTGGGGACCGTGTTCACCATCGTCTACGGGATGGCCGTCTAGCCGCCCGTCAGTCCTCTCCGGGCGTGCCCGGCCACCGTTTGAGGTACGTCTCCCTGATGTCGAGTCACCACACCGCGCCCACGCGGGAAGCAGCACGACTACCGTCGTACTACGTGTCGTACGACGCGGAACTGCAACTGGTTGAGGGGGCGTACGCCAGATGAGCCTCGGCGACGAGCACGGCAGCTACGGCGGCGAGCCGAGCGGCGGCCGTGCCGACGAGAGCTTCGGCGGCACGGGCCAGACGCGTACGCGCCTGCCCGGCGGCGACACCGACGCGTACGGCTCCCCGCGCAGACCACCCGCGCGGAGCTCACGCTCCCTGATCGCGGTCGTGGGCGTCGTGGTGCTGCTGATCGCGGCCATCGCGTTCGCCAACCGGGGCGGGGGCGATGACGACCCGTCGGGAGGCGGGGGCACGGAAGCGGGGGCGCAGCCGACAGCGGCGACGGGGGTGAAACCGGTGACGGGGAAGAACGGGGCGAACCCGGCGATTCCCTCGGGGTACGCGAAGACTGAGCAGGGCGCGCAGAGCGCGGCAGCGAATTACGCGGTGGCCCTCGGCTCCGACGGCATGTTCAAGGCGGCGACTCGCCGCGGCATCGTGGAAGCAATCTACGATCCCGCCGCGGCCGGCGCCCTGATGACCGGCCTGGACAAGGCGTACTCCGCGGGCTTCCTCGCCAACGTCGGCCTGAGCGCGGACGGCACCCCGCCCGACGGAATGACCTTCGTCTCCCGTACGGTCCCCGTCGGCACCAAAGTGACGGCGCAGAACGGCGACACCGCCACGGTCGAGGTCTGGTGCACCGGGCTGGTGGGCCTGGCAGGGCCGGACTCCACCAAGCCGGTGACCGACACCTGGTTCACGATGACCGAGAAGCTCAAGTGGGTCGGCAACGACTGGAAGATCGAGTCGTCGAGCCAGAAGGAGGGTCCGACTCCGGTCAACGGTGACAACCGTGCCTCCTCAGCGGACGAGATCGCTGGTGCTGTCCAGGGATACGGAGGCTTCACCTATGCCCGCTAGCCGGCACCCCCGTGCACCCCGTACACCCCGTGCCATCGCGCTGACGGTGGCCCTGGCCAGTCTCCCGACCTCCGTCATCCTCCTGGCATCGCGCGCCGCGGCGGCGCCCACCCCCGGCCCGACGCCCAGCCCCACGCCAAGCCCGAGCAACAACGCCTGTGACCTCCTCGTCGGAGGAGCCAGGGAGCACTGCGAGGAGGGGCCCGGCGCCTCCACCCGCTCGCCCTCCACCGACCCCACCGACGCCCTCGACCCCCTCACATCCCTCGCCCGCGGCTGCGCCGACGCCGCCGTCTGGACCGTCGACACCCTCTCCAAGGCCGTGAAGTCCACCGCCACCGTCGACTTCACCAACCCCGCCTTCCTCTCCCAGTACGCCATCGTCTTCGCCGCCGCCACCATCCTCACCCTCGTCCTCTGGCTCCTCGCCGTCGCCAAGCGCGCCATCCGTGGCGTCCCCCTCACCACCGCCATCTCCGAAGCCATCGGCTTCCTCTGGCTCACCGTCCTCGCCTCCGCCTTCACCCCCCTCCTCCTCTTCACCCTCGTCTCCGTGACCGACGGCGTCACCGAGGTCATCGCCGGCTCCACCAGCAGCCAGACCGACCAGTTCTTCGGGAACTTCTCCGGCGCCCTGAAGAAGGGCACCGACATCGGCGGTGGGCCGATCATGCTGATCGTCGTCTCGCTCGTCACCATCCTCGCCGCGGGCGTCCTCTACCTGGAACTGTTCATCCGCGCCGTCCTCCTCTACGTCGGCGCCCTCCTCGGCGTCGTCGTCTACGCCGGACTCGTCGACAAGAACATGTGGGGGCACGTCCGCCGCTGGGCCGGAATCATGATCGCGATCATCATGGTCAAGCCCGTGATCGCGATCGTGCTCGGACTCGCCGGCGCGCTCTCCGCCGAGGACGGGCCCGATTCCTTCTCCGCCGTCGTCTCCGGCCTCTCGATCATCCTGCTCGCGATCTTCGCCTCCGCGATGATCTACCGCTTCGTCCCCGGCTTCGGCGACGAGATCGCCGCCTCCCGCAACAACCGCCTCCAGAACGGCGCCGAGAACGCCGCGGCAGCCGTCATCAGCTCCCCCGCCGCCCTCGTCTCCCAGGGCATCAAGACCCACAGCAGCCGCGGCAACCAAGGCGGCGGCGACAGCAACGGCGGATCAGGCGGCGGCAGCGGTGCCCGGCCCTCCAACCCCATCAGCGGCGGCGTCGCCGCCCACAGCAGCCGCAGCACCGGCGGCAACGGCGGCACCGGCGCCGCCGCCGCGCCCCCACCCCGTAGCGGAAGCACCGGCAGCCCCCACAGCAACCGCAAGAACACAGGACCAGGAGGTGGCGGGCGTTGACCACGCAGTTGTCCCACCCGATCACGCCCCGCCGTACGTATCTCATCGGCCGGGCCCGGCCGAACGCGATCGTCGGCAAGAACCGCGAGACCGGCGAGATCGCCCTGATCATCGCCGGCGCGTTCCTCGGCATGATGAGCGGGCTGCTGGTCCCCGTCCTGTCCCTGCGGATCGTGATGCTGATGGGCTTCCCGCTCCTCGCCCTCGCCGCCGTGTACGTCCCGTACAAGCACCGCACGCTCTACAAGTGGTTCGAAATCAACCGCAGCTTCAAGCGCACCCTGCGCAACGGCACCCTCTACCGCTCCACCGCCGCCGAAGCGGGCACCCGGCTCGACGGCCGTGAGATCGAGGTCGGACCGCCCCCGGGCATCGGCCGGATCAACTGGCTCGCCGCGCCCTTCGGCCCCGACGAGATCGCCGTACTCCTGCACGCCGACCGCCGTACCGTCACCGCCGCCATCGAGATCGAGGGCCCGGGCGTCGGCCTGCGCGACAGCGAGGACCAGGAAGCCCTCGTCGACCGCTTCGGCACCCTCCTCAAGCATGTCGCCAACGGCGACGGCTTTGTGACCCGCATTCAGATGCTCGCCCGCACCCTCCCCGCCGACCCCGACGCACACGCCAAGGACGTCGCCCAGCGCGGCGACCAGCAGTCGCCCGGCTGGCTGCGCGACTCGTACGACCAGCTCCAGTCGATGGTCTCCACCTCCAGTGAGCAGCACCGCGCCTACCTCGTCGCCTGTATGCACTACACCCGCGAGCTCGCCGCCGAGGCCCACGCCATGGCCCGCGCCACCCGCCACTCCACAGGCCCGAAGACCAGGAAGCTCGACAAGGACGCCGGCCTCGCCGTCGTCATGGCCCGCGAGCTCACCGACATCTGCGCGCGCCTCGCCGAGGCCGACATCCGCGTCCGCCAGCCTCTCGGCCAGGGCCGTCTGTCCTCCCTCGTCCACTCCATGTACGACCCGGACCACCCCATCGACCACATCCAGGCGATGACCAAGCGCAACGCCTGGCCCGCCGAGCTGGACGCCATGCAGCCCACCTACCTCCAGGCGAAGACCCGCGAGTCCTCGACCCGCGCGCCGTGGTGCCATGCCACCGCCTGGGTGAAGGAGTGGCCGATGACCCCCGTCGGCGTCAACTTCCTCGCGCCGCTGCTCGTCCACACCCCCGATGTGATCCGTACGGTCGCGGTCTGCATGGATCTGGAGCCCACCGAGGTCGCCATCGAGCGGATGCTGACCGAGAAGACCAACGACGAGGCCGACGCGAGCCGCGCCGCCAAGATGAACCGCACCGTCGACCCGCGCGACATCGCCGCGCACGGACGGCTCGACCAGCGGGGTGAAGATCTCGCCAGCGGTGCGGCAGGCGTCAACCTTGTCGGGTACATCACTGTGTCGTCGCGTTCGCCCGAAGGCCTGGCCAGGGACAAGCGCACGATCCGGGCCTCAGCAGGCAAGTCCTATCTGAAACTGGAGTGGTGTGACCGCGAGCATCACCGGGCGTTTGTGAACACCTTGCCGTTCGCGACCGGCATCCGACGCTGAACGAGAGGGCAGTCCGCCATGCGAGATCCGCTGTCCGTCTTCACGGATGCCTTCACCTCCTTCCTCTTCGGGAAGGTGGAGACGACCCGCCTTCCCGTCCGTACGTCGACGGGGCAGGCGCAGGCCGTCTACCTCCCCACCGCCGCGCCCGGCCTCGGCGACTCCGGCGTGATCATCGGCCGTGAGGTGTACAGCGGCAAGGGCTATATCTACGACCCCTTCCAGCTGTACGGCCAGCAGCTGCCGGCCCCCCACTGGCTCGTGCTCGGCGAGTCCGGCAACGGCAAGTCGGCGCTGGAGAAGACGTACGTCCTACGGCAGTTGCGCTTCCGCGACCGCCAGGTGGTGGTGCTCGACGCGCAGGGCGAGGACGGCGTCGGCGAGT
This sequence comes from Streptomyces sp. NPDC052236, assembly GCF_044548015.1. Lineage (NCBI taxonomy): Bacteria > Bacillati > Actinomycetota > Actinomycetes > Kitasatosporales > Streptomycetaceae > Streptomyces > Streptomyces sp. NPDC052236. Next base: position 7,063 of record NZ_JBIUBL010000030.1, on the reverse strand, counting down.
GGAATCTCGTCGCCCAGGAGCTGGGGATAACCCCCATCCGGCTGGACCCGATGACAGCGCTGGACGGCGGCATCCGGCTGAACCCGCTGGACCCGGCGATCACCACGACCGGCCAGCTGGCTCTCCTCCGTACGATCATCGAGGTCGCCATGGGGCACGGCCTCGACGAGCGGTCCGGCTTCGCGCTGAAGGTGGCGCACGCGTACGTGAACGAGACGATCACCGACCGGCAACCGGTACTGACCGACATCGTGGACCAGCTGCGGCACCCGGAGCCGGAGTCCGCCGAAGCGATGAATGTCGACATAGATGACGTACGGGCGTGGGGCCTGGACGTCGCGCTGGTGCTGGACCGGTTGGTCGACGGTGACCTGCGCGGCATGTTCGACGGGCCGACGACCGTCGGCATCGACCTGGACGCTCCGCTGATCGTCTTCGACCTCTCCCACATCGACCGGAACTCGATCGCGATGCCGATTCTGATGGCGATCGTGGGGGTGTGGCTGGAGCACACCTGGATCCGGCCGGACCGCAAGAAGCGCATCTTCCTGGTGGAGGAGGCGTGGCACATCATCAACTCCCCGTTCGTGGCACAGCTGTTCCAGCGGCTGCTGAAGTTCGGCCGTCGGCTGGGTCTGTCCTTCGTCGCGGTGGTCCACCATTTGAGCGACGTGGTGGACGGGGCGGCGGCGCGGGAGGCGGCGGCGATCCTGAAGATGGCGTCGACCCGGACGATCTACGCGCAGAAGGCGGACGAGGCGAGAGCGACGGGGCTGGTGCTCGGCCTGCCGCGGTGGGCGGTCGAGATCATCCCCACGCTCACTCCCGGCATCGCGGTCTGGGACGTCAACGGCAATGTGCAGGTGGTCAAACACCTGGTGACGGAGGCGGAGAGACCACTGGTCTTCACGGACCGGGCGATGACGGAGTCGACCGGGCCCGCGCTCCCGGAGGACGTGGCGGCCGCGGAGTGGGAGGCGGAGCAGCGCGCGGCCCTGATCGAGCGTCAGCAGCGGGACGACGCGTCCGAGGCGTCCGAGTCGACGGTGGCGTGACGAGATGCGTGACCGGCACGAAGGCGGCGATGGCCGTGCGAGAGAAGGCGGCATCCCGGACGGGCTGCTGATCGCCCTGCTGGCGTTCCTGCTCGGGCTGTCCGTGCTGGTCTGGAGTGGCACCGGCCTGGCGGGCGTGCTGGCGCACGGCGCGTGGCCGGAGGGCGTCACCTTCGGCAATACGCCGCCGGCGATCCGCGCGCTGATGTCGAATCCGCAGGACCTGCCGACGGCCTGGCCACAGACGCCGGCGGCGGAGCTCTCCGGGTACGGGCTGTTCTGGGGGCTGGTGATCGGCCAGGCGATGGTGCTGATCGTGGTGGCGGTGTTCGTCCTGGGCACCTTCGCCCGCTGGCGCGCGGTCCGCGCCCGGGACCACGACCCGATCGCACATGAGCGGCACGAGGCAGCCCAGGACCGGAGCGCCGGTGCGGGTGGCCCTCGCCCTGACGCGTTTACGGAGTCGGGACCTGGTCCGGGACCAGGTCCCGGACCAGGGACTACCCCCACGGCCACCCCTGTCCCTGTGGTCCCCCTTGTGGAGAAAGCCCCTCTGCCCACCACCCTCCCTACCCCCCTCCCCACTTCCTTGCCCGCTCCCCGAACCCCCCGGCTCCTCTACGGCGACCCCGCCACCCGCCGCCCCGCCGCCGTTCAGGCCGTCCTCGACGCCGCCGGACCCGCGCTCGTCGTCACGTCCGATCCCACCGTGTGGTCCGAGACGAAGGACGCGCGGGCCAAGCTCGGCCCCGTCCTCGTCTACGACCCCGGGCACCTCTGCGACACGCCCGCCCGCATCCACTGGTCGCCCACCGCCCGCTGCGAGGACGCCGCCACGGCCCGGGATCGAGCCGTCGCCCTCCTCGCCTCCGTACGGCCTCGCGCGCTCCTCGACGCCGCCATGGCCGACACCGCCGAGACGCTGCTGCGCTGCTGGCTGCACGCCGCGGCCGTGGACGGACGCCCGTTCAAGCAGCTCCACCGCTGGGCACAGGGCGGCTCCGCCCAGGAGGCCGTACGTATCCTCCGTACGCACCCCAAGGCCACCGCCGGACTCGCCGGACTGCTGGAGTCCGCGCTCACCGGGCACCCCGAACGCCGCGACATCGCCCAACAGTTGGTGGTCCGCGCGCTCTCCGCGTTCTCCTCGATCCACATCCGGGAGGCGTGCACAGCAAACCGGGCCGATTCGCTGACCTTGGAATCATTCATCGATGAAGGGGGCACCCTTTACGTGGTGGGTGAATCGATCGAAGATCCGCGCACCCACCCCGGTGCGATGCCTCTGCTCACCGCACTCGCATCAGACGTGGTCGAGCACGGCCGCCGCATGGCCGCACGGTCATCTGACGGCCGGCTCGACCCACCACTGACTCTCGTACTGGACGATGTCGCGGCCGTGGCTCCGCTGCCCCGGCTTCCCGACCTGCTGGCGACGGGCCAAGCCCAGGGACTGCCTACTCTGGTCCTGCTCCGCTCCGCCGAACAGGCGCGCGCCCGCTGGCCCCAGCCACTGACTGACCCAGTGGGCTAGCGCCTGATCTCCAGCTCCAGCTCCCGGGCCGTGGGATCCCCCGGCGCCGGCACAGAATCCCCGCTCGGCTCGAACCCGGCCCGCCGGTAGAACGCGGCAGCCCGCCCGTTGCGCTCGTGCACATACAGCCGTACGCGTTCGATGGGCGGCCCCGCCAGGGACCAGGACCACTCCACCGCCGCCGCGAACAGCGCGTCCGCGACACCGGTGCCGCGCGCCTCCGGCCGTACGAACACCCCGACCACATGCGTCTGGTCCATCTTCGCGGCCTCCCCGAACCGCACCTCCCCCGCCGGCCGCTCGACAAGCACCGTGAGCGTGCCCACCCACCGCCCGTCCGCGGCCTCCGCGATGAACTGTCGCGTGACGACCCCCTCCGCGGCAGCGGACGTCCGGTCCTGCCAGAAGACGTCGGGCCGCTCGACGGCCTGTTCGTATGTCTCCACGAAGGCGAGGTGAGCGACCGGATCCTGCAGTCCCACGAGCCTGATCTCCCGGGCCTTGGCCCACTCGTCGGCGCGTACGGGTCGAATAACGTATTCCATCTGGTGATACTGACGAACGCCCGTGCCCCTGAGCAACGTGGTTTGCCTGTCGTACTGCGGTACTACGCCCAGCGCTCCCGCTCCCGCCCCCAGTCGGACGATCCTCGCCCGCCCGCTCCTTAGCGTCGAAGACATGATTCGGGCACACGGACTCACCAAGCGGTACGGCGACAAGACGGTCGTCGACGATCTCACCTTCACAGTCAGGCCGGGCGCTGTTACGGGCTTCCTCGGTCCGAACGGTGCAGGCAAGTCCACGACCATGCGCATGATCCTGGGCCTGGACGCACCAACCCTCGGCCGCGCCACCGTCGGCGACCGCCCCTACGCCGCCCACCGCGCGCCCCTCACCGAGGTCGGCGCGCTCCTGGAGGCACGCAGCATCCATCCCGGCCGCTCCGCCTACCACCACCTGCTGGCACTCGCCCTCACGCACGGCATCCCCCGCGCCCGCGTGAGTGAGGTCCTCGCCATGACCGGGCTGTCCGAGGTCGCCCGCCGCCGGGTGAAGGGCTTCAGCCTCGGCATGGGCCAGCGGCTCGGCATCGCGGCGGCCCTGCTCGGCGACCCGGCCACCGTCATCCTGGACGAGCCTGTCAACGGCCTCGACCCCGAGGGCGTCCTCTGGATCCGCAACCTGCTCAAATCCCTCGCCGCGGAAGGCCGTACGGTCTTCGTCTCCTCCCACCTGATGAGCGAGATGGCGGTCACGGCCGATCACCTGATCATCATCGGCCGGGGCAGACTGCTCGCCGACACGACGGTGGAAGCATTCGTACGGGAGGCGGGGCTCGGGGCCATCAAGGTGGTCACGCCGGACACGGAAACCGTCCGGCTGCGCGGCCTGCTCGCAGGCCCCGGCATCGACATCACCAGCGAAGGGCCACCAGGCACGCTCCACGTCCACGGCACGGACGCGCGGCACATCGGCCGTACCGCCGCCGCGCACTCCATCCCCCTCTACGAACTCACCCCACAGGCCGCCTCCCTGGAGCAGGCCTTCATGGAACTCACACGCGAGTCCGTCGAGTACCAGGCCACGCCCCAGGCCACGCCCCTCCAAGGAGCAGCATGACCTCAGCTCTTCACATCACGGCTCCCCGCGTGCTGCGCTCCGAGTGGTCGAAGTTCTTCTCCCTGCGCTCGACGTGGATCGCGCTGGCCGCCGCGACAGTCCTCGTTCTCGCCATGGGCGCGATCACGGGGATCAGTTACGACCCGGGCGGCGAGGACGCGGGGCGCGTCGATCCCGTACGGTTCACTCTCCTCGGCACCCAGTTCTCGCAGATCGTGATCGCTGTCCTGGGCATCCTCGTCACGGCCGGGGAATACTCGACGGGCATGATCCGGTCCTCCCTCGCCGCCGTACCGCGCCGTACGCCCGTGCTGTGGGCCAAGGCCGCCGTCTTCACCGCGGTCGCCTTCGCCGCCACTCTCGCCACCGCCTTCGCCGCTTTCCCGCTCGCGCAGGCCTTCCTCGACGGCACCGACATGTCCATCTCCATCAGCGACCCCGGCGTCGTCCGTGCCCTCACCGGCACGGCGGCGGCCCTCGCCCTGACCGGCGCTTTCACGCTGGCTCTCGGTGCGCTGCTGCGCTCGGTGCCGGGTGCCATCGGCGCGTACATCGGCTGCGTGCTGATCCTTCCCCAGGTCCTGGGCATGCTTCCGTTCGACGCGGTGAAGGACGCGGTCAAGTACCTTCCACTGGAGGCCGCCGACGCGCTCAGTACGCTGCACCGCGCCGAAGGGGTCCTGGCACCGGGGCCGGCGCTGCTGGTACTCGGCGCGTGGGTGACGGCGGCGCTCGTCGCGGCGGCCTTGCTGCTGCGCCGCCGCGACGTATGACAAAACGTACGAGGACAGGACTGGACTGGACGATGAGCCCGAGCTCCGGTGTCAAGGGCGGCACGGGCCCCCAGCCGCTCACCCGGCTCCTCCACCTCGCCACCCAGCGCATACGGGCCTTCGACCGCCGCCACCCCCTGGTGTGGGACCTGCTGCTGCCGGTCGTCGCAGCGATGGGCGGCCTGGCCGACCTCATCAACTCGAACTGGCGCATCGTCGCACCCAACCCTGACGTTCCGGCCGCCCTCGTCGCCGTGATCACCGCCGGATTCGTACTTCCCCTGGCGTGGCGGCGACGGCGGCCCCATTTGGCGATGACGGTCGTCTTCGTCGCCGTAACCCTCAACGGCTGGACGGGCGCGGCGGCACAGATCTCGATGACCGGGCTGGTCGTACTGTTCAATGTCACCCTGCGCGCCTCGGCGCGCGGTCTGGCCTGGATGTGCGTACTGCTTACGGCGCAGACGGCGGTGACGGCGACCCGCTGGCCGGACGGCGACTGGGGACGCGCGTTCGTCCCCCCGATGATGTCGCTGGCCCTGGTCATGCTCCTCGCCATCGCCGTACGCAGCCGCCAGGAGTACACCGCTTCTCTCGTGCAACGAGCGGAGCAGCTGGAGATCGAACGCGATCAGCAGGCGCGCCTTGCCGCAGCCGCCGAACGTGCCCGGATCGCCCGGGAGATGCACGACATCATCGGCCACAACCTGGCGGTGATCACGGGCCTGGCGGACGGCGGCTCGTACGCGGCGGCCTCCGGCAAGAACCCGCAGCGCGCAGGCCAGGCCCTGGACGCCATCGGCACAACGAGCCGCCAGGCGCTGGGCGAACTACGACGGCTGCTCGACGTACTGCGCGAAGACCCGCCGACGCCGGACCTCACCCCGCAGCCGTCCCTGGCCGACCTGGAGGCGCTGGTGGAGGGCGTACGGGAAGCGGGCCTCCCGGTGCGCCTCACGACGAGTGGAGCCCCGCGCACAACTCTGTCCCCCGGCCGCCAGCTCACGGTCTACCGGGTGGTGCAGGAATCCCTCACCAACACCCTCAAGCACGCGGGCCCGCAGGACGTCACTGCGGAAGTCACCCTGACGTACACCCCGGACGCCCTGGAGGCCGTCACCACGGACACCGGCCGCGGGGGCGTGGGCGAATCGCGTTCGGGCACGGGCGGTGGCCGGGGCATTCGCGGAATGCGCGAGCGTACGTCGCTGTACGGCGGCACACTCAAAGCCGGCCCGGTGCCGTCGGGCTGGCAAGTCTGCCTGACACTCCCCCTGAACGACTGAGCGATCGAGCGACACAGAGAAGGACAAGCCCAGTGACGACCGTGCTCGTGGCCGACGACCAGCCGATGCAGCGTTTCGGCTTCCGGATGCTGCTGGAGAGCCAGGACGACATGACGATCGTGGGCGAGGCGGCAAACGGCACGGAGGCGGTCCGCCTCGTCGCCCAGCACCGCCCCGATGTGGCCCTGATGGATATCCGCATGCCGGGCCTGGACGGCATTGAGGCCACTCGCCGCATCATCGCGGCCGGTGCCCGTACGCGTGTCCTCATCCTGACGACCTTCGACCTCGATGAGTACGCGTACGCGGGTCTCCGGGCCGGCGCCAGTGGCTTTCTCATCAAGGACGCCCACCCGGAGGAGCTCCTCTCGGCAATCCGTGCGGTGGCGAGCGGCGACGCGGTGGTCGCCCCAAGCCTGACCCGCCGCCTGCTGGACGCATTCGCGCACCACCTGCCGCACGGACCCGGTGGCACCGATGCGACCGAGGGACCGGATGCCCGTCTGGCGTCTTTGACCGACCGTGAACGGGAAATCCTCACCGTCATCGGCCAGGGCTGGACGAACACGGAAATCGCGTCGCGTTTCCACCTCGCCGAATCGACGGTGAAGACGCATGTCAGCCGCATTCTCGCCAAGACGGGCGCCCGGGACCGCGTACAAGCGGTCATCCTGGCCTACGACACCCGCCTGGTAAATCCGTCCTGAACGCAGGAATGCCCCGCACCAGAGGTGCGGGGCATTCCCACAATGATTGTTCGGCGGCGTCCTACTCTCCCACAGGGTCCCCCCTGCA